>PMWW01000171.1 GCA_003165795.1 Acidobacteriaceae bacterium
CTTACCTGGTGAACGAAATCCAGGAAGTCTACCGCTTGCAGGGTGTGAACATCAGCGACAAGCACATCGAGGTGATTGTTCGCCAGATGATGCGTTGGGTGAAAGTGGAAGACGTGGGCGATACGCCGTTCCTGCTGGAACAGCAGATCGACAAGTTCCGTTTCCGCGAAGAGAACGAGAAGGCGATTGCCAATGGCGGCAAGCCGGCTACCGGCCGTCCGCTGCTGTTGGGTATCACCAAAGCCTCGCTCTCGACCGACTCGTTCATCTCGGCCGCGTCGTTCCAGGAGACTACGCGCGTGTTGACGGAGGCTTCCATCCAGGGCGCCGTCGATCACCTGCGCGGTCTGAAGGAAAACGTTATCGTGGGCCGTCTGATTCCCGCGGGCACCGGCATGGAGTATTACCGCAATGTCCGGCTCTCGCAGGAGATGGAAGAGGCTGCCTCGAAGGTGCAGGAGGAGGTCACGGCCGCGTACGAAGAAGCCGAACGCGCGCTGGAACTGCTACGTCACGAAGGCGAAAACGAAACCGAGGAGCTGGCGGTGGAGTAAGGTCAGAGCAGGACTTCGGCGTAGCGTTCAACGTAACAATAACGGCCATCGAGGGAGAGATCTTGGTGGCCGTTTTTCGTTTGGGGGCAGGTCACGGCCTGCAAGGTGTTTTAGTAGCTCGGTAAATAGGTGGCGTGCCGAACCCAGCCCATACACAAACTTGGCGTAAAAGGGTGTATGCTGTGATTCATGGCCCGCACCAACATCGACATCGACGAGAGCTTGATTCGCGAAGCGCGCAAGCTTACCCATCTCAAGACGAAGCGCCAGATCGTTGACAAGGCGCTCGAGTTGCTCGTCCGCTCCGAGAGCCGCAAAGGCATTCTTCGTTACTACGGCAGCGGGATATGGAAGGGCAACCTGAAAGCTTCCCGGAGAAATCGGGTTTGATTCTGGTGGACAGCTCTGTCTGGGTCGACTTCTTCAGTTCCTCTCCCGGACGCGGCGGTGGCGAACTGCGCCGCATGATCGAGGACTGCGAACCTGTGGCGCTGACTGGAGTGATAGTCACCGAAGTTTTGCAGGGCCTCACGCGAGACGCCCGCGCTATTGAGCAGTTTCTTCGGCAGTTCGACATGCTGGAACCCGGAGGCTTTGAAACTTATCGGGCAGCGGCTGCCATCTACCGTACCGCCCGCGGAAAAGGCATCTCGCCCATCACCATTGACACCTTGATCGCAGCCATTGCTCTTGAACATGGCGCCTGCGTTTTCACCCTCGACCGGGACTTCTCCCGAATTGCGCTTATCGCGCACTTGGCGCTCTATCGCTTCTGATGCCGCCGTCGGGGAAGGTTCCGTTGTCGAGCCCAACAGAATGCCGGCCCGGCGGGTTCTTTAACCGACAACTGACGACTGTTTGTGTAAACTTCCACTTACTCCCTATGGCGCGGTTCTTTAGGCATTTTCGGATGGCGCTGTGGCGCGCTTTTCAGCACGACGCGTTTGCCGTGGCCAAGGCGGCGGCGTTTTCCGCCATCCTGACCCTGTTTCCGGCGATCCTGGTGGTGGCGTCGATCCTCGCCTCATCGCACACCACGGAAGGCTTCTTTCGCGAAATCAGTCACGCGCTGGGACGTATCCTGCCCGAGGGCACCAGCGCTGCCGTCCTGCAGTTTTTTATGGGCACCAAGCCCGTAACGTTCAAGTTCCTGCTCACCACGGTCGTCATCACGCTATGGACCGGTTCCGGCGTCATGATCTCCTGGATGGAGGGCTTTCGCAACGCGTATCAGATGCCGAAAATCTGGGGCCTGGTGAAAGAGCGCATGATCGCGTTTCTGCTGGTGGTGCTGGCCGGCATTCCCCTGGTGTTCGCTTCGTTTCTGCTGGTGTTCGGCAATCAGATCGAAGGCTGGATCATGTACCGTGTCGGTCACGAGCTGGGACCGTACATCCTGGGCCTGTGGACCGCATTGCGCTGGATCATCGCCACCCTCACCAGCATTGCCGTCATCGGACTCATCTATCATCACGGCGTGCCGCGCACCCAGCCGTGGCACCGCGTGCTTCCAGGATCGACGCTGGCAACAGTACTGTGGTTCGTCTCCACCGTAGTGTTTGGAGAATACTTGCACCGCTTCGGAAACTACGACGTGATCTATGGATCGGTCGCGACGGCCATCGCGTTGCTGATCTGGCTCTACCTGGTGTCAATGGTCATCTTGATCGGCGCCGAATTCAACGCGGTACGCTATCCGCGCTTCCTTTTTGGCGCGCACTCCGAGATCGGTCCCGAGCAGAAGCGGGTTCAGGCCCGCTGATGATGATTCTTTCCGAGCTATGCACGATTCCCATCGTTTACGAGAGCCTGGAGAAAGTGTTCGAGAGTTAGCTGTCAGCCTTTAGCCTTCAGCTATCAGCCCTCGGCTTGTCAGTAGCCAGCCGAAAGCGGCCTTTAGCATTGAGAAGAGCTTGCAGAACAGAGGGGTCCTTCGACTCCGCGCGAGCAAAAGGCGCGAATGCTCTGCTCAGGATGACAAACAATAATCTGATCGCCGACTGCGGCCGGCAAGCGGCCACCAGCAACTGAGAACTGACAACTGACTACTGCCTCAATTCACCCACGGCGGGCGGTTGTCCCCGTTTTTCTTGCGCGGCTCGCGGGCGCTGGGATCACGAATGTTGCCCAACTCGTCGAAGTAGTCTTCGTGCTTGTAATCGCCGCGATCATCGTGCTTGCGCATGTAGACCTCAAACTTGCGCGCGGCGCGTTTGCGCTTCCATCGGTAGTAGGAGTTGCGGATTCCGAAGGCGCGCTCTGACGCGGCATAGCCAAAGCCGCGGCGCGGAATAAGCTTCAGCCAAATATAGGCGAAGACCAGGCCGCCCAGATGGGCCATGTAAGCGATGGATTGCCCTCCGCCGCGAGCGGAAGACAACGCTCCGTAGAGCGCTAGAAAAATGATGCCGATGACAAAGTATTTCGCCTTGATCAGAAATGGCAGCGGAAACAGCATGACTTCCGAATCGCCGTGCAACATGCCGAACGCCAGCAGCAATCCATAGATGCCGCCCGAGGCGCCCACGGTCAACGTGTGCGGCGACACGCCCAAAAGTCCGGTGAACGAAACCACTACCGTTACCAACGCCGCCCCGATCACGCAGAAGAAATAAAACTGCAGGAACAGGTTGTAGCCCCAGTCCACCTCCAGCTGCGCGCCGAACATCCACAGCGCCAGCATGTTGAACAGCAAGTGCAGGATTCCATAATGCAGGAAGGAGTAAGTGATCAGCTGCCAGATCTCGCCGTGTACGACGGCGGAGCCTGCCAGTCCGAGGTGGAAGTAGGCCCAGTCCCCGAAGACCGCAGTCGGATCAAATGCGCGAAGCAACCAAAATACTAAGAAGACGACACCGTTGGCGATCAGCAGTTGCTTCACTGCCCGGGTGAACGGCGGAAAACTCAACCCCATGCTTGTGGTGCGTCGCATGACTTGCTCCGTTCTATGCAGTGCCGGCCCTCAACGTTCCGGCAGCGGTATGATCGCCAGGCAGCGGTGCCCTTGGCATCGAGCGCTTACAGCAAAGACTACATTGTCCTTCGACACCAGCAAAGTGGCCCGCGTGCAGTTTCCTCTAGG
This sequence comes from Acidobacteriaceae bacterium, assembly GCA_003165795.1. Lineage (GTDB taxonomy): Bacteria > Acidobacteriota > Terriglobia > Terriglobales > Acidobacteriaceae > Bog-257. The sequence continues at coordinate 3,637 of PMWW01000171.1, forward strand.
TTTCATGCGCTGCCATTCAGTGGCCGTGGTGTCGCGCCACAGCACTGCATGGCTGGCCGCCAAGCCGCCCAGGAGAAGACGCCCACTGTAGAGTGGAATCGTTTTGCAGCGCTTTCGTCAAGAGGCGTACATTTCCGGGAGAGGCTCTGCAGCGCTTGAGCGAAGAGAGCCACTGGAAAAGAAACCGCCATCATTACAAACGCAGAGACGGTCGCGAGCGATTTCAAAATGGTACGAACTTCGCGCAACCTCTGGAATCCGGTGGCGTCTATCACTTGACGCTGCCGCCGGGAGAATCTAAATATAATGACGGACGCGTCGTAATTCCGTAGGCGAGCCCGAACCAAGAGCAGCGGAGGCAATCATGGTTATCTGTCCTGAGTGCGAGAGCGATCTGGATATTGAAGAAGACGAGGTTGACGAAGGCGAAATCGTGTCTTGCCCGGAGTGCGGCAGCGATTTCGAAGTGGTGGCTATCGAACCCCTGGAACTGACGCCGGTGGAAGACGAGGACGAGGAAGAAGACGAAGACGAGGAAGAAAAAGAGGAGGAAGGTGAATACTAAGCCGCGCCGGGGAGGGCGGGCCACAGCCGGCCGTGGCCCGGTTCTGTTTTGCATCCTCATTTCGATTTTCGCCCTGGCCGCGGTAGCGAGCGACTCCTTGGCGCAATCGGCAACGGCGATGAAGAAGGACTATGCTCTGATTTACGGCACGGTGTGGGGGGCAGACAACCATCCCGTGGCCGGCATTCCAATCAAGATACGGAGGGCGTCGGACAAGAAGGCAAAATGGGAGCTGGTGTCAGACAGCAATGGCGAGTTCGCGCAGCGCGTTCCCGTGGGCACACAAGATTATGTTATCCAGGCTGAGGTCAAGACACGCCAGGGCCAGCCTAAGCCGGAAGTGACGGCCCACATCGACAACAATGAACGTAAAGACGTCGGCATTCATCTAACTCAAGACACGCTCTCACCCAGGTAGTCGGCTGAAGGAACTTCATGAAAAGGACATTCGGTACGTTGCTGTTACTGGTGGTTGCGCTGAGTTGCCGCGCGCAATTGACGATCCCAATGGGGGGAACGTCGCCTTCCAGCGACGACGGGCACAAGACTACGCACTTCACCTCTCGCATTCTGACCGGGACGGTGCTCGACAAAAGCGACAAGCCGATTGCCAACGCCGTGGTCTATATGAAGAACACGAAGACGCTGGCCATGAAGAGCTACATTTCCCAGACTGCCGGCACCTATCGTTTTCCTGAGCTTTCCCTGAACGTCGACTATGAAGTGTACGCGCAGAAGGATGGCGCGAAGAGCAAGACCAAGACCCTCAGCCAATTCGACGATCGCGAAAAACCGAACCTCAACCTGCAGATCGACCTGAACAAGTAATGTCGCGTATCATTTTTTCCCAGAATTTTCCGGTAAAGTGCGGCAGCGGCCGGCTGAATTTTCTCGCGAAAAATACGAAAGCCACCATCGTTGGCGGCCAGTTTTGGTGTGCGTAAATCTCGACTTAATTGTTTTCGTTGCTGGCGCGCTTCCACGACATGAACTCGCCGATGGTAGAGCCGCTGCCGGACGAGGAGGAACTCGCCGCCGGGGCCTTGTAGGCCTCGACATCGGAGCGCGTGGCCTCTTCTCCGACCGCCCGAATGCTGAGTCCCACTTTCTTCTCCGCCGGATTCATCTTGATGACCTTGAACTCGTGCTCCTGGCCGGCATCCAGCTTGATGGGGGCACCATGCGAGTCGACTGCCTCCGAATTGTGGCAGAGGCCTTCTACGCCGTCGGCGATCTCGACGAACGCTCCGAAGCTGGCCAGGCGCAGCACTTTGCCGTGGATCACGTCGCCTACGCGGTGCTGCTCGAAGAAGGTGTCCCACACGTCGGGCTGAAGCTGCTTCACGCCCAACGACAGGCGGCGCTGGTCGGGCTCGATGGCGAGCACGATGGCCTTCACCTTGTCGCCCTTCTTCAACACTTCGGAAGGATGCTTCACGCGCTTGGTCCAGCTCAGGTTGCTGACGTGGACCAGCCCGTCGATGCCGTCTTCGATTTCGATGAAGGCGCCGAAGTCGGTGAGGTTGCGCACCTTGCCTTCCACGATAGCGCCCACAGGAAATTTCTCGTGCAAGCTCTCCCAGGGATTCGACTCGAGTTGCTTCAGGCCAAGGCTAATGCGGCGTTCAGTCGGATTGACGTTCAGCACCACCGCTTCCACCTGGTCGCCCACGTTGACAAGCTTGGAGGGATGCTTCATCCGCTTCGACCACGTCATTTCGCTGACGTGTACCAAGCCTTCGATTCCCTGCTCCAACTCGATAAACGCACCGTAGTCAGTCACGCTGATGACCCGGCCGCTAACATGCGCGCCCACCGGATAACGCTCGGAGGCGTCCAGCCAAGGGTCAGGCGTGAGTTGCTTAAAGCCCAACGACACGCGCTGCTTATCGCGATCGAACTTCAACACTTTGACCTGGATTTGATCGCCCACCTGCACCAAGTCGCGCGGATGAGTCAAGCGTCCCCACGACATATCGGTAATGTGCAGCAGGCCGTCGATGCCGCCCAAGTCAACGAACGCGCCATAATCGGTGAGGTTCTTGACCGAGCCGGTCAAAATAGCGTCTTCATGCAACTGCTCCAGGGTCTTGGTCCGCTTCTCGGACTGGTCCTCTTCCAGCAGTTGCTTGCGCGAGGCCACGATGTTACCGCGCTTCTTGTTCAGCTTGATGATGCGAACATCGATCTCGTGGCCCTTCAAACCGTCGAGGTTGCGGACGGGACGTAGATCGACCTGCGAACCGGGAAGGAAGGCGCGAGCGCCGAGAATGTCGACGGTCAGACCTCCTTTGATGCGATCGATGACGCGAGCTTTTACGGAAGCCTTGTCGTTGAAGGCCTTCTCGATTGCGTCCCAGGCTTTCAGGCGCTGCGCCTTCTCGTGCGAGAGGTGGATGTAGCCCTCTTCGGTGTGACCCGGCTCGCGCATGACGGCGATCTCGTCGCCGCGCTGCACGGTCACGTTGCCTTCATGGTCTTGGAATTCCGCGACCTGGACAACGCCCTCGGACTTGTAACCAATGTCCACGACCACATACTGCGCCGTCACCTTCAGCACCGTGCCGGTAACGATCTGCTCTTCGTTCAGCGCGGCTTCGGTCTGGGCCTGTTCCTGCTCAAAGGTCTCGAGAGCGCTAGCGAAGTCTTCCATGGTCGGTTCTTTTTCAGACCTGGCAGGAGGCGCGGCTGCGGTGTCGGCAGCATGGGGGCTGGCATCGGAAACTGGTTCGAGATGCGGCTCAGCCGGCTGGATGCTAGGCTGCTCGGCGGCTTGAGCTTTGGGCTGTTCGGCAGCTTGAGTTTCGGGCTGCTCGGCTGGGCCGGATTCCTGGGTCTGGGTGGTCGGAGCGTTGTGGGTTTCTTCGAAAGACATGTTGGTTGCGTACGCACACTCGCGCGATTTCAAAACGCGTCGAGAGCCTAAGATAAAACGGACTGCTGGCTTGAGTCTTCAGGTATGATGGTCCCGCTCAAAGCGGTTTGGACAAACCCAGCGGCCGGATCCGATGGAGCGGGCTGCGCTTCCAGGGAACTCCTCGACTATAGCAACCGGGGGGGGCAGTGTCAAACGCGTAAGTATAAGATCAGCGCCGATTTTACTGCGTTTTTTCCGACTTTTAATCTGGAAGTCAAGTAGCTGTGTCACCTCATCGTGTGACCAGAACGCGGTCGCTTTCGGCACGGCCAAGCGAGATGGTACTCTGCCGAATATATGGACTACCTCTGGACTCCGTGGCGCTATTCCTACCTCACCACTGCCGACACCTCAGCCGACGCTCCATCTTGTATCTTTTGCGAATTGCTGCGCGCGGGCGACGACCGGAAGTCCCTGATCCTTCACCGCGGAGAATACAACTTCGTAATCCTCAACGCGTTTCCCTACACCTCGGGACATAGCATGATTGTCCCCTATGAGCACCTCGACCGCTTGCACAAACTTCCCGCCGCCGCCGCCAACGAGATGATGGCGCTCTCGCGGCAAATGGAAATCACGCTCATCGAGCTCTATCGTCCCGACGGCGTGAACCTGGGAATGAACGTAGGTAAAGCTGCTGGTGCTGGGATCGCCGGCCACATTCACATGCACGTGCTTCCCCGCTGGGTCGCCGACGCCAACTTCATCACCGTGATCGGCGAGACACGCATCCTGCCCGAACTGCTGGAGACCACGTATCAAAGGCTGAAAGCGAAGTTCTGAGAGGCGATCAGCCGTCAGCTCTCAGCGCTGAATCGAGCAGGGAAGCTCGCCGCCGGGCGATTCGTTTGTTTTCCCAAAACAGAACCTGCCGGCCAAAAGTGTGTGAATTTGGTCGTGATTTCCCCCCATCGCTAGCATCATGGACAGCGAAAGTAATATTTAGGATCCATAAAGCGCGGCCCGAGAAGCTGCGCGGCGGACTCGACAGTTACTACTGTCATTGCGGTTTTCCCGCCTTTTCTGTTGGCAACTCTTCTACCGGTTGCCCGGGATCTCTTACGAATCGGATAAACCCTACTAAAGCCGCAGTTCTTCACGCGGAGGTCCTTATGAAACTGTATCTTGCTTCGCTCATTCTGCTGTGCTTGGCACTGGCTGCCGTTCCGGCCATGGCGCAAGGCTCGTATAACAACGGTCCCGTCAACGGGCAGATCGATGCTTGGACCATCAACTTTGGTTTTTCCGTTAGCGACACCTTCCAGGTCAGCGGCAGCGGTGGCGCTGACCCGCTGAACAGCCTCTCTTTCTACGCGTGGCTGGATCCCGGCGACAGCATTTCGAATGTCGAATTGCAGGTCGGTAACTCGGCTTTTGGCAATACCCTGTTTGACGGAACCCTCAGCCTGACCCAGTCGGGCTGCAGCACGAACGGCTTCGGGTTCGACGTGTGCAAAGAGTCCAGTAACTTCGGCCTCGGCCCGATACTGGGCGCCGGAAATTACTGGCTGACTTTGCAGAACGCCAGCGTCCCCAGTGGCGATCCGACTTACTGGGATGAGAACTCCGGCGTAGGCTGCACGTCGCCAGGTTGCCCGTCCGTCGCACAGGAAAACACACTCGGAACAATTCCTTCGGAAGCGTTCACCGTCGGTTGGGACTCCAGCACCACCAACTCGACCAGCGGCTGCGCGGTCGCTGGCCTGAACAATTGTCCTGAACCCAGCAGCCTTCTGCTGTTCGGTTCCGGCATCGCCGGCCTGGCGCGAATGTTACGGCTGAAGATTCGCTGGTAGCGCTGGAGGTTTTTGCTGGTTGCGAAAAACTCAGAGAGGGATTTCTTGCTCTACGCGCCCTCGCGCTGGCCCTTCATTAAGGTTTCCATCTCGTCCTCGCCGATGATGGCGACCTTCAGCTCGCGCGCTTTGTCGAGCTTCGATCCAGCCTCTGCACCGGCGACCACGTAGTCGGTCTTCTTGCTGACCGATCCGGCAACCTTGCCGCCGGCGTCTTCGATCAGCTTCTTGGCTTCGTCGCGCGTGTGACGCTCCAGCGTTCCCGTGAGGACGAATGTCTTGCCGGCAAGAGTCGTCCCGCGCTCCTTCTTATGGCCTTCGAACTTTAAGCCATATTTCTGAAGACGCTTCACCAGATCGACATTCTTGGGCTCGTCGAAAAACTCACGGATCGCCGCCGAGACGCGCGGTCCAATTTCATTGACCTCTTGCAGCTCTTCTTCGCTGGCTTTCATCACCGCGTCCATCGATCCGAAAGCCTCGGCCAGAAATTGCGCAGTGCGCTCGCCGACGAAACGGATTCCCAATCCGTAGATCACGCGCTCCAGCGGCAGCTTCTTCGAGTTCTCAATCTCGTTCAGAATATTCTCCGCCGACTTCTTGCCCATGCGTTCCAGCGTGAGCAACTTTTCTTCAGTGAGGTCGTAGAGATCGGCGACGTTTTTCACCAGCCCGGCTTCGACCAGTTGGTTGACCAGCGAGTCGCCCATGCCTTCGATGTTCATCACGCCGCGCGAGGCGAAGTGGCGAATGCTCTCGCGCAGCTTGGCGGGACAGTTGGCGTTCACGCAGCGGTGATCAGCCTCGCCTTCGGCGCGAACCACGTGGCCTCCGCAGACGGGACAGCGCTCGGGCATGTGGAAATGGCGATGGCCGCGCGGCTTGTCTTCCAACACCTTCACGACCTTGGGAATGACATCGCCGCCGCGCTCCACCAAAACCCAGTCGCCGATGCGCACGCCCAGCCGCTCAATCTCGTCCATGTTGTGCAAGGTGGCGCGGCTGACTGTGGTGCCGCCAATCAAGACCGGCTGCAGCGCTGCCACGGGCGTCAACTTCCCGGTGCGGCCGACTTGTATCAGGATGTCTTCGATCTGCGTCTCACCGGAGCGCGCGGCGTACTTGTAGGCGATGGCCCATCGCGGAGCTTTGCCGGTGAAGCCCAGCTCTTGCTGTAGCGCGACGCGATCGACCTTGATGACAATGCCGTCGATCTCGTAGGGCAGACCTTCGCGCTTGCCCTCCCATTCATTGATGAACTCCCAGACCTGGTCGAGATTGTGCACCAGGCGGTGGTTGGGATTCACCTTGAAGCCGGCGGTCTGTAACGCTTTCAAGCTCTCCGAGTGCCGCTCGAAGAAAGTGTGTCGGTTCACAAGTAAGAAGTAGGAAAAGAAATCGAGGCGCCGCGAGGCGGTGACGTTGGGCTCCAGCACGCGCACGGTTCCCGCGGTGGCGTTGCGCGGATTGGCAAACCTCGGCAGGCCTTGCGCCTCGCGCTCTTCGTTCATACGCAAGAACGAGCCCAGCGGCATCAGCAATTCGCCTCGGACTTCGAAGTCAGCGGGCAAGTGGGCTTTGGTCAGCGTCTTGGCGGGAATCGCCAATGGAACGCTGCGCACCGTGCGCACATTCAGCGTTACGTCCTCGCCGATCGTGCCATCGCCGCGCGTGATGCCCAGCGCCAGCTTGCCGCCCTCGAAGCGCAGCGCCAGCGACATGCCATCCAGCTTGAGTTCGCAAACGTAATCGACGTGCGATTCGCCGGTCAACTCCTGCACGCGCCGCTCCCAGTCGCGCAGCTCGTCTTCGTTGTAGGCGTTGTCGAGCGAGAGCATGGGTAACGAGTGGGGCACCTTGACGAAGCCCTCACGCGGCTTGCCGCCCACGCGCTGAGTCGGAGAATCGGGCGTGATTAGCTCGGGGTGTACGGCTTCGAGCGCCTTCAGCTCGTCCATCAGGCGATCGAACTCGGCGTCGCTGAGTTCGGGGTCGTCGAGCACGTAGTAGCGATGCTCGTGGTAGCGGACTTGTTCGCGCAGCGCCTCAATCTTCTGGGGCACGTCTTTGCTGCCGGATGGCATCCAGCAATTATGCCAGTTGTCGGGAACCGGTTGTCGGTTGTCCGTCAGACATGGGCCGGAATCCCCGGCACTAGCTACAAGCGAATCGTTGCATCACTTCCTCGCGTAGAATTGAGTACCCGTTGCCCCTTCGGACATCCGATTACCGACGACGGGCAACGGGCAACTGACAACTGGTTTGAAACATCTTCTCAACAAATGGAGCCTGCTGATCCTGGCGTTACTGAAGCCGCTGGGAATCTGGGGCGTGATGGGATTTGCCGCGGTGGACGCGGCCTTTCTCGGTATGCCGCTGGACGCTATCGTAGCGGGCTATGCGTATGCCGACCCCAGGCGCTTCCTGCTATACGCGGCCATGGGAGCGGCCGGCTCGGCCCTGGGCAGCATCGTGATTTACCTGATCGGCTACAAAGGTGGCGAGCTGCTGCTGGTAAAGCGAATCGGGAAGCAGCGGTTCAACAAGATCAAAGCTTCCTTCGAGCGGCACGAATTCCTGGCGGTAATGCTGCCCTCCATGCTTCCGCCGCCGACGCCGTTCAAGCTGTTCGTGCTATCGGCCGGAGTAGCGGAGATGAACTTCGGCCACTTTCTGGCTGCGATTTTCTTTGGCCGACTGCTGCGCTTCTCGCTGGTGTCGCTGATCGTGATCCGTTACGGGCCTGCGATCCTGGGCTTCGTGGGAGGGATGGTGCACCGCCATCTGCGCTTGGCGATCGCTGTGATTGCGGCCGCGTTGCTGATCGGCTGGTGGGTTTGGCGGCTGCGTAAGCGTCGCTCACGGCGGAGAACCGAGCGGCCCACCCAGTAAGGCGCGCGAGAAGATACTTGGCCACGACAAGAATTTCGCGGCGGAGGAATCGCGCGGTTACGGACTCGGCGAATGCTGCAGGCTTTCTCCAGACGGCGAGCGGCTGGAGTTCATTCCTTCCTGGACTACACGCAGGTCGGGACCCAGCAAAACAAAGCCGCCCAATGGCGCGCGGCGCGAGACCGAGGGATAGGCGTAGCGCAGGTCCTGAAACTCCACCAGGTAGCCGGCACCACCTTCGAGCTTTCTTTCCGCGACATAGGGAAAGACCGCCCAGTCGAGATATACGCGTCCCAAATATGACGACTTCGCTGCCCGGCTGACCGCGGTTTCCGGCGGCTTGTAGTACAGCTGTCCGTTTTGCGACTCCACGTCGGGGGCCAGAGAATTCACCGGAACGGTTGCGAAGAAGTCAGTGGTCTCAACCACGCCGTGCCAGCGAAACGGATTGATCATGTAGGGATACGCCGCCAGCCGCGTGGGTTCGGCCTGATGGTAGAGGAAGGAATTCATGGCCGTGACGGCGCGGCGATGTTGGTAGTCACGGTAGCCCCATATCAGGACGAGGCAGACGAGAGCAGCGATGGCGCCGCCGCGACCCTGTGGACCTTTGCTGCGCCCCCCGATCTCCTGGTTGATGAGGCTGAACAGCGCCGGTATGGCAAGCCCGGCGATCAGCACGATCCAAATCAACGGATCGACGATGTAAACGATGTCCCAGGAGTACCAGCGATAGTTGAACGGCTCGAATAGGCGAATGCCGTAGGCGGTGGTGTAGTCGAGCAGCAAGTGACTGAGCGCAGCCAGTACCGCGCAGAAATAGAGATAGCCCCAGCGCACGGGCAGCTTTGGTGAAGGCTGACTCGCAGCGGCCGCACGCTTGCGAGATCGATAGTGATGCAGAAGGAATACGAGGCCCAGCACCGCCGCCGCCATAAATGGCACACCCACGAAGCTGTGAGTGATCCCGCGATGATGCTGCAAACCGGCGATCGAACCGCGAACTTCCCAGAGCACGTCGAGGTCGGCGGCCTCGGCGGCGAGCACCATGGTCACGGTGGCCAGCGCGGTCTTGCGATTGAAGCCGGAGCGCCCCATGCAGGCACCGGTCAGCATGTGAGTCAGCGGATCCAAGTTTCCTCTCAGATAAGGCTAGCGCAGCGAGACGATTATTGTACGCAGGGCGCGATGGCCGTGCCGGGTTGTCGCCTCAACCGCGATCTCCGTGATCGTGCTCGGTCTTGCCGGCGAGCAGATCAACCGCGTGCGACAGGACTTCGATGACGGCCAGCAGCGATTGCGCGGCGCCACTTGGGCTGCCGGGAAGGTTCAGAACCAGCGCTTGCCCACGGATGCCGCAGAGTCCGCGGCTAAGCATCGCGAAAGGCGTTTGCGCCAGTCCGTCGCAGCGCATCTTTTCAGGAATGCCTTCGATAAGTTTCGAGCATACCGCGCGCGTCGCTTCCGGCGTGACATCGCGCGCGGCAATGCCGGTTCCACCGGTGGTGACCACCAAGTGCACTTGCTTGCTTAATCGCACCAGCGCTGCTTCAATCGTAGGCTGGTCGTCGGCAACGATTTCCTGATGCGTGACATCGAAGCCGTGCTGGCGAAGCAGCTCGGCGGTCGCCGGCCCGGAAAGATCGGCGCGTTCGCCGCGCGAACAGGAGTCGCTGACGGTAAGGACGGCGGCGGTTCTCATGGTCGTGTTGATTTGCCTGTCGCCTTCGTCTTGACACGCTGGTAGTCACCGCTTTTCCCGCCGGACTTGCGCAGCAGAACAACTTCGCGAATCATGATCCCCTTGTCCAGCGCTTTGCACATGTCATACACCGTGAGAGCTGCGACCGATGCAGCAACCATGGCTTCCATCTCGACGCCGGTCACGGCAGTTGTCCGCGCTAACGTGCGAATGGCGACGCCGTCTTTCTTCACGTTGATCTCGACTTCGACTTTGCTCAAGGGGATGGGATGACACATGGGGATGAGATCGGAGGTGCGCTTGGCGGCCTGGATTCCCGCGATGCGGGCGACTTCGAGCGGATCGCCCTTGGGATTCCGCGGCAGCGCGCGCAGGACGTCGCGACTCATCGCCACGAAAGCTGTTGCCTCGGCTTCGCGCACGCTGGGCTGCTTGCCGGAAACGTCGACCATCGAAGCCTGGCCAGCCTCGTCATAGTGCGACAACTTCTTCGGCTTGTTCTTCGCTTTGGCCATTGGCGATCAGAATAGCAGTATGGTGATCGCCTCGCCCGCGGCAAATCGCTCGCGGTCAGGTGGTACCACGATGTAGCAGTTCGATCCCGACACTGCCATCAGGTCGCCGGAACCCTGCCAGCGCACCAGTTCGACCTCGGGCCGCACATGCGTACCGCTAAGCTTTGCGGGCAGAAAGCGCGTGAGGCCGGGCTTGATGGTGAGGTCCGATTTCAACCCGGCCTGCGCGAAGGGCAGCGGCTGCGGCTTCGAGCCGCCGAGGGCGTCGAGTAACGGACGAGCGAAGAGTTGGAACGTGACCATGGTCGAAACTGGGTTTCCTGGTAGCCCTAAGAACGGGGTAAGTTTTTCGCCCGACTTCGCCTCGCCGAAGACAACCGGTTTCCCCGGCTGAATGCGCACCCCAGTAAAGAAAATGCGCGCCTCGAAGGATGCCAGCACCGGTTCGACGAGGTCGTACTTGCCCATGGAAACGCCGCCGGTGACGAGCAGCAGATCCGCCTCCAGGCCTTTGCGCAGCAGCACGGACAGCTCGCCAGCATTGTCGCGTGCCACTGGCATGATCATTGGATCGCCGCCGGCGGCGGAAACCTGGGCCGCCAGCGAGTAGCTGTTGGAGTTGCGAATCTCGTTTGCTCCCGGCCGCAGATTGATGTCGACCAGTTCGTCGCCGGTGGCGAGGATGGCGACTCGCGGCCGCCGGTACGCCGCAACTTCAGGCCGTCCGATCGCGGCCGCAATGGCCACCGTCGCATGGGTGACTCGCGTGCCGCGCGCAACCATCACCGAGCCTTTGCTAGCTTCCGATCCCAATGGAACGACGTTTTCGCCCGACCCCACGGAACGCTGCACGGTGACGACATCGCCGCTGCGCTCGGTATGCTCCACCATCACGACTGCATCCGCGCCCGCGGGAACAGGAGCGCCGGTCATGATCTCGGCGGCTTCGCCACGGCCTATACTGATGGCGCTTTGCTCGATCGTCGCGCCCGCCTTAATCTCTCCAACGCAACGCAACCGCGCCGGCAAGGTGCTCAGGTCAGCGGACCGCACCGCAAAGCCGTCGCGAGTGGAGCGCGGGAAGGGCGGGAAGTCGCGATCGGCAAGCAAGTCCTCGGCCAGCACCAGACCGGACGATTCCAGCAGCGGCAGCATTTCGGGTTCGGTGGAAGAGAGCTTGGCGGCGTACTCTTCGGCGAGGCATCTTGCCTCGTTGAACGACAGTAGCTCGGGTTCGGCGACACTGGCCATGGTGATGGCGGCAAGAGACTGCTGCGAGACAACCGCTTAGACGCCGGCCTGGAGGTGGCTCTACCGAACCCCTCAAGCTGCGGACTTAATCAGAGTTCGCCTAGAACCAACTTTTTCAGCTGCCTGCGCCACTGTGGATTCTACTTGAGCTTCGAGGGTGAGCGAAACTGATGGGAGCCAACTCCGGCGAGGAAAGCAAAGAGGACGGCACGAGGCCGCCCTCCGACGCTGTTAGTTAGGTTTCTTTTTTGACTTGCCGTAGCTGGTGTCGACGCTCGCGCCGATGGCGGCCAGCATCTGCTTGGAGGCGTCCGCGTACTTGCCGCTTGGCTGCAACTCCAGATACTTATTGAAGGCTTCCGCGGTGCCGGGCGGGGCGACCATCTTGTTGTCCTTCATGGTGGCCTTGCCAATTAAATCGACACCTTTCCAGTAATAGGCGTCGGCGCGCTTGGGATCAATTTGGATTGCCTTGTCGAAGGCAGCGACCGCCTCGTCGACCTTGCCGATATTGGTGAAGATTGCGCCTTCGTTGAAGTAGTACGTGCCGGCACTCAGCGGGTCGGCCTGGGCGGCTGCGGCGTATGTCTGTACCGCCTTGTCAGTCTGCCCGGACTTGGCGTAGGCATCCGCCAGGCCGCTGAGATAGGCGCCGGTATTCGGCTTAATCGCCAGCGCCTTCTGGTACGAATCGATGGCGTCGGTATACTTCTTGCCTCCTCGCTGTGCATCGCCCAGGTAGGCCCACAGCAGGTCCTCGGTAGGTTCAGCCTCTGTCGTCTGCTGCAGTAGGGTGATGGCTTGGTCGTAATTTCCGGCGGCTTCGAGTTCCTTGGCCTGTGCCAGCTTGCCATTCAGGTCCTTGACCTTCACATTCTGTTTCTGCACCGCTTCGACTTTCTTCTGTTGCTCGGCCGAGACGGGATTGTCCTTGGCAATGTCGAAATCTACAGTCATGTCTCCGCCGGCAGTCACCGGCACATTGGGGTGCGAATCGAGGGTAGTGCCGTTTTGCACCAAAGTCGCGGTGTAGCTTCCGATGGGGAGTTCCGCCGCGACATATTGTCCCTTGGAATTGGTCTTCGCTTGGTACTTTCTTCCCGTCGAGGCGTCGTAGAGCTCAACCGTAGCCCCGCTAATTGGCTTGCCATCACGATCTGTGGCAACCCCGCGGACATCTCCATTCACCTGCGCCCACAAAGGCGCCGCACACACAATCATCGCCAACAGCAAGCCCGCAAAATAAATAGTTTTCTTCATGGTTCCTCCAGCGCGTAGAGCCGAATAACGACCGCCTCTTTTGCAACCGTCTCTAGCGTTGATCTTGAGATTTATAGTCATGAAAAGTCCGGTACGGCAGCCTGCGACAAGTAGGGAATAGGATCCATCGCGCCCGCCGCGGCAAAGGCCCGCAGCCGCAAGACGCAACTGTCGCAACTGCCACAAGCCTGGTCGTCCCGGCTGTAGCATGACCACGTTAAATCGAAGGGCGCGCCTAATTCAAGGCCGAGGGTCACAATTTCGGACTTTCGCAGCGCAATCAGCGGCGTCTCGATGCGGATGCGGCCTTGCTTTGTCCCCGTACGAATCACCTCGTTGAATGCCTGGTAGAACTCGGGACGGCAGTCGGGATAGCCCGAGCTGTCCTGCTGCACCGCACCAATATAGATGTGCTCTGCGCCCAGCACCTCGGCCCAGCTCGCCGCCGCTGACAGGAAATGCGCGTTGCGGAAGGGAACGTAAGTCACCGGTATTTGCGCTCCGATCTCCGGGCCAGCTTCGGGAACGGCAATCTGCTTGTCGGTTAGCGCCGAGCCGCCTATGGCGCGAAAGAACGGCGTGCGCACGATGAGGCGTTGGTTGATGCCGATCCGCTCGCAAATGCCCTGAAACGCAATCTGCTCGCGGGCTTCGGTCCGTTGTCCATAGCTGATGTGGAGCGCAGCTACCGCATCGGAGCCGAAGTCGCGGACGGCGAGCGCGGCGCAGACGCAGGAATCCATGCCTCCGCTGAGGGAGACGACTGCGCGGTTTTCTCGGCTTGGTACCATCCCAGCTATACGCCTTTCAGCGATGGCTCCCAGATGAACTTGTGGATCTGCAATCCGAGGCGCGCATTCAGTCCGTCGGCCAGCATCCACTCCGCCAGCGCCTGCGGATCGACCAGGCAATGCGAAACATCGCGACTTCCGGTTGCGTCTTTACGAAACGCCGGCGAAAGAATCGCCGAAGCTACTCGCGAGCCGAGCCCGTGTTCGCCAATGAACGCGCGTGCGAACTCGTAATCCCGCCGGCTGGCGACCACGAACTTCACCTCGTCGTGGGGCGTGAGCCAGGGCAAATTGTCGATGCGAAACGTATCGCCCTCGCCGGAATCGGGACACTTCACATCCACAATCTTCACCACCGCCGGCGGAACGTTGTCCAACGGCCGCTCGCCGCTGGTTTCCAGCAAAACGTTATATCCACGGCCCAGCAGACGGTCCATCAACAGGATGGCTTCGCGCTCCTGCAAGAGCGGTTCGCCGCCGGTGATCTCTACCAGTCCACCATCCGGAGACAAGCGATGCACCTCGCGCTCGATGTCTTCGAGGGTCATGCGTTGGCCGCCTTTGAAGGTGTATTCGCTGTCGCACCAGGTGCAACGCAGATTGCATCCCGCCAGCCGCACAAACGCGCAGGGAAGCCCCGCGTAGGACGACTCACCTTGCAACGATTTGTAAATTTCGATGATCTGCATGAAGTGCCGCGATTCGCTCTTCGCTTTTTGCCAGAGAACATTTCCGATTGTTCTGGCGAAAAGCGAACGGCGAAGAGCACGTTTTACTCGCTGTAACGTGCGGTGGTGGTGTCGGTCTCCCAGATGGTGACGTCCTTCACCCGCACCCGTCCGTTGGTGTTTTGCTTTAGCCGCGAGTTGGTCTCGTCGTAGAAATACTTGGCCAGGTTCTCCGCCGAAGGGTTCAGCGACGTGAACGGTTCCAACTCGTTGATCATCTCGTGATCGAGATAATTCATCACCGGGCGCAGCACGTCCTTCAGTTCCTTGAAGTCCAGCAGCAGGCCGGCCTTGTCTAGTTCGGCGCCGCTCAGGGTAACGCGAACCCGGTAGTTGTGCCCGTGCGGCTTCTCGCACTTGCCGCGATAGTTGCGCAGGTAGTGGCCGGCGGAAAAGGTATCTTCTACGGTAACTTCAAACATGGGCTCCGGCCGTAACGGCGCAAATAGGCGGGTCACGGCGAAGTAACTATTTTAGCTTGTTTGGACGTATGATGACGTAAGTCGGACGGCTTGGCGGGGCTGTTTCGACGAAGGGAGGACCTATGTTGCCAGTCAATGCGATCATAGTGAAGGATCCGGACATCCTCGGCGGTACTCCGGTCTTCCGTGGAACGCGTGTTCCATTCCAGGCATTGCTCGACTACCTGGAAGGAGGTCAGACATTGGCGGAGTTTCTGGACGACTTCCCTACCGTGACCCGTGCGGCCGCAGTCTCGTCCAGGCTGCCCAGTCGCTTCTCGTCGGCCAACTTGGATGAAGATCCTGCTCGACGAGTGCATTCCGCGAAAATTCCATAAGGACAGCTTCGCTGGCCACGATTGCTCGACTGTGCCAGACGCTGGGCTGGCCGGCAGGAAGAACGGGGAACTCTTATCTCTTGCCGAACGGAACGGTTTTCGGGTCTTTCTAAGCCTCGATAAAGGTTGTTCAGTTACCAACAAAATCTTGCGCAACGGAGTATCGCAGTCATTATCGTCCGGGCACGGTCAAACCGCATCGCCGATCTCTTGGCTCATGCCAAAGCTTGTATCGATCAAATAAGATCCATCCGATCCGGACAAGTGGCTTTAATTGGTGATTGAGCTATGTAACTGTCCTTATTCAATCGTTCCGCCCAAAGAACCCCTCCACCACCTTCAAATCCGTCGTCCGGCTGTACTTCGGCAGGCTGTCGAGAAATACACGGCCGTACTGCTTCTTCAGAATGCGGTTGTCGAGCAGGCACAGCAATCCCCGATCATGTAGCGAGCGAATCAACCTGCCAAAGCCCTGCTTCAGCGCGATCACCGCGCCGGGGACCTGATATTCGAAGAAGGCGTTCCCGCCATCCTCATTAATCGCCTTCACCCGCGCGGCCACCACGGGATCGTTAGGCACGGCGAACGGCAGCTTGTCGATGATGACGCAGCTCAGTTGCTCGCCCTGCACATCCACTCCCTGCCAGAACGATGCTGTCGCGAACAGCACGGCGTTGGGTGTTAAACGAAACTCTTCCAGCAGCGCGTTCTTGGGCGCGCTGCCCTGCAGGAGCATAGGAAATTCCAGCTCACCCAGCAGCCGCTCGTAAAGCTGGTTCATCAGCGCGTAGCTGGTGAAGAGGCAGAATGCCCGTCCGCGCGTGATCTCCAGCAACTGGCGCATCCGCTGCGATGCCCGCTCCACGAATTGCGGATCGCGTGGATCGGGCAGGTCCGGTGGAATGTACAGCAGCGCCTGGCTCTCGTAGTCGAAATGCGATTGCACCACCAGCTCGCGAGCATGTTGGATGCCCAGCCGGGTGCGGATGTATTCGAAGCCCCCTGCGACGGCGAGCGTCGCCGAGGTCAGCACGGCCGACTCCAGATGCTCGAACAACGTGTCACGCAGAATGTCAGCTACGGTAATGGGGGTGGCCTGCAGAAAAACGTTGTGCTGGCCGCCGTGCCCGCGCCGCTCTCGCCGGCGGTCAATCCAAAACACCGTGTTGCGCTCCTGCGCTTCCAGAATGAACCCCAACTGCACGCGCAACTCCTCCACTCGACGTGACATGGCATGAACTTCGTCAGGCTTCCTGGGGATGGCCTGCAACTCGGTGTAGAGATGCACCAGAGAGTTCTGCAAGCCGAGATACTCATCGCCATTTTCTTCCAGGAACTCCGCCCGATTCTCGAAGGCGAAGCGGCCCTCGCCCGGGGGAATGAGCGAGAAGAAGAATTGCGAATGCTCGCGCACGCTGGCCGAAGCTTGCAGCACGTCGGCGATCGGAATGTCGGCCTTGCGCAGGGTGTTCTCCACGTCGCGCAGCAATTCATCGACGCGCAAATTCGAGACGGTCACGCCGAAGTAGTCGGCGGCCACGTCTTCCAGCTCGTGCGCCTCGTCGAAGATCACCACGCCGGCATCCGGCAGCACTCCGGCGTCGGGTGCGCGATCGGCCGCCGCCTTGATCGCCAGGTCGGCGCAGAACAAATGATGGTTCACGATGATGATGTCGCTCTCGGCGGCACGCCGGCGCATCTCGGTGATGAAGCAGCGATCGAACTGCTGGCACTGCGAGCCAATGCAGCGGTCGGTGCGCGCGTCCAGCTTGGGCCACAGGTGGCTGCTCTCCGGCAAGCCCGCCAGTTCGGCGCGGTCGCCCGTGTCGGTGGTCTTCTCCCAGTCGCTGATGATGCGGAACTGGTTGATCTCTTCTAGCCCGTTCAAAATCGGCTGGCTGGTCAGGTCATAGAGCTTCTGGCGGCAAAGATAGTTGCCGCGTCCTTTCATGTAACAGACTCGCAACTCGCCCAGGTGCTGCTGCAGGAAAGGCACATCCTTGAAGAAGAGTTGCTCCTGCAAAGTTTTCGTACCGGTGGAGATGATGACCCGCTTGCCGGAGCGGATGACCGGCAACAGATACGCCAGCGTCTTGCCCGTACCGGTGCCCGCCTCGACGATGAGGTGTCGCCGCTCCTGTAGCGCGAGTTCTACCGCCTCGGCCATCTGCAATTGTCCGCGTCGAAATTCGTAAGCCGGATGCGTGCGTGCCAGTACGCCATTCGGTCCGAAGAACTGATAAAGCGATGGCAAACGCGCGGCCAGCGTGGCGGATTGTGGTGGGGAAGACACGGCGTGGGGATCGTGTACCTATAATAGCTGTTTAGGCCACCGCCCCCCGAAAGAGTCCGCTTGAGCCGTCGACCGCAATTCGAATCCAGCAGGACTGCCGAACAGGGTGAACCCGTAACCGTTGGCACCCTGGCCATTGTTGGCCGTCCCAACGTAGGCAAGTCCACGCTGTTCAACCGCCTGGTGGGATCGCGACGCGCCATTGTCGGCGACGAGCCCGGCATCACGCGCGACCGGCTTTATGGCGATGTGGAATGGATTGGCAAGAAGTTCCGCGTGGTCGACACTGGCGGCATCGTTCCCGATGATCAGGCGCTGATTCCGGCGGAGATCTTTCGCCAGGCGCGGGTCGCGCTCGACCAAGCAGACGTAATCGTGCTAGTCGTGGACGGGCGCACCGAGTTGGCGGCGCCCGACATCGACCTGGCCCGCTTGCTGTTGCGTACTGGCAAGCCGCTGATGCTTGCCGTGAACAAGGCTGACACGCCGCAGCTTGAGCCTTACGCCGAGGAGTTTCGCCGTCTCGGAATCAAAGAATTGTTTCCCATCTCCGCCGAAAACGGCAACGGCATTGCCGAGTTGCTGGATCACGCCGTGAACGTGATGCCGCGGCACGAGACCGAGGCTGAACCCGCAGGCGCGGTGCCGCCAGCGGTGAGTAAACGCCGGGCCCGTCGACTCCAGGCGGAAGCTGCCGCCGCCACTTCACTCGATGCCACTGAGGAAGAAGAAATCGGGACTGCTGGTGAGACCAAGGTAGCGATCATCGGGCGTCCGAACGTCGGCAAGTCAACGTTGCTGAACGCGCTGACGGGAACCTCGCGCGCCATTGTTTCGCCGGTTGCCGGAACCACGCGCGATGCCGTGGACGAGCTGTTCGAACGCGACGGGCAGACCTACCGCTTCATCGACACGGCCGGCATTCGGCGCAAGGGTAAGACCGAGTTGATGGCGGAGAAGCTCTCGGTGGTGATGGCGCGCAAGCATCTGGAAGCCGCCGATGTAGCGCTGATGGTGATCGACGCCGTCGAAGGTGTCACCGCCAGCGATGCGACCATCGCGGGCTATGCGCACGAGAGTGGCCGCTCGGTGATTGTCGTCATCAACAAGTGGGACCTGGTGACAGACAAACGCACAGATGGCAAGCCTCCCGCCGATCGCAGCCTATACGAAGAACAAGTCCGGCGTCACCTGAAATTTCTCGCCTATGCTCCGGTAGTGTTTGTCTCGGCAACGATGGGCAAGAATCTGGACAAGCTTTTTTCCACGTTGGAGTTGGTATCGCGGGAGCGGCGCAAACGTATCGGCACCGGCGAGATGAACCGCTTCCTCGCCCACGTCGATTTCGAGCGCGCGTCGGTGCCGGTGGCGAAGCGGGTAAAGATTTTCTACATGACGCAGGCGGGCGTCTCGCCGCCAACGTTCATTCTGTTCACCGATCGTCCGGTGAAACTCCACTTTTCCTATCAGCGATTCTTGGAGAACCAGATACGCGCGGCCTTCGGCTTCATCGGCACGCCGATCTGGATCAAGAACCGGGCGCGGAACGAGCCCAAGGGAAAGAAATAATCGGGTCGTCCTCGCTGCGTCGTGGTGCACGCTCTGAGTCCAGCCAAATGTTCAACTCCGCCAGCGCCCGCTGGCAGACCATGGCGTGGCGCTGCTTCTTGTCGCGAATGCGGCGCCCAGTCTCGTCGTCGAGCGGTTGCAGCAAGTCAAAGGTAATGTTGGCCGGCTGGAAGTTCTTGGCATCGGCGTGGCAGATGTAATTCACCAGCGCGCCGAACGCGGTCGCTCGCGGAGGGGGAATGGGTTCCGCATCGCGAGCCAGCGCCGACGCCTGCATTCCCGCCAGCAGGCCGGTGGCGATCGATTCCACATAGCCTTCCACTCCCGAGATCTGTCCCGCGAACAGCACGTTGGGATGCTGCTTCATCTGCAAAGTCTCGCGCAGCAAAGTCGGGCCGTTGATATATGTATTGCGGTGGATTTGTCCGTAACGCAGAAATATTGCGTTCTCCAGGCCGGGGATGAGGCGCAGGATTCGTGCTTGCTCGCCGAACTTGAGATGGTTTTGAAAGCCTACCACATTGTAGGAATCGGCACGCAGGTTCTCCTGCCGGAGTTGTACCACAGCGTAGGGCATCTGTCCGGAGCGAGGATCGCGCAGGCCGACCGGCTTCATCGGACCGAAGCGCAACGTATCGCGGCCGCGGCGGGCAATCTCTTCAATAGGCAGGCAGCTCTC
Source organism: Acidobacteriaceae bacterium (assembly GCA_003165795.1). Lineage (GTDB taxonomy): Bacteria > Acidobacteriota > Terriglobia > Terriglobales > Acidobacteriaceae > Bog-257. Next base: position 23,394 of record PMWW01000171.1, read on the forward strand.
GAAGTAGTTCAGGTCCTCCCAATCTTTCGCCTCGACCGAATGCGTCTCGATCAGCGCGTCGAGAAAGCGGTCGTAATCCTCTTTGGTCATCGGGCAATTGATGTAGTCGGCGCTGCCCTTGTCATAGCGAGCGGCCATATACACTCGCGAGATGTCGATGGAATCGGCTGCGACGATGGGGCTGATGGAATCGTAGAAGTAAAGTTGCTCGCTGCCGCTGAGGCGAAGAATCTCGCGCGCGAGCGCGTCGGAGGTAAGCGGACCGGTGGCGACAATCGTGATCGCGCCGTGCTCGTCGATTGCCGTGACTTCTTCCCGCACGATCTGTATCAACGGTTCCCGTTCGATGGCGGCGGTCACACCCTCGGCGAACTTCTCACGATCGACCGCCAGCGCGTGACCGGCGGGAACGGTGGTTTGACGCGCGATCTCCATCAGCAGCGAGCCGGCACGGCGCATCTCTTCTTTCAGCAGCCAGGGCGCGGTGTTCTCGCTGTCGGACTTAAGCGAGTTGGAGCAGACGAGCTCGGCGAAATTCGCCGTCTGGTGGGCGGGAGTGGAGCGCACCGGCCGCATCTCGAACAGTTGCACCGCGACACCGCGACGGGCGCATTGCCACGCGGCTTCCGAGCCGGCCAGTCCGGCGCCGATGATGCGAATAGGCTTGTCCATCAGAGAGACGCGGCGAGGGCCTTGCGATTATTATACGTGCGAGTGTGAAGGAGATTTCCGATGGCAAGGCTATCGTATGTCGAAATGGAGCAGGCTTCGCCCGAGGTGCGTGAGGTCTATGAGAAGGCAGTGAAAGGCAAGCCGGGCAGTTTTCAGAAGCTGGTGGCTCACCGGCCGGATGTGCTGAAGACCATTCTGCCTTTTTACGCCAGCGTAGGGCGCGCGCTCGACCGGCGTCTGTACGAGATGGTGTACATCCGCGTCTCGATGATCAACGGTTGTTACTACTGCATGCAACATCATCTGGCGGCCTCGGAACGCGTAGGGCTGACGCCACAGGATTGGCAAGCGTTGAACAAGGGCGACTACAGCAGCTTTAGTCCCAAGGAGCAGGCAGCGCTGAAGTTTGCCGAGCGGCTCACGCGCGATCCCCACGCCATCGGCGACGCGGACATCGCCAACCTGAAGCCGCATTTCTCTGAACCGGAGATCGTAGACCTCGATCTGTTGATCGGCCTGGCAAACCTGACGAACCGCTTCACCGATCCGCTGGGGGCGGACTTGGAGTTTGCCGAGGAGAAAATCTAGGGACTTGCTCACCACAGAGACACGGAGACACAGAGGACGACGAAATTAAGGGATTCCGACGTTCGGATCTCTTGCGATCACGAAGGTCTCCGCGAGAGCTTGAGTCGAAGAGATTTTTCTTAAGAGTTCTTCTCTGTGCCTCTGTGGTGAATGATTTTCACAGGATCACTCTCTCATCGCCCACGCGCCTCGTCACCCGCTCGCGGTCCAAATATTCCAGCAGCGGGATCGCATATTTGCGGGTCACGCCGAACAGGTCTTTGAAGTTGCCGACGTTGAGCTTGGCGGTCTTCGTCTTCTGCGCGACAATCTGGCGGCGCAAGGCGTCGAGCGCGTCGCGATGAAACACCAGATCATCCGACAGCTTGACCAGCACGCGATCGCGCAGCAGCAGGGTGACAATTTTATGGGCGCGAACCTGGTCCACTGGCAATGACGCCAGCACGTCCTTGAGCAGTGGGACCTTCAATCCGGCCTTGGCAAACGCCTGCTCGATCTGGAACTTCGAGTCCGCCTCTTCATCACGCAGTACCACGCCGCGACCGGGAAGTCGCAACAGTTCGCCGTCGGCTTCCAGCTTCTTCTCGCCCAGCAACACCGCGATTACTCCATCGAACAGCTCGCCATGCCCCCACTTGAATGTGCGGATCTCTTCCTTATTGATCCCCGGCTGCAACGGATTCGCGTCGTGAAAGCGGGCGGTAATCGCCAAGGTGTCCTGGCGAATTCTGTCCAGCCAGCGCGATGCAATCAGAACGTTGCCGAAGATTGCGATCTCGCCCGCCTGCTTCAATTCCGCAGCGACCTGTTGCACCCGAGCGGGAAGCCATCCCGTTTCCGCTACCGCTTCGGCAACTGCAAGCCCGAAGATCCAGCGCCGGTTTATACGCGCCAGCAGCGCTTCGCGCGGACCGCCATTGGCGACGGTCTGAAGGAATGGCAGCCGTTGATCGCGCGCAATGCGTATCGGCGGATCGCCGGCGTCGAGCACGCGTCCTCCGCCAATGGTGATCACCGGGGAATATTGCCGCAGGATGAACCGGTCGCCGGGGAACAGCACCATCGGATGATCGAGCTTGAGACCCGCGAATCCCGATTCGCCGGGCAGAAGCTGTTTGGTGTCGATCAAGGTCACGCGCGCGATGGTCTCGGCGGTGAAGGCGTGCAGATGCACGCGCGCGTACTGCCGCAACGGCTTGGCCGAAGCCAGCAGGTCGAGCTGTACCGCCAACCGGTCTACCGGCCGAAACATCTGCGGCGGCGTCAGCATCATGCCGCGCGCGAGTTCACTAGTCTCGACCCCGGCAAGATTGAGCGCCGTGCGCTGGCCCGCGATGGCTTGCTCCGCCGCCGTTCCGTGGACTTGCACGCCACGCACCCGCAACCGCTTGCCGCCCGGATGGAGTTGCAGCTCCTGATCTTTGTGCACCGTTCCCGAGATCAGCGTCCCAGTCACCACCGTTCCGAAGCCCTTCATGGTGAACACGCGATCGATGGGCAGCCGAAAGACTGCAGTGGAGTCCTTGGCGGGAATCTCAGCGGCGATGCGCGCGAGTTCGCTCTTAAGCCGGTCGAGGCCGGCGCCGGTCTTGGAGCTCACGGCGACGATGGGCGAAGTCGCGGGATCGAGAAACGATCCGCGCAGGAATTCAGCCACTTCCATGGTCACGACTTCAAGGGTCTCCGCATCCACCAGGTCCGACTTGGTCAGCACGGTTATCCCACGCCGTACGGAGAGCAGGCGGCAGATGTCGAAGTGTTCGCGAGTCTGCGGCTTGACGGATTCATCGGCGGCAATCACCAGCAGCACCAGGTCGATACCGCCGATGCCGGCCAGCATGTTACGCACGAAGCGCTCGTGGCCGGGAACGTCGACGAAGCCGATGCGAATCGGCTCACCGGACGGTCCCGCCAGCTCAAGGTTGGCAAAGCCGATGTCGATGGTGATGCCGCGGCGCTTTTCTTCCTCCAGCCGATCGGGATCGATGCCGGTGAGGGCGCGCACCAGGGCGCTCTTGCCGTGATCGATGTGACCGGCGGTGCCAACGATGACCGCTTTCATAGCCATCAGTTTACCGAAGAGTTTCCGGAACTCTGGAACGGCAAATGGCGAATCGCCTATTAAGGTACTCATGTGCGAAAATGGTAGGTAGAAACTAGCACTAAGCTGCCGGGTTTACTACGGTTGCGCCATCCTCCGGGAAGTTTTTGCTTTCACAGGTTCGAGGGGCGTCTAATGTGGTTGAGCTCCAGGCGTACTTGATCCAAACGGATGGCATCAATCCTAACACCGCCGAAAACGCCGACGCCGCTCCCGCCGCGGGAAGACGACCAACTTGCCCTGTGGGAAGGCAGTGAACTTGCGGGCGTCGACCTTGCCCCGCATCTACTGATTCAGCTGGAAGACGATCTTGAGCGCTCGCGCATGCGCGAGGCGTTCTGGATTTCGGTGGTCGTCCACCTGATGGTGGTGATCCTGCTCGTGTTCTCGCCAAAATTATTTCCCGGCATGAGGGGCGTGGAGCTAAATAGTCCTGCCGATCTGATGCGCAACCAGCAGATGACCTATCTTGACTTGCCGCCCGACATGCAGAAGACGCCCAAAGTCGCGCCCAAGACGAATGTGTTGTCGGACAAGAACCGCATCGCCGAGAGCCGCCATCCCACGCTCGACAAGAAGACGCTGGAAGAGTTGCGCCGCGCCGGGCCGCCTAAGATGCCGTCGGCCCCAGCCCAGCAGGCGCAAGTGTCGCCGCCCATGCAGCAACAGCAGCCGCCTCAGCAGCAACAGCCAAGCCAGGCGCAGGGTCAGGAGCAGGCGCAGCTCCAGCCGGGCATCCCGCAGGACAATCCCAGGCTGCCTGTCCCCCAACAGGGGACACCGAAGTTCCCCAGCAATCTGGCGGGGATGATGTCACCTGGCTCCTCGATTGAGCAGGCGGCGCGCGCGGTGGCCGCGCACCATGGAGGCGGAAGCTACGGCGGCGGCGGTGGTGACTACGGAGCCGGGCGCGGAGGCTCGAACGCTCGCGTGCAGGGGAACCTGGAGGTCCTGAGTGATACCGAAGGGGTCGATTTCGGCCCGTATCTGTCGCGCGTTCTGGATGCTGTACGCAGGAACTGGTACAACATCATTCCTGAAGAAGCGCGCGCGCCGCTGATGAAGAAGGGCAAGGTTTCGATCGAGTTCGTCATCAAGAAGGACGGCACAATCGCGGGAATGAACCTTCGCTCGCCTTCCGGCGATGTCGCCCTCGATCGCGCTGCCTGGGGCGGCATTACGGCGTCGGTGCCGTTCGCGCCGTTGCCCGGCGAATACCATGGGCCTTATCTGGCATTGCGCTTCCACTTCTATTACAACCCCGCCAAAGGCGATATTGAATAAAGGCAGTAACTTGCAACTAGCGATTGGTTTCTGGAGGAACACCGATTAACTCCGGCTTCTGGAAGGGGACGGCCTTCAGGCTGTCCGTAAGCGCACACAATCAATTCGGCTTTAGCCGCTGGGGGACCTCGCCGTAACTTGATCAGAGTTTCCCTAGGACTTCAACTCATCGCATTTGCTGCATTACCTTATGATCGCTTTGTCCAGACCTGACAGCGGGAGAACCATGTTGCCCGGTTGGGTTCCGGAAATCGGTATGGTTCGCAATTAAGTTTGAGCCGCCAAGAACCAAGTCCCGCGTTGCGCGACGGCGACAAGATAGCCCAGCGCTTCAGCACCGGGTAGGCTGCAATTTTGAGTCTGGCCCCTTCAGGGGGCTACACCCCAGGATCTCAACAGAGCCAGATCATTTCAGAATTCATTCCACGATCGAGTGAGTACTGCGGGTCAAGCTGTCGCAATCGACCACGCCGGAACCATTAGGATCGCCACGCGTAGAATGAGGCTGTGAACGACAGCCAGCAGCCCGGTGGCAATCCTCTCCACGATAGCCAACAACTTGATGCAGCGATGCGAGAGCGTCAACGCCTGCGCGAACGCCGGAAATTAATCGGCCTGCTCGCCATCGCACTTTTCATTCTGGCGCTGGCATTCATCCGATTTGGCAAAACCATCCCCTGGGGCGCACGATGACTTCTTCAGTCCCCGCGGAAGACCCAAGTGCCGCGCATCGCCATCCTGGCGAAGAATTGAATAATTCTGTAGGGACCGATGCGCTGCTGGTCGTCATTCTTGGACCGACAGCTTCGGGCAAGTCGGCTCTCGCCATCAGCCTGGCGCAGCAGTTCGCAGGCGAAATCGTCAGCTGCGATTCGGTCGCGGTCTATCGTGACTTCGAGATCGGGACCGCCAAGCCCACCCATGCGCAGCAGGCGCTGGTTCCGCATCATCTAATGGACGTGACCGAAGCCGACCAGCCATTCACGGCGGGCGACTATGCTCGTCAGGCGCGAGCGGCGATTCAGGACATCACTCGCCGTGAGAGATTGCCCATCGTTGTTGGCGGTACGGGTCTATATCTGCGAGCGCTGCTGGAAGGATTGTTTCCCGGACCGCAACGTTCGGAGGAATTGCGTGAACGATTGCGCGAGCGTGCCACGGCCCGCGGGGCGAACTGTCTGCACCGCGTGTTAAGCCGGCTCGATCCTGCTTCGGCCGCGAAGATCCACGCCAACGACACTCCCAAACTGATTCGCGCCATCGAAGTCTGCCTGGCTTCGCGAACCCGTATGAGCGAGCTGTGGCAAAAGCATGGACGCGATCCGCTGCGCGGCTTTCGCATTCTGCGGATTGGGCTGAACCCTCCGCGCGAAGAACTCTACCAGCGCATCAACCGCCGTGCTCAGCAGATGTTTGCCGACGGCCTGGTGGATGAAACGCAACGATTATTGCAGCGCTATGGCACCGACAAGAACGTGATGGCACTGGATTCGCTGGGCTACCGCCAGGCGGCGCAGTTGCTGCGCAGCGAGCTCACCCGCGAGCAGGCGATTGCGGCGGCGCAGCAGGGTCATCGCAACTACGCCAAGCGGCAAATGACGTGGTTTCGCCGCGAGCCCGAGGTGACGTGGCTTGGAGGGTTTGGCGACGATAGCGAGATCGTGCAGCGGGCCGGCGAAGTGATGTTGGTCAATTGTAACGCGGTTGCGCAAAGTCGTAACAGCAGATCCCTCACCGACTGAAGTCGGTTCGGGATAACAAGAAAGAATAGAGGGCTTGTACGGCGCACCTAAAGGTGCGCCCCTTCAAGACACCTTAGGCAAATTCTTAGCAAACCGTGAAGGTGCGCCCCTGGAACGACTTCAGAACTCCACTTTTCGCGCGACCTGTGAGGCAGCGTCCGTTCGAAACGGCAAGTCGTCCCTACGTGCAGCGCGCGCAGATCGAATTAGGCCCGACGTTCAAGCTGGAGCAGCGCTTCTGGTATCGTCCTTCGTGATGCCACGTCTCGCTCTACTCGCTTTGTTCAGCCTCTCGCTGGGAATGCCCGGCCTTGCCTATGCCAAGGAGAAATTTCAGCAACCCGGCCCAGTGCATCTTGACCAGAAGGGCGAGAAGTGGGCCCGCGAGTCGCTGAAGAAAATGTCGCTGGAGCAGAAGATTGGACAAATGTTCATGATCTGGGCGCGGGCACAGTTCCTGAACCTGGATGCTCCTGAGTATATTGCTCTGCGCGATACTATGCGCAAGTACCACATTGGCGGATTCGGTCTCACGGTGAATTTTGAAGACGGCTTCCTCTACAAGAATGAGCCGCTGGAAGCGGCGACGCTGGTCAATCAACTGCAACGCGATTCGGAGTTCCCTCTGATCTTTGCCGCCGACTTCGAGCGCGGGCTAGGCTTTCGCCTCAACGAGGTCACTAGCTTTCCGCACGCCATGGCGTTTGGCGCGACCGGCAATGTGGACTATGCCCGCGAGTCGGCCCGCATCACCGCGCAGGAATCACGCGCTATCGGAGTGCAGTGGAACTGGTTTCCCGACGCTGACGTCAACTCCAATCCTCTCAATCCCATCATCAACACCCGCTCGTTCGGAGAAGATCCCAAGCAGGTCAGCAACATGGTCGTCGCCTACATTGAAGGCGCCCACCAGTACGGCATGTTGACCACGGCCAAGCATTTTCCCGGTCATGGCGATACCGACATCGATTCGCATCTGGCGGTCCCGTCCATCAAGGGAGACAAGGCGCATCTCGAGCGCGTCGAGTTGCCACCCTTCCGCGCCGCCATCAAGGCGGGGGTGGATGCGGTGATGGTGGCGCACCTCGCGGTCCCGGCACTCGATCCCGACCCCAACCATGTAGCCTCAATCTCTCCCGCCATTGTGACTGGACTGCTGAAGCAGCAGATGGGTTTCAACGGACTAGTCATAACAGATGCGTTGACCATGGCTGGCCTGACCAAATTGTTTCCTGAAGGCGGCTCTGCTGGCGCGGGCCGCGCGGCGGTGGAAGCCGTGAAGGCCGGCAACGATGTGCTGCTCATCCCTTCCGATCTTGACGGCTCCTACCATGGTTTGCTGCAGGCGGTGCGCAATGGAGAAATTCCGGAGTCGCGCATTGACGAGTCGGTGCTGAAGATCCTGCGAGCCAAGGCTTCTGTCGGGCTGAATAAGGCGACACAGGTGGACATCAATGCGATCAACCGGATCGTAGCCAAACCGGCCAGCCTGGATACGGCCGAGGAGATCGCCGACGAGGCAATCACGCTGGTTCGCGATAATCATCAGGTGCTCCCGTTGAAAGCAACCCCCAAGGGAACCAATATCGGGCAAAATGCGTATCAACCTGCAGCCGAGGACCGTAATCGGACCCTCGTGTTAATTTTTTCCGACGACAGCCGTTCCGATGCCGGACGGGTGCTGGAACACCAGGTGAAGATGCGAATTCCAGAGGCGAAGGCAATGTACATCGACGCCCGCAACCCGGCCGGATTGACGCAACCCGTCATGGACGCGGTGGAGCAGGCACAGGCAGTGATTGCCGCCGTGTATCTGACTCCGCAGGGCGGCGCGCAGACCAACCGAATCGCTTTGCCAAACGCGCCGGCGGCCATTTTGCAAAGCGTTTTGCGGGGCGCGCCTGACAAGACGGTAGTGGTTGCGATGGGCAATCCCTACCTTGCCGCGCAATTGCCCGAGGTCAAAACCTATCTGTGTACATTCTCTGACGCCCAGGTTTCTGAGCTGAGTGCGGTAAAAGCGATGTTTGGCGAAATCCCGATGTCTGGCCGTTTGCCGGTTAGTATTCCCAATGTTGCTAATCGCGGTGCCGGCCTGGGCGGCCCATCTCCAATGTCTAGCAGAGGACCTAATGAATAACGTGGTCGGAAAAAGTTTATTCGCTCTCATGATTGCCAGTCTGCTGCTGTTGCTGGGCGCATGCAGCATCAATGTCGATGACAAAGACAAGAAGGACGGGAAGGTCGACATTCAGACCCCATTCGCCAACCTGAAAGTGGACAGCAGCGAGAAAGCGGCCGACAACGGAATCCCGATTTATCCCGGGGCCCACTTGCGTCCCAAGGACAAGGATGACACTCATTCGGTGAACCTCGACCTCGGCGCCATTGGTTTCGGCTTGAAGGTGATCGCGGCGGAGTACGAGACCGACGATTCGCCGGAGAAGGTCAAAGCGTTTTATCTGGACAAGATGAAAGCGTTTGGGAGTACGCTGACTTGCAATGGACACAGCGGCGGTTCCGACGTCCACATCTCGCCGCACAAAGACGATAACGACAAGAAGCTGACTTGCTCCGACACCCATGGTGACGGCTGGGAGATCAAGGCCGGCAGCGACGATAACGAACATCTGGTGTCGATCGAGCCGCATGGATCCGGCACGCGCTTTGGAACCGTGCTGGTGCAGACCCATGGGAAACAGGACACGCTATAGACAGCTAGCATTTGGCAGTTAGCAATTAGCAATGCAATTAGCGTAGGACATAGATGCTCCTTGCATAATTTGTCATCCCAGCCGAAGCGAAGCACAGCGGAGGGATCTGCGGCTTCCGTGAGTTCTGCTCGGTGGAGTCGATTGATCCGAAGCTCGGTTCCAAAAGGAACTTGGCGGTTTCCGCCGTGGGTCTGAGTTGGCTAACTGCCAAATGCTAACTGCTGCTCCCCGCAGTTGCTAATTCCTTCGCGCTTCCTGTAACGTTCGGCAAGTGGAATATCCCTGCTACCGCTGCCAAGCCGTGATCCAGGAGGGTGCGGCTTTTTGCCCGCACTGCGGCGCTCCGCAAATCCGAGTCGTTGCTCCGGAAGGCGAAACCCACACCATCCAGCCCACGCCTGACAGCTCGGGCGAGATGCTTCCGCCGCCGCAACCTATAGCGCCTCCGCAGTCCTGGACGATGGGTGGCCTGCCCCAATCGCTACAGCCCGGTGCGATTCGCTGGGACCTGGCATGGAAGGGTGCTCTGCTGTGCGGCGTAGGCGCGGCGGTTCTTTCCGCAATCCCGATTGTCTCGGTCGGTTGCTGCTTATGGATGCTGGTAGCCGGGGCGCTTTCGGTTACGCTTTACCAAAAGCAGGTGCCGGGCACGCTGATCACGCCAGGCATGGGAATGCGAGTGGGCGCTCTGGCCGGGGTCTTCGGCTTCATGGTGAATGCCGTAGTGACCACCGTATCGTTCGTGGCGTTTCGTTCCAACGGCGATTTTCGCCGCGCCCTGCAGGAGCAGATGGACAAACAGCTGTCCAGCAATCCCGATCCCAAGGTCAAGGAAATGATGCAGCGCGTGCTCGAGTGGGTAGCAACGCCGCAAGGCGCGGCCACGATGATGGTGCTGGTTTTGGTGACGCTGGCGGTGGTGTTCTTGTTATTCACGGCGGCGGGTGGAGCGCTGGGGGCTTCCCTGTTCGGCCGGCGCCGCGAATTCCGCTGATCGCCCGCCGGCGGGCGCTGGATCACGTCAAACTTGGGTAGTGGTGCAGTATGATTTCCAAAGCTAAGCAGTTGCGAGCGCCCAAGATTCAAACTGAGCCACTCCCCAAACTTGCTCGCAGTTGCTCAGTGGCGTGCGCTTTTCGTATGATGCGAGCGGCATGATCAAAGCCTCCGTCGCTTCCCCCAATCTTCGCGAGAAATCGCAAATCCTCTCCGGATCTGAAATCGAGCGCACCCTGGTTCGCCTGGCGCACGAGATCGTGGAGAAGAGTAACGGAGCCACCAACCTTGGACTGGTGGGAATCATGCGCCGCGGCGTGCCGCTGGCGCAGCGCCTGGCGAAGATTCTGGGCCGCATCGAAAAGACCGAGGTGCCGGTGGGAACCCTCGACATCACGCTCTATCGCGACGATCTGTCTACCGTGGGCAATCGTCCGGAGGTGAAGAAGAGCACGATGGAGTTCGACATTCAGCACAAGGACATCGTGCTGGTAGATGACGTGCTCTACACCGGCCGCACGGCGCGGGCTGCGCTGGATGCGCTGTTCGATCATGGCCGGCCGCGCCGCATCCAGCTGTGCGTGCTCATCGACCGCGGACATCGCGAGCTGCCGATCGAGGCAGCGTTTGTCGGCCGCAAGATCCAGACCACGGCGAACGAGGTCATAGAAGTGAAGCTGCAGGAGATCGACGGCGCCGACAAGGTGCTGCTGATGGAGCGAGTGGCGGAAGGACCATGAAGCCGCAACTGGGTTCGCTGCTGAGCATCAACCAGCTTACAACCGAGCAGATTGAGGCCATTCTAGCGCTGGCCCGGCGCATGGATCCGGACCGTCCTTCGCAACTGCTGCACGGCAAGCGCGTGGTGCTGCTGTTCTATGAAGCTTCTACTCGCACGCGCACCTCCTTCGAATTCGCCGCCAAGGCGCTGGGCGCGGTCACGACGCTGGTCACCGCGACTTCGTCGAGCATCGAGAAAGGCGAATCTCTGATCGATACCGGCTGGACGGTGGAAAGCATCGGCGCCGATGTGATCGTGATGCGGCATCCCAATAGCGGCTCGGCGCACCTTCTGGCACGCTATATGACCGTGCCCATCATCAATGCCGGCGATGGCATGCATCAGCATCCGTCCCAGGGGCTGCTGGATGCGCTCACCATTCTGAACCACAAGAAAGAGCTTCGCGGGCTTCGCGTGGTGATCGTGGGCGACGTGTACCACAGCCGGGTGGCGCGCTCCAACGCGGAGCTGCTGTCGCGCTTCGGGGCCGAGGTCGTCTTCTGTGGCCCGCGCGACTTCGTGCCCGAGATTGCGGCCACTCTCGCGCCCGGAGTTGTGGTTAATCACGATCTGAACGCAGCCCTGCAGGGTGCGGACGTGGTGATGGCGCTGCGAGTACAAAAAGAGCGGCTCGCCGGCCGGCACCATAGCGTCGAAGACTACATTGCCCACTACCAGGTCACGCCGCAGCGCATGAAGCTGGCGAAGCCGGATGCCATCCTCATGCATCCGGGGCCGGTGATCCGCGGCATGGAGCTGACCAGCGAAGTGGCTGATGGTCCGCAATCATGCATTCACGAACAAGTGCGCAATGGAGTGAAGACCCGCATGGCAATCCTGGCCATGGTGCTGGGGGCGGCACACTAGATGGAATCGTTGCTCATTCAACGCGGGCGAGTGATTGATCCAGCCAGCGGCGTGGATGCACAGATGGACGTGCTGCTGCGCGGCGGCCGGGTGGTGGACGTGGCCCCCGCGGGCAAGCTGCGCGGCCAGGCGAAGCAGACCGTGAACGTACGGGGGGCCATCGTCGCGCCGGGACTGATCGACCTGCACGTGCACCTGCGCGAGCCGGGCCAGCTGCACAAAGAGACCATCGCCAGCGGTACCGGGGCCGCGGCGCCCGGCGGATTCACTTCGGTGTGCGTGATGCCCAACACGTTGCCGGTGAACGACTCAGCCGAAATCACTCGCTGGATGCAAGCGCCCCAGCGCAGCGCCATCGTCAATGTGTTTCCCATCGCCGCGGCTACCGTGGGCAGTGCCGGCGAGAAACTGACAAACTTTGCCGCGCTGAAAAAGGCGGGCGCCGTCGCGGTAAGCGACGATGGGAAGCCTATCCTCGATGACCGCTTGATGCGCACTGCGCTACAGGCGGCCGCGCGCCTGAAGATGACCGTGGTGCAGCACGCCGAAGACACTCGCGTGACCGCCGGCTGCTCGATGAATTATGGGGCGACGTCGTTCCGCCTGGGGGTGCATGGCATGCCGAATTCGGCGGAGTCGAGCGTAGTCGAACGCGACATCGCCCTGGCTCGTGCCACCAAGGGCCATGTGCATGTGGCGCACCTCTCGACACGCGAGGCGCTGGAGGCGGTGCGCGCCGCTAAGAAGGCCAAGCTGCGGGTGACCGCCGAGGTCACGCCGCATCACTTTACTCTGATCGACGAAAATGTCGGCGAATTCAACGCTCATTACAAGATGAATCCGCCGCTGCGCTCGGTTGCCGATCGCGACGCGCTTATTGAGGGCATCATCGACGGCACCATCGACGCAATTGCCACTGATCACGCGCCCCATGCCTTCCACGAGAAGCAGGTCGAGTTCGAGCGCGCGGCGTTTGGTATAACCGGCTTGGAGACTGCGCTGCCGATCGTGCTCACCGTGCTGCATCATCACTTCAAGCTACCGCTGTGGCGCATCATCGAGTTGTTGTCGGTGAATCCGGCGAAGATTTTTGGGCTGACGGGGCGCGGCACACTGGCAAAAGGTTCCCACGCCGATATCACCATCTTCGATCCCAAGAAGAAGTGGACCTTCGATGCCTCGCAGTCGATGTCGAAGTCGAAGAATACCCCGTTCGATGGATGGAATTTTACGGGACGAGCGGTGGTGACGATTGTGGGCGGGAACGTGGTTTGGGAGGCTTAAGGATTCGCTGAATCATTCCTAGCGATGCGAGATACCTTGGTGAAAACAAGCCGACTTCCCGGTACCAATTCGCATGGTACGAGCTGAATCGCCTCCGTAGCCGACCATCTCTTCCCAATCTTCCCTCTGAACCTCTCGGGCCGGGACCGAATTCACTGGTTCGGTAGCCGAGCACCCCGAAGCAAATCGAACAGAGAATGATTCGCGACCTGTTGGAGGCGATCAGGACAGTGCGCGCAAATTTTTCCGGAGGCGATTCGCATCGCCTCCGTGAAGCAGTGCCTCAACTTCCGAGTGCGTACTCTGCCAGACTGGAATGGCGCGGACAAGCAACCTTCGCCCGTTTGCCGTTAGGGTCACCAGACGACCGCGGCGATCACTCAGGTCTGCCGTGACCTTGATCAGACGTCGGCGCTGCAATGGCTTGAGAGCGGCTGTTAGGGTGGTTCGATCCATCGCGAGTAGCGCCGCCACCGCCGCCATACCTGGTGGTTCCGGGCGGTTCAGGGACATCATCAGCGAGAATTGGCCGTTTGTCAGGCCGAGCGGGCGCAGCGCCTCATCGAAGCGCCGTGCCAGCGCCCTTGCCGCCCGCTGGACATGAAGACAGAGGCAAGAGTCGCGGACCAAGAGCGTAGTTGTGAAGGGAGGATTCGCAGCCATTGACACAGATAGATTATATTGATATCAACGTATGTTGCGGAGGATATCTTAGGAGAAATCAATGAAGCGAAAGATTCTCACGACGATCACAGCCAGAAGCTTCGCGTTCGTCGTCATGCTGGGCGCAGCGTGGCCAGCGCAAGCGCAGGACGCCAAAACACCGTATCCGTGCATGGCCCCGTTTGAGCAATACCTGATTGCGGATCGGAATGCCGAGATAGCCCTGGCGCGGAGCGCCGCCCCGGAATCCATCTCACACGATGCCGAGGTTCTGGTGCTGGGACGGCACGGCTACGAAACCGCAGTCAAAGGTAAGAACAGTTTCGTATGTATAGTGGAACGATCCTGGACCGCTGGAATCGACGATCCGGACTTTTGGAATCCCAAGCTGCGTGGTCCCATCTGCTTTAATCCGCCGGCCGTACGATCCTACCTTCCACTTACCATCAAGAAGACCGAGTTGGTATTAGCCGGACAATCAAAAGCTCAAATGTTCGACAGTATCAAAGCCGCCTTCGACAAGAAGGAATTGCCCACGCAGGAACCTGGCGCGATGTCCTATATGCTCTCAAGGCAAGGGTACTTGGGCGATCGCAACGGACACTGGCATCCCCACCTGATGTTTTTCGTTCCGCAAATCGACGCTCAAACTTGGGGCGCAGGCCTGCCCGGCTCGCCGATTCTGGCATCTGACGACCCTCAGGACCGATTGACAGTATTTTTGATTCCGGTCGCCAAGTGGTCGGACGGCACGGCTGATTCCCCGGAAGCGCACTGACATGCATTTCCTGCGAGTCATGCTTATGCGAAGCAGCTTGTTGGAATCTCGAATGAAGGAGCATCGGCAGCGGGAGCAACCAGGAAAATTAGGAGATTACGAGGGTCGACGCGTTCGTCGGCTGCGAGTCAACGACTGCGGCCGTGATCGCCGACGAGATCACCAGTCCGCCTGCCGCACCCAACGCGACGCCCAAGGCAAATCGCACAGCCATCCAGTTGCCGTGCAGGCCGCCGAACTCGGTAGCGACATCGAGCAGATTGAGCGCGGCGGCGGCGATCAACAGACGCATCGCGAGGCGGCGAGAGGCTCGGAAGAACAATCCTATCGCCGCTCCCAGATAGATTCCCAAACAGCGCGCGCAGACCGCGACCGGGGCGCCGAAGATCCAGAACGAGCGCTCGGGCCGCTGATGGCAGACGACGGAAAAGCCGCGCTGCAGAGCGAACGCGACGGGCAAGTAACCGTGGGTCAGAAAATAGGGAACGGCAATGACGGCCACAACCAGGGCGAGCGGGGCAAGCGTGCAGCCGTTCCAACGAACAATGAGAATCCCTGGGCCAATGAGACTTCCTGACCCGGTGCTTTGAAAGGGCACAGCTTCAGCTGTGCCGTACATGCCCCCTGAAGAAACGGGCTTCAGCCCCTGAGGTAACTCGGTTTCGACAATAATGGGTACGGCCATGGTGTGACAGCGAAATCCCTCAGCGGCTAAAGCCGAACCATACTTAAACTCTTACGGCACGCCTGAAGGCGTGCCCCTTCAAAGTACTGGAGAACCCGACTTTTCGAAGCACCCTGTGAAGGCGTGTGCCCCTTCAAAACGCGAGTCGGGTCCAATCGCGTTCCTACTTGCGCGCGCTAGCGGACCGCAGAACTCGACTTCTTCGGCAGCCTAGCCCGACCCTTAAAGCGGCCGGTGATTCGCTCCGTATTCCAGAAATCCCGTCAGATGACCTCTGCCTACGCCAGAATTCCCATCCTCTTCCCCACACGCTTCAGCGTTTCCAGCGCCTGGTCGAGTTCGTCCCGCGTATGGGTCGCAGTCACGATGGTGCGGATGCGCGCCTTGCCTTCCGGCACAGTTGGGAACGCGATACCCGTACCCATCACGCCTTCTTTGAACAGCTCGCGCGAGAAGTCCATGGTTAGGCGGCCGTCGCCCACGATGATGGGCGTGATCGGCGTCTCGCTAGCGGGAGTGTTCACGCCGCCAATGTTGAATCCCAGCTCGCCCAGCTCCTGCTTCCAATAGCGCGTGTTCTCCCACAGCTTCTCGATGCGCTCCGGCTCCTGCTCCAGCACATCGAAGGCGGCGATGCAGGTGGCGGCGACGGACGGCGGATGCGAGGTGGAGAACAGGAACGGCCGTCCGCGATGGTAGAGGAACTCGATGAGATCGCGGGTGCCGCAGATGTAGCCGCCCAGCGCGCCGATGGCCTTCGACAGTGTCCCGACCTGAATGTCTACGCGCCCGTGCAGATTGAAGTGGTCAACCGTGCCGCGCCCGTTGCGGCCCAGCACGCCGGAAGCGTGCGCGTCATCGACCATCATGATGGCGCCATATTTTTCGGCGAGCGCGGTCAGTTGCGGCAGGATGCCGATGTCGCCGTCCATGGAAAAAACGCCGTCGGTGATCAGCAGCTTGTGGCCGGGCTCGTTCTTGATCTCGTTGAGCAGCTGTTCGGCGTGGGCGGCGTCTTTGTGGCGGAAGACCTTGATCTTGGCGCGGGAGAGGCGCGCGCCGTCGATGATGCTGGCATGGTTCAACTCGTCGGAGACGATGAAGTCTTCCTTGCCCAGGAGCGCCGAGACCGTACCGGCGTTGGCGGTGAAGCCGGACTGGAAGACCACGCAGGCTTCGACATTCTTGAAGCGCGCGATTTTTTCCTCCAGCTCCATGTGGATCTTCATGGTGCCGGCGATGGTGCGCACCGCACCCGATCCGACACCAAATTCCTTGGTCGCTTGCAACGCCGCCTCGCGCAGCTTGGGATGGGTGGTCAGCCCAAGATAATTATTGGACGCGAGGTTGATGACCTTCTTGCCGTCGAAGGTGCAGACCGCAGCCTGCTCGTCATCGAGCACGCGCAGCTTGAAGTAGGTGCCCTTCTGCTTGAGTTCGTTCAGTTGATCGGTAAGGAAAGAGAGCGGGTTGGTGCGGGTTGCGGTAGGCATGAAGGTCTCCGAATGCGAAGGGATATTTTAGCGCCGATTCGAGACTAGGGGATACAGAGCGTTGGCAGCAGACAATTGGTTGAGACACCGAAAGCCTGTCTCTAACATTAAGGCATTTATACTCAGACAGCAGCGATCCATGTGGATCGCCATCTCCGTGGGATTGGAGGACGAGTGAATATCGGAGGTCCATATCTCAACGCGGCCTTGGTGTGCGAACGAGTGCTGCAGGAACGGGATGGGGTGACGAGCCTTATCCGTGTTATTGATCGCGTGACAGTGACGGCTCTGTCTCAGGGAACCGTTGCCGGGGAACTGCCTCCGTCTTCCTTGACGTTTACTGTATATGTGGCTCTCAAGTCGGGGGTTTACAAAGGGAGCTTGCCCGTCAAGTTCGAAATAAAATCTCCCGACGATGAAAAACTCGGAGAGTTCTCTACTGACGTGCTGTTTGAAGGGGACGATCGGGGTGTGAACATTGTTTCCCCAATGCAGCTTCAAATACAGAAGGACGGCCTGTGGTGGATCGACGTGTTCCTGATGAACGATCTGATCACACGCATTCCGCTGCGCGTAATCGTCCAGAGGGTGAGCCAAGGATCGTTACCATGGCCCCCCACGTCGCAGTAGCGTGGATGGTACTTTCCGACTCCGTGACGATTCTGACCTGGGACGGCATTGGAACAAAAAGCGTGGCATTGGCTATGGCATCGGAAAGTCCGACTTTCAGATCTGATTCCGATCGATCACCACCTAGATATTCGGCTACCGCTAGCTCAACCAACCCGATGAGGGGACTCGTCCAAGGCCGCTGGTCCCATGTTGCAGCGTCGAACCACCGGCGAAATTCTTGGAGCTGTACACCGCCGGACAGATAAGCAACAAGGCGTTGGTAAAGTTCGAGTTCCAGCTGGGGATTCATATCGTGCCACCTATCAAGTACGTTGACGGACCAGAGCTGAGAAAACTGTTCAACGAAGGTCGTTACGCAGACCTGGTCAGTTATGGTGCGCTCTTCGAACGACTAATTCGCGAAGGCACTCCAAGTCCTTCGGTAAACGAACCTCCCGGCACTCGCAGCCAAATTCTTGCATATCTCGACAACAAAGGGCAACAAATCTGCATCGTACATCGATACCTGAGGTCCGACGGCACTCTGGGAGCGAGCGGACGACCGGATCCTAAGAAACTCCTTCACGAAGGCACTCTCTACATATTAGACGCGCCAGCCAAGTCTTAGTCTGATCATCGCATCTTTTCCTGCCAACCTGAGTAGATTCGAACCGTTTAGTGCCTACTTTGCTCCGTTCGGATACACCAGAATCTTGCTGGCCTCGCCGGTCTTCAGCAGCTCCATGCCTGACGCGAAATCTTTCATCGCGATGCGGTTGGTAATGACCGGATGCAGGTCGAGCTTGTTGGCCTTCAGCAGCGCGGTCATCTGATACCACGTTTGGTACATGCGGCGGCCGTTGATACCCTGAACGGTTGCGCCCTTGAAGATGACTTCTTCGGCGAGATTCAGTTCGACTGGCTTGGAAGGGATTCCGAGGAGGAACATGCGGCCACCGAGACGCAGGATCTTGAACCCTGTTCGGATGGCATCGGTTCGTCCTGCCATCTCCAAGCATGATCAGCGGCGAAAGAACGGGGCCGAACGGGCAAAACAAAACTAGCCCGGGACATAAGCCCTGGGTGAGCGCCGCCGCGTCGACTAGCCTATCGCAACTTCCACCCGGCGGCGGTCACATGCGATGCCGACTGGGAGTACAATCTTGAAGCGAACGAAAAAGGGGAGAAGGCATATGAAAAGAGTCCTGCCGGTCGTAATGTTATCGGCGGCGCTGTCGCTCATCGGCTACGCCCAGACATCCATGACACCGGGGATGCAGAATGCTCCGGCTCGCAAGTCCCCATTGGCCGAATACGCGGGCGCGTGGATCGGGACTTTTGAGGGCCACACCTGGATGGCCATTCGCTTGTCTCTCCAGGGAAATCAGGTTTCTGGCACGATACAACGTCCCCAAGAGCTGCAGTTCGCCGACAGCGGCGATCTGAAGAGTGTGGGCGATCAGAAGTTGACCTGGACCGTGGAAAACAGCCAACTCACGGGCGATGGTCTTTTGTTAACCGTAAAGAACGCAGACAGCCCGCAGCCGGACCACTACGTGATACGGTTGACCACCGCGAACACAGCTGAGGTAAAAATGGTGGCCATGAACATGCCGCCGGGAATGCCAAAGCCGAAGCCGTGGACGCTCAGCCGGGTTGGACCCACTGCGGTCGGTCCGGTGCGCTGACCGGCTTCATCGCGAAATCTCTAGGCCGATTCCGGCCAGCAAAACCAGCACGCCGCTGAGTATCAGGCTGCGCGCCAGCCGAGGCAGCGGACTCTGGGGATACAAGCGGCGATACTGCAGAAGCAGGGCCTGTCCGTACAGAACGCGCCCTGCGGAGGAAGTTGCGTCGCTTGATCGCATCATGACGACGGTGCGCAGCACGAGCCCGAGCACCAGCAAGATGAATCCGGCAAGGGTGAACCAAGTCGCTGTCGTGGCCATGTCGGGCACTCCCACGATCCGGTCTCTTGTGGAAATCATAACCCCCTAGTCAAGCGGTGACGAACGATGGCGCTGTCCCTTCGCACCGGGATGAGCGGCTGGTACACTGCTAGCGATCACGATGACGTCGCCAATTCTGCGTCTACTCGGCGCTCTCGCCGGGCTGGGTAGCGCCATACTTTGCTGGTTCCTGGGAAGCACGCTGGCGCCGCCGCTGCGCCAGGGCAGGTTGTTGTCGTTGGACGGTTCCCGCTACGCCCTGCTGGCATTTCTGGTTGTGCCGGCGCTGATTCTGGCGGTGGTGGCGCTGTTTTGGGTGCCGCCGCGGGTGTCAGGAGGTGGGCCTTTGCCGGAAGGAAGACGCTGGCGCCTGGCTTTGGTCCTGCTGTTTCTGGCCGCTTTCGTGGTGGGACTGGTTCGCTAGATAAAACGAGTGATGTAGCCCGGCCTGTCATCGTTCGGCTTCGGCCGGAGCTCAAGCGGGGAAACGATAAAAACCCGCGCCACCACTCATGCCAACGTCCGGAGTATAACTGCTATTGCCGTTCGCGAACTAAGGAGAATGGGATCGCTTTCCAGACCTACAGTTACGATACCTGCCGCGGCAAGCAGGATGCCCCAGACCCACGAGCAACTTGGGCAGATTTTTCGATTTGCATCCCCTTGGTTTTACTCCACTTGCACTTTGATTTGCAGCTTGCCTTCGGCCGGCACCTGCACCGCTTCTCCTGGTTTCAGGTAAGGTTGCAGCACCACCGGATTCGCCCATTCCAAGTCCCAGCCATTGGCCAGGGCGATCGCGGTGTATGCTCCCGGCACCACGTTGGAAAGGGTGAAGGTGCCATCGCTGTCACTTTGGTCACGGCGAAATAACGGCAAATTGTTGCCCGGGTCTCGCGGAACCAGCACGATCATCGCCCCGGCGAATGGTTGACCATCGTGCATCGCGATGCCTTCCACGCGGGCCGCTCCGCGCGACGCCACTCCAGCGATATGCACAGCACTTCGGCCGCTAATCTCGATCACTCGACCCTTCAGGTTTGCCCCGGTGGCAGTTAGTTGTTTCAGGAAAAATCCGTCCGCGTTGTCGAGCGCCACAATATAGCGACCTGGGCGCACGTCGTCGGACTTGAAATCAAATGCTCCTTTATCGGAGATGTCGCTCCTGAAATTCTCGCCGGTTTCAGGATTGGAAAGTTGGATGGAAGCCTCGCTCGGCACATGCGGCACGTTGTCGAAGACGATGGATCCTCCAACCGTGGCGAAGCGCGGTCCGTCAGAAGCGTTCACCTCGGCATCGCCCGCCAAATCAATTTCCCGGTACCAACCCTGACCGCTGGCTTTCTCGGCGAAACCGCTGGGAAGCGGCATTTCGACAACGTAGTGCCCGGGCGCCAGTCCGGAGACTTCGATCACCCCGGGTCCGACCCACGAAACCGGCGCATTGGTCAGGGAATCCAGATAGCCCTCGAAAATGCGCTGCGAAATGCGTGGAAACACCATTCTGCCAAGCACGGGGTTGTCGGCCGGCCCACCGGTGTGGATGCGCAGATGCAGCGACGGAGTAGCATGCATCGCGATGTCGGCAGTTGCGTTCTCGCCCGGATTGAGCAGCAGCGGACTAGCTCCGGCTGAATCCGGGGAGTCGGGATAAAAGGTCAGAGGATAGGTGACGTCCAGAACTGCGGCGTCTTGGGCGGCCTGAGCGTCGGCGTCGGCATTCGCCGACCTCCCCGGCGGGCGAACATTCTGGGCATACCACGGCCGGGCCGAAACTGCCAGATAGTACTTACCGGGCGCCAGATGGCCGATTCGATAATGGCCCTGGTCGTCGGTCTGGTCCTGGTTCACCGGAAGCGTTTGCTGTTGCCCACTTTCCGTGCCGGTTTGGAAAAGGCGCACCATGGCGTTCTGGATGGGATCGTTGTTCTCGTCGCTCACTTCGCCTTCGACGGAGGCGTCCGGCTCCAGGCGAAAGACCAGGTGCTCGGCATCGAGGTCAGGTCCAACTGCGATGGCGGTGGCGTAAGGATCATGATGCTCGAAGTATTGCACGGCGAAGCCGCGGGCCGTGGCCATCAGCGAGTACTTGCCACGAGTAAGGCCGGAAAACGAAAAATGCCCGTCGGAGCCGGTCATGAAAGACTTGGATATCTCTCGATCCGTGCCTTGGATAGTAGGAGCAATTGCGACTGAGGCCGATGACACGGGCTGTCCGGTCAGCGAATTCACCACTATGCCGGCTATGCTATATCTCTGCGGTGCCGTGGCGGCTGGGAGCGCCTGTCGTTGTTGGGCAGACAGACTCAGCGTAAGTAGCACAAGCCACGCCAGCTTGCCGGACACCGCGGTCACTCTCCTTTTCCAGCGCGTATCAGATCGACAACCACTTGCGCGCTCTGGTTCGGCGACAACGTGATGTGCGTGGCTTGCGAGGCGTAACCCTCCAAGACGTCCGGATTGCTGTATTCCAATCCGTTCGTGTCGAAAGCGAACAGCAGGTACTCACCCGGAGCCAGTCCTGCTAGATTGAAGCTGCCCGAAGGCGCTTGCGCTACCTTCGGAGTAATCTTTGAAGCGGGCTGCGGAGCCACAATAATTGTCGCTTGCGAGACGCTGCCGTCGGAGGTCCTTACCGAGCCCGCGATGCTCGCACTGTCGTCGCGCAAGACGATCTCCATGGGGTAGCTCGGTCCGCTGGTGGCGACGGACAAGTCATCGTAAAGAAGGTTGGTTTGTCCGTAGGTTGCGGACTGCACATACCAGGGAGCCTGCGCGGTCACATCCACGGCGTAGGTTCCCGATTCTACATTCTGTAGCACCGTGGAATTCCGCCCCGAACCCTGTTGCACGAGTGTCGAATCCAATCCAGGAGAAGTCGTTTCGTTCGAAATCAGCCGGACCGAGACTGGCGGCCTGTCCTGGTTCGAGTTCTTTCCCGCAGCGGTCAAGTTCGAAGAGTTTCGCGACTCCAGGCGCACCACTACAGGAATGGAAATTGCCGGTCCCAGGACCAGCCGCAGGTTCTCGAGATTGGAAGCAACATTCACTCGCGCTTCAGCGCGCAGGGTCTGGGCCAGCGTCCGCGAAAAGGCCCGCACGATATACGAGCCGGCGGGAACGTTGTCCACGTGAATCACTCCGCTCTCCATGTTGAGCCTGGCGGTAAACGAAGCCTCGTCACCCGATGGATTGAAGACCTGGACGCCGACGCCCTGCTCGGGAAGATATCCGGTGACCGTGCCGGAGAGTTGGTAGACAGGTACAGCGCTTAGAGAAAAATCGGCCTCGGCTTGCTGGCCTGCGCTGAGCTGAATCGGCGACGCCGCGGAAACGTCAGGAACACCTGGGTAATACACAAAAGGAAAGCCCGTCTTAGGTCTTTCACTTGTAGCCAGAAGCTGGGTGCCCTCGTTGCTCGGCCCAGCCCTCAGATAGTATGGGCCCGGCATCAAATTGGGGAAGCGGAACCGGCCATCTTCATCTGTCTCCGTCGTTCCTCGCTGCTCCCAATGCTTGCGGCCTTCGCGCAGGGTTCGGTCGGTCAATCGCACCGGGACATGCTCGATTGGCTGCCCGGCGGCATCGGCCACGCGTCCGTAGACGGCACCTAGCGGATAGAGGTTCAGCACCAGCGCCCCGGTGTTCGAGCCTAGGTCGACCCAAGTTGACGAATGGACGGACGCGTCCTGCTGGTTGACGTAGCCGGGCTTCTGCACCGTGATGTTGACGTGCCCGGCAGCCAAGCCATCAATCTCGAAGTGCCCTTCGCTATCGCTGAATGAGGTCCGCTGCGGAAAGCCATTGACGCGGACTAGAGCGCGACCAATTCCTTCTCCGGTCACCGAGTTCACCACCGTGCCGCTCACCATGAAGGTCTCGCCGTTCTTGGCCGCCGACGCAGGAAACGTCTGGGCGGTTGCGGTTGCCACTCCGAAGAGGGGAATAGCCAACAGCCATGGCAACAGATGAGAACACAAGTTCCGGCGGCGCAGCCAGACTCTGGTTCGCGCCGGGAATTGCACCGCACTCTTGAGGTTCCCATCCACGATAAGTTGCCGAAGGCCCATGCGAATCCGAAACGCAGGTCGTTGCTCTAGTCAAACCCGCATCAACTCATGTTAACTCGCATCCGGCAAAGGTATAGACGCGCGATCCGGGGCAAGGTTTTTCGGCGCTTCGGATCAGGCCGCAATTTCGGAGGTTGCCGCGGGTAGGACGGTCAGACAACAACGAGGTAGGTGGGTTCTTGTTGAGGGCCGTGTCTGGGCGAAAGGCGTGGAGGCTCAGGGTTTGCGGGCCGCCAGAGGCCCGGGCGCTTGGCGCTTGGCGGCGCGCGCCAGAAAGGTCTCTTGACTGTTTAAGGCATTCTTCTTGTCGAAGTCCGGATCGCGCACATACTTACCGTCGGAGGTCATATGCCGGGCCTGGGCTTGTTCCTTCAAGTACGTGCCCAGAATCTCGTCCCGGACCAGACGAATCAGGCCCTTGTCTTGCACGGGGAAATCAACTTCCACTCTGCGATTCAGATTGCGTGGCATCAGGTCCGCGCTGCCCAGGTACACCTCGTCGTTACCGCCATTGTTAAAGTAAAAGATGCGGCTGTGTTCGAGGAAGCGCCCGACGATGCTGGTGACCGTGATGTTCTCACTCACCCCCGCAACGCCCGGTAGCAGGCAGCAAATGCCGCGCACCAGCAGTTCCACCTTCACTCCCGCCTGCGACGCCTGGTACAACAACTGGATCATCTTCTTGTCGACCAGCGCGTTCATCTTCAGGATGAGGTGGCCGCCGCGGCCGTTCTTCTGGTGCTCGATCTCGCGCTCGATCAACCGCGCGAAACGATCGCGCAAGGTGACCGGGGCAACCAGCAACTTGCGATACGAACTCTTGGCCGAGTAGCCAGTGAGGAAGTTGAACAGGTCGGTGCAGTCGGCCCCTATTTCCGGATCGCAAGTCATCATCCCGATGTCGGTGTAGAGTTGGGCCGTGATGCTGTTGTAGTTGCCGGTGGAAAGATGCGCGTAGCGGCGAATCACGTCGCCTTCCTTGCGCACGATCAGCAGCGCTTTGCAATGCACCTTTAGCCCCATCAGCCCATACACCACGTGAACGCCGTATTCTTCCAGCTTGCGCGCCCACTCGATGTTGCTCTCTTCGTCGAAGCGCGCTTTCAGCTCCAGCAGCACCGCGACTTGCTTGCCATTCTCCACCGCGTCCAACAAGGCGTCCACCACCGGCGCGTTGTGGCCTACCCGATAGAGCGTGATTTTGATGGCCAAGACGTTAGGGTCGCGCGCTGCCTTTTGCAGCAGACCGACGACCGGCTGGAAGGAGTCGAAGGGGTGGTGCAGCAGCACGTCGCCGCGGCGAATGGCAGCGAAGATGTCCTCCTCCTCGTCCTTCATGAGCGCCGCCGGCAGGGCGGGAACAAACGTGGGAAACTTCAAGTCGGGACGGTCGATTTTGGTGAGGTTGCGCACCCGAACCAGCGACAGCGGCCCGCCGATGATCTTGTAGATGTCTTCGCGGTCCAGCTCCAGGTTTTCCGTGAGTATATCCAGCACCGGAGCCGGCATCGCTTCATCGATCTCGACGCGCACTACGTCGGCGAAACGGCGTTGCCACACGCCTTCCTCCACCGACTCCAGCAAGTCGCCGGCCTCCAAGTCCTGAATCTCGCTGTCCGCATCGCGCGCTACGTGGAAGGGATGGGCCTCCAGTATCTTCATCCCCGGGAAAAGGGCTTCAAGGTTGGCCGTGACCAACTGTTCCAGCCACACGAAGGATTGATCTTTGCTCACGGTCTTGGTACGGCTCTTGGTCTTGGGCGCGGCGTTCAGAGGAACCAGCTGCGGCAGCGTGTCGGGAATCTTCACCCGCGCGAAATGCTGCTCGCCTTCGCCGGCTTGTAACATCACCGCCAGATTCAAACTCAGGTTCGAGATATGCGGAAAAGGACGTCCGGGATCAAATGCCAGCGGAGTTAGCGTGGGGAAAACGGCTTCCTGGAAATACGAGTTGGCGATGGACCGCTGCTCCTCCGTCAGCTCGGCATAGTTCAAGATGTGAATGCCCTCGCCCTCCAGCGCCGGCACCAGCTCCTTGGTCCAGCAATCGTAAGCATTGCGAAACAGGCGTATCACTGAGGCGCGGATGGCCCGCATCTGTTCCGCGGGGGTCATTCCATCGGGGCCGGTTTCGGTCACGCCCTTCTCGACCTGCCGCTTCAGGCCGGCGACGCGCACCATGAAGAACTCGTCCAGGTTCGATCCCACGAACGACAGGAACATCAAGCGATCCAGCAGCGGATTGCGACTGTCCTGCGCCTCTTCCAACACCCGTCGCTGAAAATCGAGCAGGCTCAGCTCACGATTGACAAACAGTGCCGGATCATCGAGTCGAGGCGGCTGAGCGCCGGTGTGGTCGCGCGGTTCGGAAGCTGCAGGGGCACGGGCGGAGACGCGTCTCGCCTTGGCGGGTGCAGGTTTGGCCGAAGTGCTCATAGGATGTTTAGCCACGGGAAGCAGCGTTCATTGTAATGCGGCAGCATTCGCTTGAATACTGCAACAGGTCACCGAGAAACAATATTTCGCCCCCTCGTTCACCGAATATTCATATCTTGCCCGCCGTGACCACAATCTCTGCCTCCAATTTGGGGCCTGATTAGCAGCCTGCCCCGCCGCTAATGCGCCCCGCCGCTAAAGTCCGCCACGCCAATCCGCACAATCGTATGCGGACGGAACTCTGTCGGGGGCGGCGCTAACTTGTCCTTCGGCGTCTCCGGCGGCGCAATCTCCGCCCACACGCCATACACTTTGTTATTCAGCGCTGCCACGCCGATGTAGTCGCCCAGGAATTCTTCCCGGCGGGGAACAAACCCATCGCGGGTCCACGCATAGTTGGTGAACGTAGCTCCGCCGTCGGTGGAGCGCGCCAGGGTAACGGTAGTCTTGCGATTGTCGGGATCGATCCGCCGATCATAGAAAATAACGCTCGCCGCACCGGTTGTGGGATCAACTGCCAGCCACTGAAAGAACTGGTCTGTCCCATCATGAGGCGGGTTTGAGTTGACCCGCACCGCCTTGCTCCACGACTTGCCCCCATCGTCAGAGGTCGCACAATACACGCCGATGTCTCCGGCGCGGTAATCGCTCCAGGTAACGAACAGGCGTCCCTTGCTGCCATGCCGCGGATCGATGGCGATCTGCGGAAATCCGTTGGCCCGGTCCAAACCTGCAACCGCAAAATAGAGAGGAGCGGTCCGAATGACGCTGCGACTCCTGGCGAAGGTCTGGCCTCCATTGTGCGACCAAGTGAATGCGATCGAGTCGCCATCGGCCCAGACGGCGTAGACGGTGCCGTCGGCCGCGACCGCTCCGGAAAATCCCTCCACCGCGCCGTTGTCGTCGCGGGGCAAGCCGTGATGGGCGCTGATGTCGATCGGGGCCGACCATGTCTGGCCCCCATCCGTCGATCGCGACAAAAGAACCACGCTGTCGTCGAGATGAAATTCCGTCCAGCCGACGTAGAGATTGCCGGCGTACCGGCTATTGCTATTATCTGCCACAATGTAGGACTTATCTTCAAACGGAATCCCCGGCTTGGTCGGCTGCGCAATCACGGCGTGGTCCTGTGCCTCCCAGGTGGCGCCGCCATCCGCCGAGCGGCGAACAAAAATCCCGTTGCGCGTCGCTCCCCGTGCCCAGTAATTTTCCGTTCCCAGCTTATCGAAGGCGATGTAGCACAGGATGGCGGCGCCATGCTTGTCGTAGGTTATCGACACATCGCCGGAAACCTTGTAGTCGGTAGAAGCTGTGCCCGTCGCCGTCGTCCAAGAATTGCCGCCGTCCTGCGAAAACACCACGCTGGCGTGTGACTGGTAGGCAGCCGCCACGTGCATAGGATTGTCCGGGTCCACCGCGATCGACGGTTCATTGTGGAACCCAGCCCCGGGGGTCACGGTAAAGACCTTGCCCGGCGCCGCGGGAAGCTGCTCGGCAACTGGGGTCGCGGCTGCAACCGGTGACTCCTGCGCCTGAGCCGAAACAGCGGCGGCGATTGCCACTAAACATAAAAAGCCAATCCCGTGATTTCTCATTTCTGTCCTTGGCTCCGCTGCATTGGAGTTTACGACACTGTCTTTTGGGAGACTGCCGGCGCCCGCCTGCTTGCCAATCCCTAATCCGCGATTAAAACAACATTCCTCCGCGCCGGCCAGTGGTGAGGTATACAATGCCACCTAACCTGGGTAGAGCGATGGAAATCTCAATCGAAGCCAACTTTGGCGCGGTGTTGGATGCCGCTCCCGATGCGATGTTGGTCGTCGATCAGCAGGGCCGAATAGTTCTGGCCAACGTCCAGAGTGAACAACTCTTTGGCTATTCCCATCAGGAGTTGGTTGGTAAAAAGATCGAGGTCCTGGTTCCATCCCGCTTTCGCGCCAAACATCCTGGCCACCGCTCCGGCTACTTTTCCGGCGACCCACACGTGCGGCCCATGGGGGCCGGACTCACGCTTCACGGGTTGCGCAAGGATGGAACTGAGTTCCCGGTGGAGATTAGCTTAAGCCCAGTGCAGACACCGGCTGGTCCCATGGTCATCAGCGCGGTCCGCGATGTGACCGCACGCAAAGGGTCCGAGGACAAGTTTCGCGCCTTGCTGGAATCGGCGCCCGACGCCATGGTGATTGTCGACCAGCGAGGAAGAATCGTGCTGGTGAATTCCCGCACCGAAGAGCTGTTCGGCTACACTAGACAGGAAATACTGGGGTATTCCGTCGAAATCCTTATTCCCGAGCGTTTTCACGCCGGGCATCACCATCATCGGTCGTCCTACTTTGCCGACCCTCGGCAGCGGCCCATGGGCGAAGACCTGGAACTCTTCGGACTGCGGAAAGATGGGACGGAGTTCCCGCTCGAAATCAGCCTCAGCCCGATCAAGACCGCCGAGGGCGTGCTGGTAGCGAGTGCAATTCGGGATATTACTGTGCGAAAAAAAGCCGAAGACAAATTCCGGGCGCTGTTGGAATCGGCCCCGGACGCCATGGTCATCGTCGACGAAGCCGGGAAGATAACCCTGGTCAACGCGCAGACCGAGAAACTGTTCGGCTACACGCGTTCGGAGCTGATCGGAGGCTCGGTTGAGTCGCTTATTCCGGAACGTTATCGCGGCCTGCATCCAGGCCATCGGGCGAACTTCTTTGCCGACCCGCGGGCCCGGCCCATGGGCGCCGCGCTTGAGCTGTTAGGCCTGCGGAAAGACGGAAGCGAATTCCCAGTGGAGATCAGCCTCAGCCCCTTGACCACGGAAGAAGGTACATTCGCCACCGGCGCCATTCGCGATGTGTCGGAACGCAAGCTGGCCGAAGCGCAGATACGGAGGTTGAACGATGAGCTGGAAGAGGCGGTGCGCCGCTCGGAGAAACTGGCCGCCACCGGCCGGCTGGTGGCTACCATCGCCCACGAGATCAACAACCCGCTCGATGCGCTCACCAACCTGATGCACCTTCTGAAGATGAACTCGACTCTCGACTCGGACGGGACCGAGTTAGTTGAGCTGGCGGAGCGCGAGGTTCACCGCCTGGCCAACATAAGTCGCCAGACCCTGGCGCCGCATCGCGAGACCAAGCTACCTGTCGTCACCAAGCTTTCGGAACTGCTCGATGACGTCTGCGCCGTGTATCGTCCCCGGCTGCAATCGGCGAAGATCAAAGTCGAACGCAACTATCAGATCGAAGGCGAAGTCACCATTTACCCCAGCGAACTGCGGCAGGTTTTCACCAACCTCATTACCAACGCAATTGACGCCATCGGACAGCAGGGGCGGCTATGTCTGGCCATCGAAAAAGCCCCTGAAAATCAGGTCGTCGTACGAGTTCGCGACACCGGCTGCGGCATCCCCGACGAGAACCTGAAGACCATCTTCCAGCCATTCTTCACCACCAAGGGCGACAAGGGCACAGGGATCGGGCTGTGGGTGATTAAAGGTATTGTGGACAAGCTGGGGGGCAGAATCGACGTAGAAACTTCTACGACCGGCACCACCGGGACCTGCTTCAGCATTTTTCTTCCGGCCACGCGAGGAAATGGAGCGGGTAAATCTCACGGCAGCGACGATCCACTTGAGGCCGTGTCCTCGCGGCCAGCCATCCAAACCCGCTCTGTCGGCTAAGGCAGTTCCGATTAAGTCCGTACATTGCAAGGGAGGGCCATCCGCAAGACTTTGCTATGAGATCCGACGAACCTTTTTCCCCAATAATGTTGTAAGGCCTGTCTGGCCCCGGTGACCATTAAGAATGGCCGTGCCGGGTTCCGGGCAATCACTCTGAGTTAGAACAGCCGCCCGACACGGAAGAAGAACTTGTGATGGCCGGTATCGCCGTAGGCATAGGCTGCCTCCACTGGGCCGAAGATTGTGTTAACGACCAGGCCAGCCGCGGCGTCAGTGGGGAAGCCTGATGCTTTATTCACCATAGTGTGGGGCGCACCATAAACCTGGGCAGCCTCATAGACGCCCAGGAAATAGATGCCGCTACCCAGCAGCGGTGGCAGCTTCGCCAGTTGCCGTATATACCCCAATTGGAACAGGAAGTACTTGTCCATCAAAAGCTCGTTCGTTCCGTACGCCACCAACTCGCGAGAGCCGCCCAGGGAGAACTGCGGGATACCGGTTTCATAGTTGAACGTGGTTCCGGCAGATCCTTCCAGAAAAACCGAGGACGGTTCGTTCAGCCGGTAGTGAATCTGCCCGTTGCCTTCCACCACCGGATACGGTTTGGGCGCTTCCGGGCTGGCGTTGTACCAATAAAAATCGCCCTGGAAGCTTTGTCCTGAAAAAGGAATGACAGGATCGTCGAGGCGATCCAGCCGGTATTGGACTCTGCTGTCACCGTAGCCACCGGAGAAATTCGGCAGCTCGTTCGCGTTTCCGATTTGCCGTGCGAAGTTTTGCCACCCACCTTCGTAGCCGACGCGTAGTTCACCGGTGTTTCCGAACTGATATCCCGCGTCGAGTCCGCCACCCAAGGTGGTGCGCCGGTAGGTGGTGGTCAGTTGGTTGTTGTCGTATATGTAGAGGGGATTGTTATCCGCCAGTACCCGGGGCGCAATGAACCAGTGACTGAACGGAGTGACGGGATGGTAATACTCCGAATTCAGGCCATAGTCGGAGAACAGAATGAAGTCCGTGCGCCATTCCGAGCGGAATCCCCCAAAATCGAGAAACGTTATTCGTGCTCCCATGTCGAGAGTAACGTTTTTCAAACTGGATCCGTCGATCAGGAGAAGCGGCCGAACGATGGGCGGCCCATAGGAGTTTTCCTCGGTCTTTATCAGGAGGCCTTGCTGGCCGTTTCGCTCCTCGTATGAATAGCTGAGTACTGAAAATCGCCCAAACCCCTTCAAGCGCATGATGGCCTGGTCCAGTTGGTCGGAGTCGAGAGGCTTGCCGATCAGCCCGGCCATTTGCTCCTGCACCCGCCGCGAAAGGTCCGCATTCACGCCGTCCACGGCGACGAACATCGGAACGGGATCCTGGAGGCGCCGGGATGCGCGATCGGCCAGGTATTGGTTCCAGGTGGCGTCATCCACCCTGAGAGTCAACAGGACCTTGGATTTCGCCTCAGCCGCGTCGTATCCGGCCTTGATGATCGCGGCAGCGTCGTCGAAACTCAGCGCGCCCCATTTCTGCACCGGTACCGAGACGAGGATGTCCGCGTTTTCCATGTTCTGCAATTCATTGGCAGAAATCATGACCGACAGCGACTGGCCGAGGACCGAGAAGGTGGAGAGATTCGCGTTGGGAAGCATCGGCGCCTCCGCCAGGTGAATCGCCACCGTCAGGTCCGCCCCCATCTCTTTCGCTACGTTGACCGGAATGTTATTGAGCAATCCGCCGTCGGCGTAGATGGCATCTTTGGTCCGCACCGGGGTGAAGATTCCGGGCAGCGACATGGTGGATCGCAGAGCCAGGGACAACGATCCGCTGCGGAAGACCTTGGGCTTTTCGGTGACCAGGTCGGTGGCTACGCAGGCGAACGGAGTGGGGAGATCATTGAAGCTCTTGACCTCCGAGTAGGGAGCCGCGATCTTATCGAGAACTAGCGAAACCTGTTGGCCAGAGTTGAAGCCCTCGGGAAATTGCACTCCCTTGCGCAATCCAAATTCAAGGCTGTTGGGATAATCGCGGGCGTCCTCTTTACGACGGAATGCCAGATCGTCAAAGGGCGTCAGCCCCGCCATCACCTGGTCCCAGGGGATCCCGTCCACGATCTGGCGCATCTCAACGGCATTGTGTCCGGTGGCATAAACCCCGCCCACTAAGCCACCCATACTGGTTCCGGCAATGTAGTTAATCGGGATGTGATGTTCCTCCATCCAGGTGATGACGCCGACGTGGGCCAGCCCGAGAGCGCCGCCGCCCTGCAGCACCAAACCTATGCTGGGATACTTAGTCTTGGCCGGCGGTTCTTGCGAAGTGCCATAAATGGAAAAAAGCATGAGGACAACACTAAAAAGGCAGATCTTCACGCGTGCGTGCATACCGTTTCTCCCCAGCTTGGATTCAGTCCTCTGACGGCCAAGGATCGGGTGTCAACCATGAACTGAAGCCACGCATTTTGGCTGGTCGTTGGAACCTAATGAGATTAGGCGCTTCAACCCAAGAAGTCGAGCAGAACGGCGCGATGGAGTCGCCGGCGAGTGCGGATACGACCGCGTATCCACGGAGCTGCGGCACAAATTCCAGGGTCCCGCGAAATCATCGCATCGCGCGGGCGTTGTCGCCATCCCTGTTCAAGTGCGGCCCCGGCTGTCAGTCGGTAAAGAACTCGCCGGTACCGATCCAGAATTTCGCGAGCGACCTGAGGTTTTTCTTGTAAGTGCGGGTGACCGTGTAGTGCTTTCCGCCTTTCACTTGCAGACCATATTCCCCCGTCGAGTGCGGCTTGATCTCTTCCACGAACGAGATGTTCACCAGCACGGAACGATGGATTCGAATGAATCCGTAGGGCTCCAGCTTCTGTGCCACCACCGAGATTGACTCGCGCAGCAGATAGGAACTCGAATCTCGCTGCAGCAACACGTAGTTGCCGTCTGCGTGAACTGCGACCACGTCGCCGGGATTGATAAAGAGGATTCGGCCTTTTACCTTGATGGCCACTCGGGGAGACGCTCGATCTACCGGCGATTGTGACATTGGGAACGGTTCCATGATGTCTAGATTGGCCTGGAAAATGGTCGGAGACCATACCCACTTGACCAGGCTTAGACATGACCATTATCATTTCGGAAATGAAGCGCGTGGCCTCCGGGATTCTGCCCATGATCGCCATCGACCGGAGGGCGCCAACGGCCCTGCACAGGCAGATCTATGACGCGTATCGCGCCGCCATTCTCGATGGCCGCCTAGGCCCAGGACAGCGAGTTCCATCCACCCGGGTGCTTGCCTCCGAACTGGGGGTTTCGCGGTTCCCTGTTCTGAATGCTTACGCCCAGCTTTTGGCGGAAGGCTACATCGAGGGCCGCGTGGGCGCCGGGACCGTGGTTTCCGGCTCCCTTCCAGAACAGTTTACGGCCAGCAAACCAACCGGCACGCGAATCGCGGCCAACCGCTCCGCACCTCGGCCGGTCGCGCGCCGCGCTGCCGGCCTTCCCCGTCTTGAGAGGCCCCCGTGGCTGCGAGGCTGGGGAGCATTTGGCGTGGGGCAAGTGGCGTTCGATCAGTTTCCGCTCCACATCTGGTCGAACCTGATCGCGCGCCGTTGTCGAAATGCGGACGCCAAATCATTCCATTATGGCGAACAGATGGGATCCAAGGCCCTCCGGGAAACCATCGCCAGCTATCTGAGGACAGCGCGGTCACTGCACTGCGCAGCCGAGCAAGTCATGATCGTCAGCGGTTCTCAGCAGGCGCTGGAGATTTCGGCCCGCGTTCTCTTCGACTCTGGAAGTCCGGTGTGGGTGGAAGATCCGGGTTATGCGTTGGCACGAGACGCCTTCGCGCTCAGCGGCTGTCATCTGATACCCGTTCCTGTTGACCAGGAAGGTCTGAATGTTGCTGCCGGCATCAAACGATGTCGCCAGGCACGGGCAGCGTTTGTTACACCTTCTCATCAATTTCCGCTCGGCGTGACCATGAGCGCTTCGCGGCGCCTGCAACTACTGGACTGGGCCCAAAACATGGGATCTTGGATCATCGAGGATGACTATGACAGCGAGTATCGCTATGAGAGTTTGCCGATCGCCTCCTTGCAGGGGCTCGACGCCAACGCTCGCGTAATCTACATTGGGACCTTCAGCAAGGTATTATTTCCTTCTTTGCGGCTCGGCTATCTTGTCATTCCATCGGACCTGGTTGACCGCTTTCTAACCATCCGCCGAGCTATGGACCTTGGCCCGTCAACCTTCTACCAGGAAGTGCTCGCAGACTTTATTGATGAAGGACATTTTGCCCGCCACATTCGAAGGATGCGCGTTCTTTACCGCGAGCGCAGAAGTGCGCTGGTGGACAGCCTCAGCAAGGAACTAGGCTCCATGGTCGAGGTGCTTGGGGACCAGGCTGGTATGCATCTGGCGGTGACCCTGCCCAACGGAAGCCGCGATAGGGAGATTGCCCAGCTGGCCGCCGGCCAGGGCCTTTGGATCTGGCCTCTCTCACCCTCCTATCTAGGCAAGGTGGCGCGCCCTGGTTTCATCTTGGGGTTCGGCAGCACGGCGGTAGAGGAGGTTCCCCGCGCCGTTCGCCAACTCCGTAGCCTGCTCACCGGGAAGTGAAAACTCCGGTGAACAGACCAGATTATTCCTCAACTCGGATAAGGATGCCGTGCAATAACCACCGCGCGATGGTTCAGATTGCGGCCTTTTGTAATGCCGCTCCCAGCACTCTGCCAGGCCCAGGCTCTTGCACAAAAGCAACGATCCGGACGTTCCTTGGGTCCGTACCGGGCTTGAGTTTCAACTGAACGGTTTCGGCAAAGCTTTTTCCCGGCTGAAGCTTTCCTATCTTTGTGAGCTGTTGCACAACTGCAACGTGCCGCAATCGCCGGCCCCCGTTTTCGCCGTGTAAGACCTGCGACTCCACGTGATTGAGTGCGACTGCCACATACACATCGGCGTTGTGTTTGTCGGAGCTGCCATCAACTTCAATGCGCGTTCGAAGAACGGTTGGGTTCCCGGCATCAACGCTCACCGCGCCGATACGTACCGGAACGTTAGGCGCGGCGCTAGCTTCCTGAAAGACCTTGTCCAGCTGTTGCGGATCGTTGGCCTGCAGTTCACTGGTTCCATCCACGATGATTTGGGGAGTATACGGTTGCTTCAGCTTAAGCGCGTGGACATAGGCAACCTGACGTTCGGTCAGCGCCGGTGAGGAGTTGGGATCTTTCCAGCCGTCATGGTCCCAATAGTCCACGTGTTCACTGAGGACGATCAGTTGCGCACCGGCAACGGGCTGGGAAGTATCCATTTTTTCCAGGAGGGCGTCCGCCGGAGGACAACTGGAACAGCCTTCCGAGGTGAACAGTTCAACCAGAATGGGATGAGCATTAGAGCTGGACGTCTCAGCGACCGTAGTTTTACTTTCGGCTTGCAGGCCCCGTCCCTCGGCGGTAGGCGCCGCTTGCAGGAACAAAAGACTGCAGAACAAAATCGCACCTACTGAGGACTGCGCCGGGATATCTCGAAACATAACAATAATATTGAACGACAAAAATCCCCGAGGCAATAGCCACTTGGCCGGATTCGTTGCTGACCATGATGGCCCGTCGCCCATGTTTAGGCTTGGCTGGGGTGGACATCGCCAACCCTCACACCACAGCTTGTCCTCACACAACATGTTTTCCCGGGGAGCATATCCGCAGCCTACCTGGCCTTTTGGCAAGGTAAGTTACTAATCCTTCATATTCTGTTGCGCCCGTCTAAAGGCGTAGTCACTGACGTGAACGGCGCCCTGAAACGGCCGATGAATATCGGCAATCGCGACTAACCCCATCGTGATAAGCAAGGAAAAGGCGAATACTTGCAAGCCGTGGAGTCCGGCATTTCCCGAGCCGAATAGGCAGGACGAGGCGATGGTCACAGCTCCTCCAACGATGAGTACGAACCAAAGCACAGCGGGAAGCTGGGAGGTGCTTTGCAGTAGCCGGGTGCGGCGATGTTCGGTAAGAGCGCTGAGTTCGTAGAGAGCATGGTCCTCGGCGGTGATCTCGACGGGAGATGCTACCTTGACCGTCATCAACATCTTCCACATGTCGCGATTGATCTCCTGGCTTTGATCAGGTACCTGGTTGCGGGCCATCTCCGGCCAGTCCTGATCGATGACGGCCTCGGCATAGGAACGGGCCAGCATCTGCAGTTGCACCCGTTGCTGCTCGGGAAGGCCGGCGGCCAATTGATAAACGTTCACCAGCGCATTGGCCTCCAGGTCCACATTCAAGTCCGCGGCGCCAAAATTCGACCATACCGCATAGAGCATGAAGCCCAGAATGACGGCGTAGGTCGTGCCCAGAATGCTGAGCTGCCATCCAATCAGATCATTATGCGCACCGCGCTGCTCCCATGCCCAAATGCGGTTCAGTCCCGCCATAAAAAGCAGCGAGCCGATCACCGCGAAGATAGGAATCAAAACGCTTTCCGTAGTGTTCAGCATTGGCGGCCAAATATCTCCGGCGGTCTCTAAGTTTTCAAATCGTAAGGCGGCAAAACGAAACCCATACTGGATTCTACCAAGTGCTCGGCCCTTCAACTTGTCGAGGCAGATGCAATCCTGGTAGCGGGCAAGTTTGGTTTTCCACTGTGCGGGTCGTTCATCGTCGGAGTGGGCCGGGGGATGTCATAAGGCTGGCAAACGCGCTGCGCCCCCGGCTCCCAGCAAAGAAAAAAGTGCGGCGGAATCCTTCGATGGGTATATATTGTGGGGCGGTCGGGAGCTAGAACGGAAATTCCGGCTTAATGCAACCGCAATAATCGCTCGCCATATGTTGGCGCGATCACCGGCAGCGTAGGCGACCTAGGGGGCGCAGGATGTCTTTTCTTCGGAAATCATTCAGCACATTTCAGCGCAGGGTGAAGTCCGCCGGCGCGGCCTCAGCCATGGGGGTTGCAGTGCTGGTGGCCGTCATCGCACCTTGTCCCGCTGCCGCCGCGAACACCGATTTCTGCGCCGGCAAAACGCTCGATGCGGGGGCTCCGCTGGGCAGCCCGGGTCCCGACCTGGTCATCACCGGAACTGCGTGTACGGTGGATGGTTCCTACAAAACCTACAACTTCCACAATGTTTACATTTTCGGCGGCGGCAGCCTGGTCTTCGATAACGCGACCATGGACTTTTACGCCGCGAACATCCTGGTGCAAAACGACGGCATCCTGCAGGCCACCGGAATCGGCAAAGACGGCGAAGTGCTGACCATTCATCTTTACGGCAACCAGGGCGATCCCGGAGTCAGCTGCAAGAAGATGGACAACGGACAAGTGGTGAACGACGACACCTGCGGCGTTCCCACCAGCAATCCCGATGTCTGGGATTCGAACCAGATGGACATGCAGTGGCCGGAGACTTGCATCAAGACGTCGCAACTGAATCCCCCAACCACTCTTCCCGGTGACGTGGACGATTGCTTTTACCAATACGTTGTCTTCGACAGTGGCGACGGTAGCGGAGCCTACTTCGGGCACAAGGTGCTGGCGCTGTCCTACGGGGGCACCATTCAGATGTCCGGCTACAAAGGAGCCCAAGGGGGCGACGATAGCAATCCGGCAGTCCTGAGCAGTAGTTGGCAGCGACTGAACAGCACCCTGAAGGGCGGAGGGACCGAGGGTTCCTTACAGATCGGCAGCCCGGTCACCGATTGGGCGCAGGGCGACAACATCGTGGTGACGGCCACCGATTATCTGCCGGGACACGCGGAGCGGTTGCAGGTAGCGAGCGTTTCCGGCACCACCGTCAGCCTTATGGGCACAGTACAAAACCCTCACTGGGGCCAAACCTATTCGCTGGCCGGCGTTCCCTGCAATCCGGTGCAAGGTTCGACGCAATGTCAAATCGGTCCCGACCTGTTACCCGGCCAGGAACCTAAAGACCGTAACGTGGACGTGCGGGCCGCGGTTGGACTGTTGACGCGCAGCATACGGATTGTTTCAGACGGCGGCGCTGCGGGCGACACATTCGAGGGATACTACGGCGGCCACACCCTGGTCCGCCAGGGATTTCTGTCGTATCAGATCCAGGGTGTTGAGTTCCATCAATTGGGACAGGGCGGGTTGAAGGGCCACTATCCGGTGCACTTCCACATGGCGCGGAAGACGCCGCAAGGGACCTACGTAAAGGATTCTTCCATGTGGGACTCGATGACGCGCTGGATCACGGTGCACGCTACCCAGGGAGTGACGCTGGCGCGCAACGTGGGCTACCTGTCGATCGGTCATGGATTTTATCTGGAGGACGGGAGCGAAGCCGACAATGTTCTGAATACCAACCTCGGCGTCTTTGCGCGCGCCGCCGTGGCCAACAGCCAGAACACCCGCGGGGTGCCC
The DNA here is from genome assembly GCA_003165795.1 of Acidobacteriaceae bacterium. GTDB lineage: Bacteria > Acidobacteriota > Terriglobia > Terriglobales > Acidobacteriaceae > Bog-257. Next base: position 61,133 of record PMWW01000171.1, read on the forward strand.
GGAATTCTGGCTCGTCCGGGCGATCCCGGCGCCGAGATACCGCCCTATCACTCCGATTGGGACCATCCTACCGTGTTCTGGATTATGAATGGCTGGAACCAGTTCCAGTACAACTTCGCGTCCTCGGCGGGGACCTGCGGCGCCTGCTACTGGCTGGTGCCGGGAGGCATCAGCGGTCCCTCGCAATACGAGTACTTTGAGGGCTATGCCGGCCAACAAACCGTGACCCCGCAAGGGGCCAGAGCCGGCTACAGTCCGCTGCAGAAATTTGTCGGCAACTCGTGCTCCACAGCCATGTCGTCGTTTATCAATGTCGGTGGCACCAGTCCCTGTTTAGGCGTGAGCAACGACGGCAGTTCGCAGGAGCTCCAAGCCATCAACAACCCCAACGCTCCGGCCCAAGGAGCCCCGGGGGCCGACGCCTACTACCCGTATGTCACCGGGCTGCGCAACCCGACGCTGTGTGCAGGGACCGATTGCAGCAACGCCCAAGCCGATCCTCCCTGTAACGGCTCTTCCGGGGCCGAAGGAAATTGCACGGTCACCACGCTGGAGCGCTATGCCACTTCGTTCAATTGGGCGCAGAAGAATTTTGCCGCGATTTGGCTTCGCCCGTGGTGGTTCCTGATGGAGAACAGCGCCATTACCGATGTGCAGAATGGCGGGCTGACCTTTGTCACCAGCGGCGGCTACACCCGCTCTGATATTGCCCAGGGCTACTGGTCGCTGCTGCGCAAAAGCGCGTTGGTGGGCAACGCGCAGCCCAATAATTCGTCAGGCCTACCCGACAATCCGTATGCCTCCAATGGCGGACCTTTTAATCCCAAGGGGCTGACATGCGATGTGTTGACCGCGTCCTATTGCTTGTCCAGAAACCAGGGCGTCAGCATTGACCTCGAACTTTTCAGCGTGAACCAGAGATTGTTTAGCATCTACGATGGCCCGTCGTACCAGGAGCGGAATGCGTATCTGGACGTAAGCGACACGGTAATCGGTCAAGGCGCAAACTGTGTTACCAGCGGTGACGGAGTGCAGCGAAACTGTCCCTCTTTCAATTGGCTGTATGGCAATGAGATCGGCGTTCCCGCCGACCCAAACAGTCCGCCCGCCAATCCTTCGTGTTATTTGCCCAATGCGGCGATTGCCTGGAAGCAGTCCAACGGCTTCTTCTATCCGCCTGCGTTCCACTCCCACAACATGTTCTTCAGCAATGTGGACATTCGGCATTTCGTGATCGAGCCGCAGTTTAACTTCGGGACGTTTATAACCAACCCCACGGTGAAGACGACTTACTGCACCTGGCGGACCGACATGTTCAACAACTTCACCGACATTGACCGGCAGACCGTGTTGAACGACGATGACGGTTCGCTGACCGGCTTGCTGGGCGACTTGGGGCAGGGGCAAACCCGGGAAACGATTTCGGTGAATCGGGACACCTTTTTCAACGCACCTAGATGTACCGTCGAGTGCGCTTCCGACATTCACGCTGCGGGCGTTCCGGCTACCCAACTTCCGGGAACGGCCGACACCAGTCCCTATGACTACGTCACCAGCGCAACCATTGCGCAGTGCGGCATCGGCCTGACTGGTTGTCCCATGGGAGGGGTGAATATGTGGGGAGCAGATTGCGGCAGTGGAGCACCCCCTACGGCCTGTTACGGCGTGCCCTTGTATCGCCAGTATCTTACCGAAGCGGAGTACACGGCGTACTCCAGCGATCCCAGCACCTACCAGCGGCCGTCCGTCCGCATGATGGGTCAAGGTACCGGACAGCGCAGTACCTTGACCGTCAACCACGGCAAGTACTACGTCGATGACCAGGTGACCCAGCAGACCCAACAGGCCAGCGGAGCAACCTATCTAAATGTCTACCTGCCCGGTCAGACTTACTACACTTACTTCATTTATGCCAAACCCATCTTGGACCAGAGCTACCAGATGTTTGTAGGCTATGGACTCGACAAGAATACGGTCATAGAATCGGTCCACCAGTTTCGCATGATCGCCAATGACCAGAACTATCAGTTCAACCCAGCGGACGGAGACCCATCTTTTCTCACGGTGACCTATGATGATCGGCCGCTTCCGACCGGCAGCGGGCTGGTAACCGTGGAAGTGAATCTGTTGGCCTACACTAACGAATTCACCACTGACACGCCGGATTTCTGCCAGCCGCGCAGCTACTGCGCGCCCAGCCAATCCGATCAGACAAAATGCGTTTGTGCTCCCGGCACCCAATGTACGGACGACTCGGTTTGCGCCTGGGCCGTCAAAGACATCGATTGCCCGCTCAAAGGATGTTTCTCTTTCGGCATAACTCTTCCGCCTACCTTTAAGACCGGAGTAGCCAAGCCGCCGGTCCCGGGCAAGTTTACCGACGATCCGAACTATCCCGCCGACTGGGCGTTGCCTTGGTATGAGGTGGACCAAACGATTTCCGGAAAGCAATGCACCTACACCGCGCCTCCCGGCGGCTCGTCAATGGCGTGTCAATAGCAATTTAGGGAAACGCTGACCATGTTGGAATTCGGGTAGAGCCGGCCTGCAAGCCGGCGTCTAGCGCGTCCAAATAAGGGTGGGACTTTCAGCCCCCAAACCGCGCAACAACCTGTTGGATAATGAAATTGCGCATCTTCCGCCGGGCTGCACGATCAATATCATAGTACGGACATCTGGGGCTGACGCCGAACACGTTGTCGCCCACGACGGTCCCGGCTTTACTGTTAACCTGTGCAGCCGGTCTTGGAGCGCTTTGTAAAGGGACAGCACTCTATGGGACACAGGCTGAGACGGGCATCTGTTGGAGCCGCAGGAATGGAAGAGTCCAGCCGATTCAACCCCGCGCAGGGCAGGTCGAGATCGGCGATGGCGATGGCGGAGGCGCGAAGATGGCGTCGCAGTTGCCGCTGGGGGAAGTTTTTGCGGAGAGGGTGTGACCGTTGAAATTATTGCAACAGGTCGGCAAGACAGCGCTCGTCGCTGGCACAATGCTGGCGCTCGGATGTGCAGGTTACGCTTCGTCCGCGAAAGAGACTACTGCTCAGCCGAATATCGAGCGCGGATTTCAGCAGATGTACAACCTCGATTTCGGCAATGCGCATACGACCTTCCAGGCCTATCAGCAGGCACACCCCGAAGAACCCATCGGATATGTGTCGAACGCTGCCGCCTACCTGTTTTCTGAGTTCGACCGCTTGCACATTCTGCAATCGGACTTGTTCACTAACGATCAGAAGTTTGAGCATCGCGGCAAAGTGGCTCCCGATCCGGCGGTGAAAACGGAATTCGAGAGCGAACTCGCCAAGAGCGACGCGGCCGCCAACAAGGTCTTGGCCGCGAAGCCGGACGACAAGAACGCTCTATTTGCGCAAGTCCTGGCCAACGGGCTGCGCGGCGACTACACCGCGCTGATTGAGAAGCGCAATTTCGCCAGTCTCGGTTACATGAAGACCTCGCGAACCATCGCTCAGAAGCTGCTGCTGGTTGATCCCACCTGCTATGACGCGTATCTCGCCGTGGGAGTGGAGAACTATCTGCTGGGAATAAATTCGGCGCCGGTGCGCTGGATGCTGCGGATGACCGGGGCCGAGACCGACAAAGCCGAAGGCCTGCAGCGGCTTCGCCTCACCGCCGATAAGGGACATTACCTGGCGCCCTTCGCGCGTCTGCTGCTGGCGGTCGCCGCGCTGCGTGACAAAGATCCCCAGACCGCACGCCTGTTGTTGGCCGGACTGGCCAAGGAATTTCCCGGCAATCAACTCTACGTGGTCGAACTCGCCCGCATTCAGTGACCCCAGAACTATATAATCGGCACCCATGAGCTGGGCTCCTGCTTCGGTTATCCGCCGCTGGTTCGGTCCGGAATATGGCGCCTCGGACCGGCTGATTCCCCGCTGGATCTTTCTGCGCGCCCTCGGGATCATTTATTTTTCCGCATTTTTCTCGCTGATCTTCCAGATTCGCGGACTCATCGGCCCTGACGGAATTCTTCCCGCCGGCGAATATCTGGAAGCGGTGGCACGTCAATTCGGCCCGGCGCGCTTCTGGTTTGCCCCCACCCTGCTGTGGTCCTCCGGCAGCGGCCACATGCTGACGGCGATTTGCTGGATCGGCATTCTCGCTTCGCTGCTGCTGGTCCTGGACTTGTGGCCGCGGGGCATGCTGATGATCTGCTTCGCATGCTTTCTTTCGTTCGTCGCCGCGGCCCAGGATTTCTCCGGCTATCAGTCCGACGGCATGTTGCTGGAGGCGGGATTTATCTCGCTCTTCTTCGCTCCGGCGGGATTCTGGCCGGGCTTGGGGCGGTCAAGTCCGCCTTCCCGCGCCAGCCTGTTCCTGCTGCAGTGGGAATGGTTTCGCATCTACTTCGAATCGGGCATCGTGAAGCTGGCCAGTGGAGATCCGGAGTGGCGCCACTTCACCGCCATGGACGACTACTACCAGAACGGCCCGCTGCCCACCTGGATTGGCTGGTACGTGCAACATCTGCCACACTGGTTTCACGCCTTCTCGACGGCGGCGACACTGGGGCTCGAACTCGTCGTGGTGTTCATGCTGTTTCTGCCCAGGCGCTGGCGCATCGCCTGCTTCTTCATCGTGACCCTGTGGCAGATCCCGGTCATTCTGACGGCGAACTATACCTTCTTGAATTATCTGGTCCTGGTGCTGGGATTCTTGCTGCTGGACGACCGCTTCATCGCGCGCTTTCTACCGGATAGCCTGAAGCCGAGTCTCTTTCCCAATGCGATTGTTCCTCAAGTGGCCAATGAAGAGTCCGAAGAGCCTGAGGCAGAATTCGTACGCGCCCGAGCCCCCCACCCTTTCGCTGCAATCAAGCTCGCGCTCACCAGCGTGGTGCTGATCTGGATCTTCTATACAACGACTGCCCAGCTGATCTGGATGTTCTTGCCGCGCTTGCCGCTACCGACATCGCCAGTGGCAGCGCTTGAGCCATTCCGCATCGCCAATCGCTACGGGCTCTTCGCCGTGATGACGCGCGGCCGCTACGAGATCGAGTTCCAGGGTTCGAATGATGGGCAGAACTGGACAAGCTATCCATTTCTATACAAGCCGCAAGATCCCAGCAAGCCGCCGCGCATCTATGCGCCCTATCAGCCGCGTTTCGATTGGAACTTGTGGTTTGCTTCGCTGGGCTCGTGGCGGGAGAACATCATCGTGCCCAGTACCGAGGAGCGCCTGCTGGCGGCGTCTCCGGATGTGCTCTCACTCTTTGCTGGAAATCCGTTCCCGCAAGCGCCCCCCAAGCAGGCGCGCGCGCTGTTGTGGCAGTACTGGTTCACCACCATGGCGGAGAAACGAGACACGGGCCTGTGGTGGCGGCGCAAATTACTGGGACTGTATGCGCCGGTGCTGGAGCGCGGGCCCGACGGCAAGGTGACCGCCGTAGAATTGCCCGAACCATTACTACCACACCAATAGTTGCATTTCAGACGACAGGCTGGGTAGGTTGCTAAGAAAGCTGATTGGAATCTGTTCTTGAAGGGGCGCACCTTTAGGTACGCCGTATAAGCTCTCCATTCCTTTTATTCCGAGTGGGCTTTAGCCCACGAGGAACTCATTTTCACACCGCGAAGGCCTTGGCCAGAAAGCGCGAGATGTGCCAGGCATCCATGTATTTGTAAGGCGTCTCGCCAAGAGAATAATGTCCGCAGGGCAGCGCCTTGATGGTGGTGTCGAGGCCGCGGCGTACGAACTCACCCGCCGTTTGCACCGAGAACTCCGGCAAGAACGTAAGGTCGTAGCGGCCGTAGATCATCAGCGATTTCTTCGGCCAGCGCTTGAACTTATCGAAGTAAACAATCGGGCTGATGCACAGCCACACGCGCCGCAGTTCTTCCTGGGTCAGCACGGGTTCGATACCTTGGCGGATGTGCTGCGTGGATTGCCCGGTCCAGGTGACATCGCCGAACGAGGTGGACGCGTGGTTGAACACGTTGACCCGGATGCGCGGATCGTGCGCGCTGGCCAGAAATGCATAGCACGAGCCCAGGCTGGTCCCAACAATGCCCAGCCGCGAGTAGCCGCGCTGTTCCAGCCAGTCGAAGCAAGAGCGGATGTCGGCGATGCCCTGGCGGGTGGCGTCGACCGTACGTCCCACATTGGCGGACACGGCATAGTCGGCGCGGGTGATACCCGCCGGCCGGCGGATGTCGTGATAAGGCATGCTCAATCGTAGGGCCGCGATGCCTAGCATATTGAAGATGCGGCACAGCGCGTTTTGACTGACGCCGTCGGCGTTCCACTGCGGCAACAAGACCACCGCGCGATGGCCTTTCGTCGGAAACCAACGCGCGTTGACGCAATTGTTTTCCGGATACGGCGATTCGACCGGCGAGGTGAAACGCAGAAACTTGCCCCACTGATCTTTGAGCTGCTTCTTGGGAGGTTCGCTGCCGGTGTGAAACAGCTCGACCTTGCGATGCTCGACGCGGAAATCGTGGGGCGTCGTGTAACGAAAGAACTCGTCGCTGTTGTCGGCGAGGTGATCGTTGACGGCCGACATGTACTGCAGCATCGCGTCTTTGTCGTTCTGATCCTGAGGGGCCGCGAAGCGTTCAATTCCCGGCCAGCGCGTCGTCCAGTCCAGGCCCCACTCGAAGGGGCGCACCACGCGATTGTTGTCGCGCGAGGTCATGCGCGCTTCCCAGTCATGAATCCAGCGGCGATAGTGTTCCTTCATCTACGTCGATGGTATAGCAGCGGGGCGATGGGAATGCAGGGGAAGCCAATGAGTGCGGCTAGCGGAGAGTTAAGTGGGGAGTATTGGCGGGTGAGCGGGAGGACCTAAATCCGCTTATCTCCCGTCTTGATGTGTCGGCAGTGGGTGGAGCACGCCTTCAGGCGTGCGGTAACCCCGGCTATTTTGAAAAGCGCTTTAGCGCCTGAGGTAATTTTGCTGTCACCTCAGCGGCTAAAGCCGGTTCATTGCCAAGTCTTGAACGCACCGCTGAAGCGGTGCTCCACCCATTGATGAAATACGGTTTCAGCACTACGATCTACTACATGCAGAAGACAGCGGGTTGCAGCTGGCGCATCGATCCGAAGCTGAAGAGAGCTTTGCAAGCCGAGGCGCGCCGGGAAGGAATTACACTCGTCGAATTGCTCAGCCGCATGCTGCGACAAGAACTAAGAGAACACCGCTTAAGGCTCGCCAACGATGAGGCTGAGCAAAAGCGTATACGTGCCGCAGTGGCGAAGTGTGTGGGTTCGATCTCGGACGGCGATCCACACCTCTCTGAAAATGTCAGCGCCAAGGTGCGAGCGCGCCTCAAGGAACGCTACGCGCGCAACCGCTAATGCCTGAGTGTGCTCTGTCTACCTGTGTAACGCGCAACCAACTCGCCTCTGAGAGCATTGAGCTCTTCCGTCGCGAGAACTTTTCGTAATTCTCCAATTACGGACTTAACGCTGGTCTCAGTAGATGATGCGATAACTCCGGAGGGCTCCATAACCGGAGCTTCAGCATGGATCCTTGGAATGCGGCGCTCAAACTTGTCCAGAGTATTTTCGATTTCGTCGCTTAGCCATAAGGCCCACTTCTGTCGCACTTTCTGTCGCACTCTAGCTAGAGCCTTCCCATCTAACGGTGTTCGCGCCGATTCTTCTCCCAGCAGCGTGGGCAGCGCCTCGGACATCGCTGCAACGTATTCTTCGCAAAACTCAACATACTTGTCGAATACAACGGTAGCCATATGGGAGGTGGCACCCATGAAAAACACATTCTGTTTTTCTGCTTGCTCCTTGTTGTGTCGTTGTATGTCCTTTTGAAACGACCTCTCGCGAAGGTAATTCGCCAACCAAAGAACTGAGGCAGTTCCGCCAGCCGATCCGAGGACGTTTTCCAAACCTGTCAACCAAGACATATACGCCCCGTATCAAGCAGGTGCGGGACCGTTCACGACGCTCGTGACCCAGTTTTGAAACAGGAGTTCACCCGCTGGCCTAGCCTTAGCGTAATTCTCTTGCTTAAACTCCCTGACGACCCAGGTTGTAGAACCGGCACCATCTCCTTCTCCACTTGCTACCACAATCTCGGTGTCTTTCGGCGGGGCCTTTAGCAGTAGTTTGCACGCGCGCTCATCAACTGAATTCAGACTATAACCACAGATCACTACACGCGAAGCTGATCGCAACGTAGCCTCAGCCTGCCGCCAAAGTTCGTTCCAAAACGGACGGTACTCATCCCCGGTGTTAGGCGCAAAATAAAAATCCTTAGACTTAGCCGGGAAAATCATCACCGGCAATGCTGCGCCGCCCCTTGCAAATCTCGGATCAATTGCGTCCGCGTATCCCAGGAATGAAAGCTCATTCTTGGGAATTACTGGACGGTCTCCCAACGTGTGACCCGGGGAAAACTGAGATACCCCAGACGTAATGCCACCGAAGAGCAGTGCAAGCCAGCTCGTACTTCCGTGCAATTTCAGTATCTTTGTTGGCGATCTTCCCGGCAGGCCTTCAATTTGGAAGCCGTAGCCGTCACCTACCTCGAACTTTCCGGCAAGATGTAGCTCCCGGTCCAGAGAAACATCGTAGTTGAAGGTGATAATGCAATCGCCTGGGACAACAATGTTTCGTGCGAAGTCTCTATAAGCTGAAGATTGCAATGCTGTGCCTTGCTGTATCTCCGCAAACCAAGCCCGAACGGCGTTCTTGAATACACCGTATTGGTTCGCTAGCACAGCGCGCTTTTTGCGCTGCTCCTGCGTTCCATTTTCGTAATCGTCAATCAGCTTGTGTATCGCCGTCACCAGGTCTTCGATGTTCTCAGAGGCAGGAAAGCATTCTTCCAGGTAGTGAGCTGTCGCAGGGTACTGAGCTGCATAAGAGCCCGGCTCGTGCGTCGCGCTTTTCATCCAATGCAACAACTCCGATGCCATTGTTGTTGCCAGAGGGTATCCGGCATCGCGAGATGCTCCTGCTCCCAAAACGTAGGTAGTCATGCCCATTCTTAGCCGCCGTACTCGCTCTCTGCCGCCAAATTCTCAAACCGCGTATACCGTTTGATGAAGGCCATCTTGATGGTGTCGGTGGGGCCGTTGCGTTGTTTGGCGACGATGAGTTCGGCCATGCCGTCGAGNNTCCTGCTCGATGGAGCCCGACTCGCGCAGATCGGAAAGTTGCGGGCGGTGATCGCCGCCCCGGCTTTCGGGAGCGCGGCTTAACTGCGAGAGCGCGACCACGGGAACCTTCAACTCTTTCGCCAGCGCTTTCAGACCGCGAGAGATCGCCGACACTTCCTGAGTGCGATTCTCGAAACGCTTGCCGCCTATGGGCACCGCCGACATGAGCTGCAGGTAATCGACGATGAGCAGATCGAGCCCTTCGGTCTGGCGCAAGCGGCGCGCCTTGGCCCGCATCTCGCTGACGGAGATTCCCGGCGTGTCGTCGATGTACAGCTTCGACTGCGTCAGCTGTTCAACGGCGCGCGTCAGCTTGCGCATGTCGTCTTTGGTGAGAAAGCCCTGGCGCAAGTCCTTCGAGTCGACTTGAGCATGTGAGGCCAACATGCGCATCAGAAGCGCCTCGCGCGACATTTCCAGCGAGAAGACGCCGACAACTTTGCCGTCGAGCACGGCGGCGTTCTCGGCGATGTTCATGGCGAAGGCGGTCTTGCCCATCGAAGGCCGCGCAGCGATGATGACCAGGTCCGAAGGTTGCAATCCGCTGGTCAGCTTGTCGAGCAGGGTGTAGTGGGTCGCCAGGCCGGTGATCTCCTGGCCGCGCGCATACAACTCCTCCAGCGAGCCGAAGGAGCTCTTGATGATGTCAGGGATATTTAGGAATCCCTGCCCAATGCGGTTTTCGGAGAGCTGGAAGATGGCCTGCTCGGCGCGGCCCAGCACCTCTTCGGCTTCGTCGGCGTGTTCGATGGCTTCGGCAATGGCATTCTGGGCGACGTTGATCAGTCCGCGCAGTAGGGCCTTGTTGCGCACGATGCGAACGTAGTGCTCGATGCTGGGCCGCTCGGGAACTCCGTCGATGAGCGACGAGAGATACGCCACACCGCCAATCGCTTCTACCTCTTTGCGGCGGTCGAGTTCCTCGACCAGCGTGATCATGTCGACCGGCCGTCCGGTTTCCTGCAGATCGCGCATGCGCGAATAAACCCGGCGATGCGCGTCGAGCGAGAAATCATCGGGAGTGAGATGCTCGGCGGCCTGGTCGTAGAGCGAGTTGTCGAGCAGGATTGCGCCCAGGATCGAGCGCTCGGCTTCCATGCTGACGGGAAGTCCGCGTTCCAGACTGTAGTCGGTGGTTGCCATCGTGTTCTTTCAATTTAGACATCGAGGCCGCAGGGTGGCAATGCAGAAGGAGGTTCGAGGTTGAGACAACGGTGGATTTCACGAAAAAGCTGTGGGTAGCTGTGCAAGACGAAGGTGGATTTCGCGAAGAGTGACCTCGGCTTCGCCCGAGGCAGTCTCTTCGACTCACTGCGCTCGTTCAGGATGACACCAAGGAAATTGTTTCGCAGAATGAAACGTAGTCGCGACGTGGGCGAACCGCAGGTCCCTCCGCTCCGGTCGGGATGACAGTCTTGAGGGAGCGAAGTGAAGTCCTTGGTCGGGATGACATTTCTGAGGGGACTGAATGCCGATTGCTGAAAGCCGAATGCTAACAACTGACAACTGGCAACTGGCAACCGACCTCTGACAACTGCCTGGAAAGGTGCGACCCGAGGCCAGCCACCTCGGGTCGCGGCAGAGGCACAGTTGAACGTCGTTGTCGACGCAAGCGTGGCTTCCGTCGCTCAGCCCAGAGCAAACGGCAACGAGCACCAGCGTGTTGCGCAGTCGCGCACTTTAGAAGTACGGACTCGGAGGAACGCGCTCGAGTTTTCGGCTCGAGAGGTAGTCCGCACAAAGCCACGCCAGGCCCAATCTGCCTCAACAGTTGCAACGACCGTATGCGGCAAGTTCCCGAGAACCTTCGAAGTGGGCGCTCGGAAAAGACCCGAGCCGCAATACTTGCGACCCGAACCACCTCTCATCGCCGAATGGCCGTCTCAACTGGGAAGCGGCACGCGACTACCTGTGCCTCGATTGCGAAAAAGAATGCCTGAAACTCCCGCAACAAACAAGCAGAAAACGCGAATTGCTGTGTATTTCGTGTGCAACTTGCACGTTTGTTGTGCAAATCGCGGCCCAAAGTCGCTGCTTTGACACGCGGGTGCGTACCTGGGCTACAAGTTCCTCAGCGGTTAACGAACTTGTTACTACCACGAACTCCCGCTTGCGATTATGCTCGCCAATATGGCGGTGTCGGTCACGGTATTGGCGAGCGGCAGCAAAGGGAATTGCTCGCTCGTCTCCAGTTCCGGCACCAGATTGCTGATCGACGCCGGCCTCTCTTGCCGCGAACTGCTGCGCCGCTTGTTACTTTGCGGACAAGATCCCCGCGCCATCGACGCGGTTCTCATCACCCACGAACACGCCGATCACGTGGGCGGACTTCGCGTGCTCGCCCGGCGCCTGAAGATACCGGTTTACATCACCGGCGCTACCTACCAGGCGTATCAGAAGTGCGTGCGCGACAACGGCGGAAATCGGGTCACGCTGGAGCGCCGCGAGACGTTCTGTTCGGGCACTGCATTTCAGATCGGCGACATCACGGTCACGCCGTTTACTATTCCGCACGATGCCATCGATCCTGTCGGCTTCACCTTCCGCAGCGACGGCATCAAGGTTGGCATCTGCACCGACCTGGGCTACATGCCGGCCAGCGTTCGCGACCACCTGCGCGGATGTCACGTGCTAATGATCGAATCCAACCACGACCTGGAGTTGCTGCGCGGCGGTCCTTATCCCTGGAGTGTGAAGCAGCGGGTGATGAGCCGGGTTGGCCATCTGTCTAATGACGCACTCGCGGATTTTCTGACCAGCGACTATGATGGAGGAGCGGAGTTCCTCATTCTAGCGCACCTTTCGGAGCAGAATAATCATCCCGAAATTGCGCGTACGACGGCGGAACGTGCCCTGGGCGAGCAGCGCAGTTTGTTAGGTAATCGCGTGATGCTTGCGGCACAGCACGAACCGCTAGCGGCGGTGCGACTGTAGTAAGCGTCTGGCGGGCGCGTCTCCCGGGCCCGCGCGACGTTCGGCTTTCCTCGATGGCAAAATGCACTGATCCTGTCGTGGGCAAGATCCTGGCCGGATGGCGCTACGACATCTCCGGACTTGCTCCTGAAATGCGTGGCGATTACGAAGCGCATCTTGCCCAGTGCGCCTTCTGTCACTCGCGGCAACGCCTGCACCGCGGTATCGATATCGGACTGATGGCCCTGGCGTCCGCTTCGATGCTGGTCTTCCTACTCGCCTACGGAGTCATCCGTCACTTTCATCCCAGCCACGCGTTTTGGCTGGAGATCGGCGCTCTGGGCGGATTTCTACTCTCCATGCTGCTGTGGCTGCTGGTTGCCGTGGCCACGCCGGCTCCGCTGGTGGTCAAGGATGTCGCTATGTTCGGCGCCCGCGTCGGCCTGGAAAAGCTGCCCGATGAAATTCGCGATCGCATTCCAGAAGAGCTGAAGCTGAAGATTTCGGGGCAGAGCTAGAAAGAAGCTACTAGAACCTATCCCATAAATCGTTCTGTATCAGGGCACGGCTTTCAGCCGTGCCGAAAGACATCCTTTTCCGTCGGGCTTTAGACTAGTCATCCTGCTTGAGGAACACGTGGTCGATCATCTCGCGCATGAAGTGGCCGCCGAAGCCGCCGGCGCTGCCGGCCAGGATCTGCAGAAAGGCCCCGTAAACCTGGCCGCGATCATGCCGCCAGCCCACCACGAATTGATAGTAGCCCAGCAAGATGGGAACACCGATCCACACCAGCACGACCCATCGCCAGGGACGGTCCTTTTTCCAAGTGCCCATCAACATGCTGAACGCCAGCACGCACAGCGCGGTCAGCAAAGCGTCGTCTACGACTTGGTTCACCCAGCCGGAAAACAGGCTGAACGCAATCGCGATGAGATAGACGAGAAAGCTGGTGCGGGGAGCGGCTTTCGCAGACTTAAGATTTGCCGAGGGGGAAGCATCGTCAGTTACGGTGGTTGGGCTCTGCGCAGACTCGATGTGGGGATCCAAAACATTCGAGTGTAACAGAGCCGGCGGCATTGACGTGTCGCATCCTCTTCAGGTGTGGGGTATGGGGTCGCTCTCCGGGTCCCCCGCTTTGGCGCCCTCCGGCTCGGTCTTCGGCGCACCATTGCGCACGCGGACCAACATGCAGGTGGAATTATCTTCTCCGCCACCTTCATTGGCGGCGTCGACCAGGGTGTCGCACGCGGCTTGCAATGAGGGTAGCTGCAACAGGATGCTGCGAATTTCTGCGTCGTCTACATGGCGAAGCACGCCATCGGTCGTCAGCAGCAAAATGTCGCCATCCTGCGCCGGAAACTCGCCCAGATCGGGCAGGGTGCTTTCGTCGGTGCCGAGCGCGCGGGTAATGATGTTCTGCGCCGAGGAGCGCTTGGCCTGTTCCAGAGTAATCATGCCGCGGCGCACCTGTTCCATCACCAGCGAATGGTCTTCGGTCAGCTGCAGCAGTTGAGCTTCACGGAATAGATAGATGCGGCTGTCGCCGACATTGGCAATGCTGAACATGCCGTCGGCGAAACGGGCGGCGACCAAGGTGGTGCCCATCCCGGAAGTGTTCTTGTGCTGCTCGGCATAGCCAAGGATGGCGTCATTGGCTTTCTTGACCGCATCAGCCAGCAAACGCGCCCCCAGCGGGGCATCGTCGAGATAGGCGTCTTCCTCTACCGCCGGCTTGCGGTCACGAAAATAAGCGAGCACGGTTTCGACCGCGATTTGGCTGGCAACTTCGCCCGCAGCGTGACCACCCATTCCATCGCATACAACGAAAATACCGCGCCCTTCGTCGTAGCCGAAATGGTCTTCGTTTGACGGCCGGACACGCCCTACATCGCTGCGACCGGCCACCTCAAGTCCACGTGACATTCGGCAAACAGTTTACGCTGTTACTCAAATGCGTGCGAGTGACGAAAGTGGGGTGACCTTACTTTGCGCCGAATTGGCACAAAAGCGGGCCTTGCCGGGCAAACTTAACAAGCGCGTTGGCTTCCAATCATCATGCCGCTTTCCCACCAGGTGATGTGGCTGTTTCTGCTGGCCCTGCCCATCGCCAGCATTAGCTGGACGGTCACCCACGAAGAAATTCTGCGCGAGCCGCGTGAATTTTGCGCGCGCAAGAGCAAAGACTCGAGCTCGCTCATCTGCCGCAAATTTTATTATCTCTTCACCTGCGAATACTGCTTCAGTCATTGGGTCACGGCGGTCTTGCTCATCATCACTCGTTACCGGCTGCTTTATAGTGACTGGCGAGGATACCTGGTGTCGCTATTCGCGCTGGTCTATGTGGCAAGCTTTTACATCGGGCTGCTGGGTCACGTGAAGCTGGAAGTAAAGAAAGATCGCGCCGAAATCAAGGCCATCGAAGCCGCGGCGAAGACGAAGAAGACGGCATGAAACCAGGTGCCTGTACTGGCGGGTAAGGGCCTTCGGCATGTTCCTGGCGGCCAGCAAGCACTACTTAGCTAACGACTGGGACAGGCTGGCGAGATTCTGCGGAACTACGTGGATAAATCCGCCACGCGGACTGTCAATGTCGGCTATCAGAAGAAATGCGATGGAGACGACCAGGGGCAGAACAAAAAGGAAACCGGTTTTGGTTTTAGGGCTGCGGGCTCCATAGCCGGCCAGCACATTGCAGCAGACGGCGATGGCAATCATTAAGCTCCAAGCCGAGGCTGGAATGCGGTTCCACCACGCCGCTTGAGTGTATCCCTGCGAGTTCAACACGTCGTTCATACCCGAAACCGCAAGCGCAATCACGGGCGTCGGTTGCGCCTGGGCCGGAGCCTGCACGGTTGACCACATCTTGGCTTGCAGCTGAGCTGTGTCGGCATCGATTTGGCGAAGTTCGTCCTGATTGCGGGTTTGGTAGAACCGGATTCGCAGATCGGTATAGTTTCGAAGCTGGACCTGCACCTGGGCGGCATCGGCGGCGGGCAGCAGCCCCGCCCGGACATACTCGGTGCCGATTGCATTGGCCTCCGCTTCCTCGTAAGTTTTGCGCAGGTCGTAACGGACGACGGCCATGGAGAAGGTAAATCCGATGATGAGGCCGAGCAGGGTCAGAGTTGCCGTCTGCACCACCCCGAAATCCTCCCGCTGCTCGTCTCCTAGGGGACGCCGCCGGCGCAAATAGGCACCTATCTGGGCCGCGACCCACAAAATGAGAAAGGAGAACAAGAAGAAGATGCGCGGATAATTCAACATGGATTGTGCTCCTGGGTTGGTTTCACTGCGGTCTACTTCGGCTTAGCGAGACCGGACGGTTGCGTCCGTGCGTACGGGATACGCTACCTGCTTACGGCCTGGTCTTGGTGATGTCCGGCTCCTTGCCGCGGGCGACCACCGGCTCCAGATGATGTGCCGTCAGGTCTGAGCGAACGCACTCGAAGGCTTCCTCGGGAGTGTTGGCCCAATGGAACAGTTCCAAGTCCTTGGGCGCGATTGTACCGGCATCCACCAGGGCCTGGAAGTTGATGACCCGGTCCCAGTAATCCTTGCCATAAATCACCACGCAAATGCGTTTGGCCAGCTTTTCCGTCTGCGCCAGAGTCAGCAATTCGAAGAGTTCGTCGAAGGTGCCGAAGCCGCCGGGAAAGACGATCAGCGCCTTGGCCAGGTAGGCGAACCAGAGCTTACGCATGAAGAAGTAGTGAAACTCAAAGTTCAGCCCGGGCGTGATGTAGGGGTTGGGCATCTGCTCGAAGGGCAGATTGATGTTCATGCCGATGGTCTTACCCCCGGCCTCGGACGCGCCCAGGTTGGCCGCCTCCATGATGCCGGGGCCGCCGCCGGTGCAGATGACAAAGCGATGGCGCGGCTGGTTGATGGACTTGGTCCACTGGGTAATGAGAAACGCCAACCGGCGCGCATCTTCGTAATAGCGTGCCATCTCGACGTCGGCCTTAGCGCGCCGGATGCGCGCTTGCTCCTCCGGGGGCGCCGGCGCCGCCGAGCCGGGCTTGTCCAGCAAATGCAAACCTTCTTCCGCCTGCGAGCGGCTATGGAAACGGGCCGAGCCGAAGAAGACGATGGTGTCTTGGATGCGTTCCCGCCGGATGCGCGCCAGCGGTTCCTGGTATTCGGCCAGGATGCGCAGGATGCGGCCATCGGCCCCGCTGAGGAACTCCTTGTTCTCGTAGGCAAGTGGCGCCCGGTGGTGACGCGATTGCTCGCTCTTCTTATCTGTCATGGGGGCCTTATGAGTTGCGGCAAGGAACAATGATTTATGGGAGGACAACCAGCTTCCCGGAGCTTGCTTGATCAATCCACCGACTCGCGATAGCGGACCGCTTCAGCGACTCCCATCCAAATATCGACCAAACCCAGGCCGCTGATTAGGCCGCGAACAAAGTCACGCGCCAGGAACTCTCGTATCTGGGGAAACCCTGCCAGCAGCGAGTTTCCTGTCCAAATCCGAGTCCAGGGAAGGACCGCCAGGATGATGCCAACCTCCAGACAAAAGAGCACGAATATGACCAGGAAGATCCGGCCCCTCCAGAGTTGCCACCTGGTCGGTTTTCGGGGAGGTGGTGGCATCACCAGGACCGGCCCATCGTGCTCCGGCCCGGCGCCATCCCGCCGGTCCTGCCCAAAAAAACTCATAGCGTGCCTACGTTCCGGCGCCAGCCCCGGCCATAAACTCGGCCCTGCCAAATCTGCTCCCCCTGAAGAAACCCGGCCGCGCACTGTGCTTCCCTTCCCGGCCATTGACGGTCGAAAGCTGACAGCTGACTACAGCAGCTCTTCGTTCCAGTTCTGCAGAAACTTCTTCACTTCGGCCATGAACTGATCGGCCACGGCGCCATCGATGACGCGATGATCGTAACCAATGCTGAGGTGCATCATGGAGCGAATGGCGATCGAGTCGTTGCCATCCTCGTCGGTCACGACCACGGGCCTCTTGGTGATGCCGCCCACGCCCATGATGGCGAGCTGCGGCTGGTTGATGATGGGCAGTCCGAATTCGGCGCCGAAGATGCCGGGATTGGTGATGGTGAAGGTCCCGCCCTGTACCTCATCCGGCTTCAGCTTCTTGGTGCGGGCGCGCTCGCCCAGATCGCTGATGGCGCGCTGCAAGCCGACAAAGCTGCGCTCTTCGGCATTCTTCACCACCGGCACGATCAGTCCCCAGTCCAGGGCCACGGCAATGCCGAGGTTGATCGCCGGGTGGTAGTGAATGTTATCGCCTTCCACCGACGAGTTGATGATGGGCCACTTGCGAATACCGTGCACCACGGCGCGCGCGAAGAACGGCGTATAGGTGAGCTTGTTGCCGGTGGCCTGCTCGAACTTGGCCTTCATGCGCTCGCGCAGCTTGACGATACGCGTCATATCGACTTCGAAGATGCCGTGGACGTGTGCGCTGGTACGCTTCGACATCACCATGTGCTCGGCGATCTTCTTGCGCATGATCGACATGGGCACGACTTCGCCGGGGGTCACTCCCGCCACCGGCTGCAGCGGCGCGATGACGGCAGGCGCGGCCGGAGCCGAAGGCGTTTGAACTGGGGCAGGCGCCGGTGCGGGAGCAGCCGGCACTGGCCCGGGAGCAGCCGGCACTGGCGCTCCCGCTCCGTGCTTGGCGACGAACGCCTCAATGTCTTCTTTGGTGATGCGACCGCCCAGACCGGTGCCCGGAACTTTGGACAGATCGACGTTATTATCTTTGGCGATGCGGCGCACCAACGGGCTGGAGCGAACGCGTTCCTGCTCAGCCTCGGGATATTCCAGAACTGTGCCCTGCTGCGCTCTCTCCAGGCCTTCCTTTTCGTCGGACGAAAGATCTGCCGGGACCTTGTCTGCCAGCTTGGCTTTCGGCGCTTCGGCGCTGGCAGGTTTCGCCGTTTCGGTGGTCGCGGCTTTGCCGGCATCTCCTGCAGTCGCGGGTTGGGCTGGAGGTGGAGCGGACGGCGCAGCGCCCGCCGCTTCGCCTTCGCCGGCAATCGTCCCCACCACGGTGTTCACCTGGACGGTGGCTCCCGCCTGCACTTTGATGTCTTGCAGGGTGCCGGAAGCGGGTGCGGGAATCTCGGCGTCAACCTTGTCGGTCGAGATTTCAAACAGCGGCTCATCGCGCTGAACTTTTTCGCCCGGCTGCTTCAGCCATTTGGTAATGGTCCCTTCAAAAATCGATTCCCCCATCTGGGGCATGATTACGTCAGTCGGCATGTCGTCCTTCCGTGGGATTTCTGGCTGGAACTCAAGGCTGCAGCAAGCCCCTCATTATATCGTGATCAAACCGCCGGCAAGGTTCGCCCGCACGCCGCTGGTTTGGCCCAGTTCCGAACTGGCCACCTCCAAAACGCGAGAACCAGCCAAACACGATGACCGCGCGGTCGCGCAGCTTGCCCTGATTCATCAAGTCGAGTGCCTGGCCCGCATCCGGTAACGCGATTTCCGTGGTCCGGGGCAGCACGTGATTAAGTTTATCTGATGAATCCGATGGGGAAAACGATACATCGGGCCGGTTCTGGCGTGGTCGCACCGCGATATATCCCTATCGACTAAGCGTCAGGCTCGGTGCGGCGCCCCGCTTTGCATAGGCGCTGTGATACGATTTCTACGCCTGCCTAACAGCAATGCCGTGTCGCTCAAGATCTGTTTCTTGACCTGGAAACGGCGCTACTGCCGGACACTCAAGAATCGCTTTTATGCGACCTTCCCATATTCGCGTTTTCATCTTCGTAGTAGTGTCGTTGGCCTTTCTCGGTTGGGCGGTCCCGACGGCGGCCAATTTCATCATCGAGTACAACTGGTGGAAAGAGGTGGCGCAGGTTAATACCTGGGTCAGCATGCTGTGGTACAGCATTGCTCCCACCGCGGCGGGTGCGCTGCTGGCCTTCATTGCGCTTTACCTGGCCCATGCCCGCGGTTTGCACTTTGCCGGCGTCCGGCAAGGCGATTATCCGGTATACTCCCGGCTGGTTCCGATCGGTCTGGCGGTGGTCGCGATCATATTCGCCTCCGCCTCGATTGACTTCTGGACGGTCATGCGCTTTTTCGGCTCGCGCGGTCTGGTGGCGCCTGCTGACGCTTGGCAGGACCACGTTTTTTCCCACGCCTTGCCGTTTTATCTGTTCGATCTCCCCTTCTATTCCGATCTGCTCAGTTTTGTTTTTGTATTGGCGATTCTTTCTGCCGTGCTGTTCTGGATCACGGCGCGAGGATGGCAGTTGGTCGAACGAGTCCGCTACGGCCAGTTGCTGACTGGACCAAACAACACCATTAGTCTGGGAAGCTACTTGCGCTTGCCCGGCGCCGCACGCGCGCCTTTCGTCCGCGTAATTGCGGTGATTTTATTGCTGGGCTTTGCTGCCTGGGTCTATCTGGGCAACTATGAGCTTCTGTTCCAGTCTCACGCCTTCATGACCGGCGCCGACTTCGTGGATGAAAAGGTCACTCTGCCTTTGCGCTGGCTCCTTATTATTTCCACTTTGGCAGCGCTGCCGCTGGCTTGGATGTCGAAATTCAAGCCGGCTGCCGTGCTGGTGATGTCCTGCTTCATCCTGCAATTGGCGGTGCCTGCCATGGTGCGCGCCGTGTACGTGCGGCCGAATGAGATTTCCATCGAACGCCCATACATCGAGCGTCACATCGAGGCGACGACCGCGGCGTTCGGACTCAATCGCAACGCTACGGAACGCCCGTTCACCCCTTCCGGTCAAGGCGTGGTCGATCCCGTCCAAGATGCGACCCTGCTGGCTAATGTTCGGCTTTGGGACCTGCGGGCGTACGACGCAACCATCACGCAGATTCAAGCCCTACGCCCTTACTACACTTTTCCCGATACTGACGTCGATCGCTATTTCGTCAATGGCCGCATCAAGCAGGTACTGCTGTCTCCCCGCGAAATCGATGTCACCCAGTTATCGGCCGAAGCCAGCGAAAGCTGGATCAATCCGCGCTTCATTTATACCCACGGCTTTGGCGCCGTGGTAGCCGAGGTCAACAAAATCACGCCCGACGGCCTGCCTGTCTTGCTGATTAAGAACGCTCCGCCGGAGATCAATTCACCTGCCTTTCAGCTCACCCGGCCCGAAATCTACTTTGGCGAGAAGACCCAGGACCCCGTCTTTGTTCACACCGCCCGCGAAGAATTCGACTATCCTTCCGGCGATCAGAACAAGTATTCCACCTACCAGGGCACCGGCGGATTCCCGGTCGGCTCGTTTCTTCTGAAGCTTGCCGCGGCAATTTCCCAAGGCGAGCCCAACATTGTCTTCACCGGGTATCTGACCGGACAAAGCCGCATGATGATTTATCGCAACGTGCCAGCCCGATTGACGCACCTGGCCGGGTTCTTGCACTGGGACCCAGATCCCTACATGGTGATTACCGATGACGGCAGGTTGGTTTGGATGGTCGACGGCTACACAACTTCTCTCAATCATCCTTATTCCGCGCCGCTTCCCGTGGCCGGGCTTGATGAAGGAGCAAATTATATTCGCAATGCGGTGAAGGCCACGGTGGATGCCTACACGGGAAAAATGTCCTTATACGTATTCGATCCCAGCGATCCCATCATCCAGGCTTACCAGAAGCTGTTTCCCAAGTTGTTCCAGCCGGCGTCAGAAATGCCCGCCGATCTGCGCCGCCACGCCCGCTATCCAGAAGCTATGTTTCGGACCCAGGCCGAGGCTTACCGGATCTTTCATATGCGCGATCCTCAGGTGTTCTACAACAAAGAAGATATTTGGGAGATCGCGCGCGACCTCTATGGCCAGTCTGGACAACCGGAACCCATCGCGCCAACCTACGTGGTGGCCACGTTGCCGGGAGAGAAACAACCCGAGTATCTGCTGATTCTGCCGTTTACGCCCAGAGGAAAAGACAATTTGATCGGCTGGATGGCGGCGCGATGCGATGGTGACCAACTAGGAAAATTGATTTTCTATCAACTGCCGAAGCAGCAGTTGATGTACGGTCCCATGCAGATTGAATCGCGTATCGACCAGGACCAGAACATCTCCAAGGACCTCACCCTGTGGAACCAGCAGGGATCGCGCGTGCTGCGGGGAAACATTATCGCTCTACCCGTGACCGGCGGATTCCTCTACCTCGAGTCCATCTACATTCAGGCCACCGAAGCCCGCATGCCACAGCTCAAGAAGGTGGTGCTGGCCATGGGCGACCGGCTGATCTACCGCGACACCTTCGATCAGGCGCTGGCCGAGTTAATCGCGGCACCGGCGCTGGCGCCGGCGACAGCTCCTTCTGCTCTCCCGCCCGCGGTGGCGGCGAGCCAGAAAAACCTACCCTCCCTAGCCGAGCGCATCCACCGCATTCGGGACCAAGCCGAACAACTGACCGAAGAGCTGGAAAAGCTGGAAAAGGAAACGGTCAAGAAGTAGGTTCCAGATCGTTCTCCGGCCTGCAGATGGCGCCCAGGTGAACCGCGGCTAATGATTTTTCGCGGTTCTGTCCGCCAACATTGGCGATTTCTTAGCTCGCGTCTCCCCAGAAAATTGTGCCGCCCAGAATGCACGCTGCGATAGATGCAGCGCAATGTGCGACTTAAGCCGCTTTCCCGTCGCCCGGGACCGGACCAGAAGGCGATTCCGGCGCGCGGTCCGCGCCGCCCCGCTTGGCCTTCGATTTGCTTTAAGAAAACTCGTTCCGTGCCGATGAAACTAACGGGCACAGTCTGCTTTCGAAACCACAGGTAGAGGAGATTGCATGGATCCGAGCCAGCCGGCAAACCAGTTGACGAACGCAATGGATGGAATGGATGAGGTGATCAAGGAGTTTCTGGTGGAGAGCAATGAGGGTCTGGACCGTTTTGACCACGACCTGATTGCCCTGGAAAAAGACAAGACTTCGCGCGAACTGCTGGACAGCATTTTTCGCGCTGTCCATACCATCAAAGGGACCGGCGGCGTACTGGGCTATGACAAGCTGGTCTCGATTTCTCACCTGGGCGAGAGCGTGCTCAGCCGGATGCGCGACGGGGTGCTGCTGCTTTCGCCTCCGATCGCGACCGCCCTGCTGGCCATGGCCGACTCCCTGCGGCACATCCTGGAGCAGATTGCCAGCAGCGGACAGGAAGGCGACAGCGATTGTTCCCCGGTCCTGCAGCGGCTGTCCGATGTGCTCAAGGAGGCCCCGCCAACGGCGGGCAAAGCGACCGCCGAGGGGGTCAGTGCTCCCCCGGCTGAGGCGCCGGATAGCGACGGCGCGCCTCGATTGGGCGAGATCCTGATCACCTCCGAACAATGTAAAGCCGGCGATGTGCAGGCGGCAGTGCAACTGCAGGAGGCCGGCGACCCGCGACCGCTGGGCGAGATCCTGGTCGACAATCGCGCGGTGGCGCCGGCCGGAGTTGCCGACGCCCTCAAGGCGCAAATCGAACACCATGACCTCTCCAGTAACACCATTCGGGTGGACGTGGGGCTGCTGGACAAGGTGATGAATCTGGTGGGCGAACTGGTGCTGGCCCGCAACCAGGTCCTACAGTTCACCGGTACCCAGGAGGACAGCAGCTTTCTCAGTACCGCGCAAAGATTGAACCTGATCACCACCGAGTTGCAGGAAGGGGTGATGAAGACCCGCATGCAGCCCATTGGCAATGTGTGGAACAAGCTTCCCCGCATTGTGCGCGATCTGTCGGTAGGTTGCGGCAAACGGGTCGAGGTGCAGATGGAGGGGGCCGAAACCGAGCTGGACAAGACGATCATCGAAGCCATTAAGGACCCCCTCACCCACATCATTCGCAATGCCGTGGACCACGGGATCGAAACCCCTGAGGTGCGGGTGGCGCGAGGCAAGTCTCCCGACGGCCGGCTGATGCTGCGCGCCTTCCACGAGGGCGGCCAGGTCAATATCGAGATCTCCGACGACGGTGACGGTATTGCAACCGAGAAGCTGAAGGCCAAGGCCATCGCCAAAGGAATGATCACCGCCGAACATGGGGCCCGCATGTCGGAGCGCGAGGTCCTCAACCTGGTTTTCGCCGCCGGGCTGTCGACCGTGGAACAGGTCAGCAACATCTCCGGACGCGGGGTGGGGATGGATGTGGTGAAGACCAACATCGAGAAGATCGGCGGCACCGTTGACGTCCAGAGCACCAGCGGCAAGGGCACGCTGTTGAAGATCAAGATTCCCCTCACCCTGGCCATCATTCCTGCGCTGGTAGTGAGCAGCGGCGGCGAGCGCTTTGCCATTCCCCAGGTCAGCCTGGTCGAACTGGTCCGCTGCGAGGGCGAACAAGCCGGACACAGCATCGAAGACATCCAGGGGGCCTCCGTCTATCGCCTGCGCGGCAACCTGCTGCCCCTGGTCTATCTCAACCGCGAGCTGCAGATTTCTCCCGCCCAGGGCGCCGCCCAGTCGGTGAACATCGTGGTTTTGCAGGCCGGCGACCGGCAATTCGGGCTGGTGGTCGATGACATCAACGACACCGAAGAGATTGTCGTCAAGCCCCTGTCCAAGCAACTGAAGAGCGTTCCCTGTTTTGCCGGAGCCACCATCATGGGCGACGGCCGGGTGGCGCTCATCCTGGACGTGCTGGGGCTGGCGCAGATGGCCAAGGTGGTCTCCGAACTGCGAGAGAAGAGCCTGGCCGACCACGGCGCCAAGTCCACGGACAACCCGGATGCGCGGGAATCCTGGCTGCTGTTCCGCATCGGCACCGAGGGACGAATGGCCATTCCGCTCTCCCTGGTATCGCGTTTGGAGGAGTTTCCGGTTTCCCAGGTGGAACGCTCCACCGGACGTGAAGTCATTCAATACCGCGAGCAGATCATGCCCCTGGTGCGGCTGGCCCAGGCCTTCGGACACGCCGCCATTGCCGACAGCGAACTGCTGCAGGTCATCGTGTATTCCAGCCACGGCCGCAGCGTGGGACTCATCGTCAACGAAATCTTGGACATCGTCGATCAACGGGTGGCGGTGCAGCACATCCAAGACGCCGGGGCACTGCAGGGGACGGCGGTCATTCAGCAGCACGTAACCGATCTGCTGGATGTGCCGGCGCTTCTGGCGCAACAGCATTTAAGCAGCGAGAGGGCGGTGGCATGAACATGGAACGGCAATTATGCACTTTTTTTCTCGAGGGACTGTTCTTCGGGGTCGAGGTCGAAAAGGTCCAGGAAGTGATTCGCTACCAGGAAATGACCCGCGTCCCGTTATCGCCGGCGGTGATTGCCGGGCTGATCAATCTGCGCGGCCAGATTGTTACCGCCATCGATCTTCGCCACCAGCTCGGCTTGTCCGCCCGCAAAAGCGAGGAGCTTCCCATGAACGTGGTGATTCGCCGCGACGATGGTCCGATCAGCCTGCTGGTGGACGAAATCGGCGACGTGGTCGAGGTGGACGAGCAGTCGTTTGAACATCCTCCGGACACCTTGGACGGCCAAAGGCGAGAGTTCATTCGCGGCGTTTACAAACTCAAGCAACAACTTCTGCTTTTGTTGGACACCGAGAAGGCGATGTCGGTTGTGGGCACGCGTCCGGCCTAGAAAGCAAAGCAAAATCAACCCCCAGACAACCAAAAGGAGCTTACATGCTACACGCGCAGACTAAAGGGAACGGAATCCACAAAGGCCGGGCGAACGGTGAAGACGGGCATGAGTCCATCGCCCTGCTCGCTCAGCCGCAACTGGCCGGCGAAATTCATCGGGTCATGAGCGCCATACGCTCCGGGCAGATCAACCAGCGGGCGCGCACCGAAGGCTTCGAGCCGGAAGAATGCGAACTGCTGCAGGATGTCAATCAGGCGTTGGACGCGCTCACCTCGCCGCTGGCGGTAGCTACGGAATGCCTCGGCCAACTCGGCCAAGGCAAGATTCCGGAGAAAATTACCGCTAACTTTGCCGGCGATCTCAACACCACCAAGAACAATCTGAATGCTTGCGTGGACGCCCTGGGCGGAGTGGTGGAAGTCAACAAGGTCCAGGAACGCATGGCCGTCAACGATATGACAGTACACGCGGCGGAGACCTACCCGGGGATTTTCGGCGAGGTGTGCCGCTCGACCAATATTGCCAGGGGCGCATGCTCAACGCTGTCCGGATTACGAAACAGATTGCCATCGGGGATTTCAGGCAAGAGTTGGAGACTCTGGAGAAGGTCGGCAAACGCTCCGAAATGGACGAGTTGGTCCCGGCTTTTATCATCATGATGCGGTCGGTCGCTGCCCTGGTTACCGATGCCGAGATGTTGGAGAATGCGGCGGCTGAAGGTAAGCTGACCACCCGCGCCGACGCCGGCAAACATAGCGGCGAGTTTCGCAAGGTCATCGCCGGATTCAACACCACTTTAGATTCTGTGATCGGGCCGCTGAATGTCTCGGCCGACTACGTGGACAAAATCAGCCAAGGCAACATTCCCGCCAAAATCACCGATAACTACAACGGCGACTTCAACACCATTAAGAACAACTTAAACCAGTGCATCGATGCCCTCAACGGCTTGACCCAAGAGATGGCACGCATGTCAGACGCACACAACGCGGGCGACATTGACGCCGTCATTCCAGTGGAGAAATTCGAAAACGCTTACCGGACGATGGCCCAAGGCGTAAATGAAATGGTCCAAGGCCATATTACGGTCAAGAAAAAGGCCATGGCCTGCATCGCCGAATTCGGCAGAGGCAATTTCGAGGCCCCGCTGGAGAAGTTTCCCGGTAAGAAGGCGTTTATCAATGACACCATCGAAGAGGTCCGCTCGAAGCTGAAAGCGCTGATTACGGACACCGACCTCCTGGTACAGGCCGCGACTAAAGGCCAGTTGGCCACCCGCGCCGACGCCGGCAAACACCTTGGCGACTTCCGCAAGATCGTGGAAGGCGTGAATGCCACGCTCGATGCCGTGATCGGGCCGCTGAATGTCTCGGCCGACTACGTGGACAAGATCAGCAAAGGCAACATTCCCGCCAAGATCACCGATAATTATAATGGCGACTTCAACCTCATCAAGAACAACCTGAACCAGTGCATCGACGCTATCGGCGCCATGGTCGCCGACGCCAACATGCTGGTCAAAGCGGCGGTCGAGGGCAAGCTGTCAACCCGCGCCGACGCCAGCAAGCACGGCGGCGACTTTGGCAAGATCGTCGCCGGAGTCAATGCTACTCTGGACGCCGTGGTTGGGCCGCTGAATGTCTCCGCCGACTACGTGGACAAAATCAGCAAGGGCAACATTCCCGCCAAGATCACCGATAGCTACAACGGTGATTTCAACCTCATCAAGAACAACCTGAACCAGTGCATCGACGCTATTGGCGCCATGGTCACCGACGCCAACATGCTGGTCAAGGCAGCGGTCGAGGGCAAGCTGTCCACCCGCGCCGACGCCAGCAAACACGGCGGCGACTTTGGCAAAATCGTCGCCGGAGTCAATGCCACTCTGGACGCCGTAGTCGGGCCGCTGAATGTCTCGGCCGACTACGTGGACAAAATCAGCAAAGGCAATATTCCCGCCAAGATCACCGATAA
>PMWW01000144.1 GCA_003165795.1 Acidobacteriaceae bacterium
GCCGCCGATGAAGGTTTCGTCCACTTCGACTTCTCCGCCGTCTCCGCCCATCTTGACGAACGATTTAGTCTGCACAGCGAGCCGGATGCGGTGCATCATGAACCACGCGGTCTTCTGGGTCACGCCCAGCGCACGGTGAATCTCATAGCTGCTGATGCCGTTCTTATCGTTCACCAGCAGCCACAGCGCCGGAAGCCACTTCTCAAGCGGGATGGGCGAATCCTCGAACACAGTTCCGACCTTGAGCGAAAACTTCTGCTTCGAGTGCGCTCCATTGCATTTATACAAGCGCGCACCGCTCAGATAGGTAACCTTAGCGGAATCGCACTGCGGACAGCGCACAACGCCGTCAAGCCAGCGCACAGACGCCATGAAGGCACGGCAGTTATCATAGTTGCTGAAGTATTGGATTGCGGTCTGAAGAGTCTTGGGTGCGTCCATCGGTGCGCCTCGCTTGCTACACTCAGAAGCGTACACGAATAGTCCTAGTCAGTCAAGTATATTAGTACCCTTAGGACGGCGCACCTAAAGGTGCGCCCCTTCAAAACATGTCGAATCCGACTTTCAGCAAACTGTGCAGGCGTGCCCCGTCAAAGCATGATTACAACCCTGCAAAGCATGATTACAACGAAGTGGAAATTGCCTAATCGCCCATTCCGACGAAAGTGTCTTTCGGAGTACCCGTTTTGTTGAAGCCCTCGTTTCGCGCGCTGGTCCGCAACTGGTGGATGGTCATCGTCTGGCTGGGAGTCATCCGGCTGGAGTCCACCGACATGGCTTCAGCCGCCAACACGACGGGCGTGCTCTACAAGGTTATATTGATTGTGGCCCCGCATGTAGCGCCGTCATTTGTATCGCAACTCGACGAGGTACTGCGCAAGACCGGACACTTCCTGGGCTATGGAATCCTGAGCGCGCTCGTCTTTCTCGCGCTGCGAAACACCAATCGCGACCGGGTGCGCGCGCTGTTGCAACGCCCCTGGGGAATTTATCTGCGTGATCTGTGGCGACTGGAGTGGGTGTTCATCGGCATGCTCGTCACCGTGGTCACCGCTTCCTACGACGAGATTCACCAGACTTTCATCCCCTCCCGCACCGGCCGGTGGCAGGACGTTGTTCTTGACACTTGCGGAGCCGCCGTGGTGCAGCTCATGGTTTACTTCCTATCGGCCCACGCGCTCAAACTTCGCCGCACCGTTGTTCGCCAGCCGGAACTGACGTCCACGCGGTAGCCAGCCAATAGAGCGTGCGGCTTTCGACTGCGTCTAGCGCAGGGTTCAGCGTCGATCTCCTTATGATCCCGATGATTTGGATCTCGGGTAGAGCTGGCCTTCAGGCCAGCGTCCAACGCACCCCAGTAGAAACGCCAGGGCTTAGGCGCATCACGATGAGCGCAAGCCCGGGTGGGAGTCTATAGTCCTCGGCCAACGCGGCGCCGCTCTACCCAAGCTGAGCGCCTCTACTCCACTTCATATCCCTTCGGCGGCGAAACCAAGTCCGGCTTGCGCGCGATCAGCAGCAGCGCACCGATACGCTTGAAGTCGCGCAGCTCCTCGGCGTTGTTGAACCACTTGCCGCTGTACTCCTCCGGCGTCGGAGTCAGGTCCGGAATGCGCACCGCCCGCACGTCTTCAAAGGCATGCTCTCTCAACAGATCGATATATTCCTGCTCGGAACGCACCTGTAGCGGAACCTTCAGCTCCTCCACCCAACGCAGCGAGTACGCATTGTCTTTATAAAGGTTGATCAGGATGAAGAACTCGCCTTTCGGCGCCATCACGCGGAAAAGCTCGTCCAGCGCGCCCTCCTGATCGCCGTAGTAATAAAACGATTCCACCGAGAGCACTTTGTCGAAGAAGTTTTCTTCCCAGGGAATCTGCTGCGCCGATCCGACAACAAACATAAGGTTGTCGTACTCTGTTGAGCCGGCACGCGCGCGACGAATCATCTCGTCCGACACATCGAGGCCAATCACCTGCCCGGGCTTTTCGCTGCCGCTGACAGCCTTCGCCAGCAACCGGCTCGCCCATCCCGCCCCGCACCCCAGATCGAGCACGCGCTCGCCCGGCCTCAGCGCCATCATCGCCAGGGTCTGCTGGGTGATGCTGATGTGATGCTGCTCCATCTCTTCGCCCCTGCCGGCTTCGGCCCATTCGTTGAACTCGCGCCGCATGCGCTCATCGGTAGAAATCGCTTTGTTGTCGGTCATGCTCTCCTCGCGGTTTTCAAACGTCTATGTTACAGTCGCGGAACTTATGGCTCAAACTCCGCCAAGGCCCTCGAACGGCCACGATCCTAACCTGCTTTACTGTCCCAACTGCGTTCGCGAAGTCGGCGACCCGCTCACCTGCGGCGATTGTTCGGCGGTCATCTGTCGCGTGTGCGGCACGCCACTGGAAATGCCCGAGGATCTCGGCATCGGCTGAGCATGGCGCATTCGGCGACATCGCGACAACCGCCTGCGGCCCAACCGTCCGGCCTGGTCCGCGGCCTGTCGCTTACGGATTCAGTTCTCTTGATGGTCGGCGGCATCATCGGCTCAGGAATTTTTCTGACGGCCGGGCAGGTCGCCGCCGCCGTACACAAGCCGCTCTTTTTTCTCGGCGTGTGGCTCGTCGGCGGACTGATTTCGCTGCTGGCCTGCATCGCCTTTGCCGAGATGGCTACGATGTTCCCCGAAGCCGGCGGGCAGTACGTCTTCCTTCGCGAAGCCTACGGCGAGTTCCCGGCATTTCTTTATGGCTGGATGATCTTCACCGTCGGGCAGAGCGGCACCATTGCCGCCCTCGCCGTCGGTTTCGCCGACTACTTCGGAGCAGTGCTTCCCTTCGCCTCCGCCCACGTTCCCATCCTGAAAATTCTGGGTTGTACTCTGACACGCGGCGACATCGTCGCCATCTGTGCCATCGTTCTGCTGACCACCATTAATGTTCTGGGCGTGAAGCGCGGCTCGGCGCTGATCAACGTCGCCACCTGGGCGAAGTTCGCCGCCATCGGCTGCTTTGTGCTGCTCGGACTCGCCATCGGCCACGGCCATTGGTCGAACTACGCAGTCAGCATTCCCGCCGATCAGCCGGTCACGCTGGGCCACGTTATCTCCGGATTCGGCGTCGCGCTCATCGGCGTTTTTTGGGCTTTCGACGGCTGGGTCTACGTCACCTGGGTCGCCGGCGAAATCAAGAATCCGCAACGCGTGTTGCCGCGCGCGCTGGTGCTGGGATTGCTGCTGGTCGGCGTCATCTATCTGCTGATCAACGCGGTTTACCTTTACGCGCTGCCCATCACCCAAGTCGCGAAGGAAGAAACCATCGCGCAGGCCGCCGCAGTCACGCTCTTCTCGTCGAGCGCCGCCCGCTGGCTCAGCGCCACCATCGCCCTCTCGTGTTTTGGAGCCATGTCGTGCGCCATCCTCAGCAGCGCCCGCGTCTCTTTTGCCATGGCGCGCGATGGAGCGTTCTTCCACGCCATGGGACGGCTGCATCCGCGCTATCGCACCCCGGCGTTGAGCCTGGTCGCGCTCAGTGCATGGGCCATCGTGCTCGCCCTCAGCGGCAGCTTCGATCAGCTCTACACCTACGTGATGTTCATGATGGTGCTATCGTACCTGGCGGCCGTCGCCGGACTGTTCGTGTTGCGGCGCACCCAGCCCGATACGCCGCGGCCCTATCGCTGCACTGGCTATCCCTACCTGCCGGCGTTGTATGTGCTGATGGCGGGAGCCTGGGCGCTCAACTCGGTTGTCACGCGTCCGAAGGAGACGCTGATCGGCATCGGGATCGTCTTCCTTGGCGCGCCGTTCTACTTCTTCTGGCGAAGGCAGTTGAAACACCATCCGAGGGAGCTGAAGGAGTTCGATTGACTCGCGGGCAGGGGACGGTGTCCGTGCGGAGCACAAATATTGTTAAGAATCAGTAGGTTGCGTATGAGCGGCGTCGCGAACGAGAGAGATCTTCAGGAAGGTCGGCATTTTAGTGCTATTAGAATTATAGCGGTTAAACACTATCTGGCCATTACAACATGGTTTTAAAGTGGTGTCTAGTCGCGTCAGGAAGCCCCAGGATCGACGATCGAGGCTAGGACGACCCTTAGGGCCGTCCGCAGGCAACGAGGCCCTCAGAGCGCGTTTAATCGCGATTTCCCGAAATGGGGCTGGCCTTGTGCACCACATTGCCCTCTGTTTGTGAACGCCCCGACTCGCGATGCTGCCAGAAGTGGCAAAATGCCAGCGCCGTAGGCGCGAAACAGGATAGCCCAGCGCTTCAGCGCTGGGTACGCTGGCATAAGAAAATCTGAGTGCCGTAGGCACGGCAGGGTTTTTCCGCGTTCCGGAGATTTCATCTGCCGTCCCTGCCGGGCCTGGGTTGTGATTTATGATCACGCTTAACCCAGCGCTGAGCTAAATTCCTTCGTCCCGTCGGGATTAGTGCATTCGTCGATGCAAGGATCGTCCCAACCGCGGTGATCGCATCAACCCTCAGGACAGCCACCCCCGCTCACGTGTCATCCTGAGCCCTTTGCGTGCCGGAGTCGAAGGACCTGCTTTCTGCCGTCCCTGCCTGGACTCGGCATCACTCACGAAGCACACCCAGGGCTGAAGCGCTGGGTAGGCTGGCATAAGAAAATCTGAGTGCCGTAGGCACGGCAGATGACGGCGCCTTCGGAATGTTCTCTGTGCCGTCGCTACGGGACTATCCGAACGAAACGCTCACCCAGCGCTGAAGCGCTGGGCTAAGCTCTTTCGTCCCGCCGGGCGGGACTGCCTTTTCCGGAAAACGACCTGTTCGTCGGAGAGTTCGATGTGCCCTCCGCCACTGCTACGAGATGATGGCAGCTGCTAAGGATGAAATGTTGTATCCCTGCCGAATATGTACTTCGTAAGGGCCTCAGGTGTAAACGCTGGCCATTGCTGACTCAATTTCTCACTACAAGCCTCTATTCGTTCGGCCATGCCCTTCAGCTTGTAATCTTCTCTTAGGGCTTCGACCGCGATACCGAGGAAAGCCTGCATTAGTTTCGTAATTTCTTGCTTTGCATCTCGGTACTCCGCATACGTCGTGATCTGCCTGACAACGCTCTTGTTTGCATGGAAGCAGCAAAAATTCCTGTATTTGTGCAAGATCGCCAAGCATTGCTGCGAATCGTGTTCCCACTGTTTTATCCGCTTCGCCTTGTCTGGGAACAGCGCCTTCCACAAACTGGGAACGTTGATCGCGGCACTTGATGGGTCGACAAGGCTGACAAAATATCCCACATACAAGTCTTGGAGCACTCCGGCAAAATCGCCATGTTCCATGCCCATGACATTCTTGGGTACGCGCTCTGCGCCTAAGAAATCCTGGAGTATAAGGGACAAAGCCATGAAGTTCTTAATGCGATGCCTAGCTGCCAAATACGAATCCAGCAACCTTTCGTGCTCCTTAGAAATAATCACCCGCCCCCCACGTTGAGCCCATGCCGCGCTTCCCTATTTCACCGCAACATTAACCAATCTCCCCTTCACCACCAGCACCTTCACAATCTCCTTGCCCGCAATGGCCCCTTTGATCTTCTCGTCGGCCAGGGCCAGCGCTTGCACCTGCTCGTCGGCGGCGTCGGCAGGGACGACGATGCGGCTGCGGATCTTGCCGTTCACCTGGATGCCGATCTCGACTTCCTCTTCTTTGGCCAGCGCGGGATCGTACTGCGGCCACGGTGCGCGCAACAGATCGGAGGTTTCGCCCAGCGTCTCCCACAACTCGTGTGCGAGATAGGGCGCGAACGGCGCCAGCATCAGCACCAGCTTGCGCTGCACATCGGCCATCAATGACAGCGGAGCGGCCGGCTCCCCACCGCGCTGCACGCTGTCTTCGTAGGCGTAAAGTTCGTTCATCAATTCCATGATTGCCGCGATCGACGTATTGAAGTGCCAGCGCCCGCCGAAGTCTTCCGTCACGCGCTGAATCGTCTGGTGCAACTTGCGCTGCATCTTCCGCGCTGCCGGCGAAAGCTGTCCATCGACTTTGCCTTTCCACGCCGGACCGTCCGGCTTCGCGTTGCGCTTGACGAACCGATATACCCGCGACAAGAATCGGCTGAGTCCTTCCACGCCCGCATCCTGCCAATCGAGATCGCGGTCCGGCGGCGCGGCGAACAGCGTGTACATGCGGGTCGAATCGGCGCCGTAGCGCGCCACCATGTCGTCGGGCGAGACCACGTTGCCCAAACTCTTCGACATCTTGGCGCCGCCCTTGATCACCATGCCTTGCGTGAACAGCCGTTGCGCCGGTTCAGAATTGCGCACCACGCCCATGTCGCGCATGGCCTTGGTCCAGAAGCGCGAATAAATCAGGTGCAGGATGGCGTGCTCCACCCCGCCAATGTACTGGTCGATAGGAAACCAATATCCCACAGTGTCAGAGTCGAGCGCCTGGCTGTCGAGCGACGGATCGGTGTAGCGATAGAAATACCAGGACGAATCGACGAAGGTGTCCATGGTATCGGTTTCGCGGCGAGCCGGGCTGCCGCACTTGGGACATTTAACGTTCACGAACTCCGGCACGTTGCCCAGCGGCGATCCTCCGGCCAGCGTGATCGGAACATTGTCCGGCAACAAAACCGGCAGGTCCTGCTCCGGAACCGGAACGATGCCACAGGCCTCGCAGTAAATCATTGGTATGGGCGTGCCCCAGTAACGTTGCCGACTGACGCCCCAATCCTTCAGGCGATAGGTCACCGTCGCCTTGCCGAAGCCGTGCTCCTCCGCATATTTCGACATCTTCACGATCGCTTCCTGGCAAGGCAATCCGCTGTACTCGCCGGAGTTGATCAGCAGGCTGTCCATCGCGGTGAACGGCAGCACGGGCTCATCGGGCTCGCCCTCCGCCGGAGGATCTTCGGTGCGCCGCGGCAAGATGACCACCTTGATGTCTAGGTCGTATTTCTTGGCGAACTCGTAGTCGCGCTGGTCATGCGCCGGGACCGACATGATGGCGCCGGTGCCGTAGTCGAGCAGCACGTAGTTGGCTACCCAGATAGGCACGCGCTCGTCGTTGAAGGGATTCAGCGCATAGCTCTCGGTAAAGACGCCGCGCTTTTCGATGGCGCCAATATCGCCGGCTTCTTTCGCTTTGCGCTGCTCGGCGATCAAGTCTTCGACTTTAGCGAGCAGCTCGGGATTGTTGGCCGTCAAGGCGGTCACTATCGGATGCTCGGGCGCCAGTTGCAACGAGGTTGCGCCGTAGATGGTATCCACGCGCGTGGTGAAGACGGAGATCTTGTCGCCCGCCGGACCGGCTGCGCCATCAAGTTTGAAATCGACCAGCGTGCCTTCGCTGCGTCCGATCCAATTGCGCTGCATGGTGCGGACCTTCTCGGGCCAGCCATCCAAAGTTTCCAGATTCTGCAACAGTTCGTCGGCGTAGTTGGTGATGCGCAGGAACCACTGCTCCAACTCGCGTTGCTCGACTTGCGTATCTTCGTGCCGCCAACAGCAGCCGTTGGGCAGTACCTGCTCGTTGGCCAGCACGGTGGCGCACTTGGGGCACCAGTTCACCTTGCTCTTCTTGCGATAAGCCAGGCCGCGCTCGAACAGCTTCAGAAAGAACCACTGGTTCCAGCGGTAATATTCCGGCAGGCAGGTGGTGACTTCCTTCGACCAGTCGTAGCCAAAGCCCAGGCGCTTCATCTGCGCCTTCATCTTGGCGATGTTGCCCAGCGTCCATTCTTTCGGCGGAGTCTGGTTCGCGATGGCCGCATTCTCCGCCGGAAGACCGAACGAGTCCCAACCCATGGGATGCAGCACGTTGTAGCCGCGNNCCGTTCATCCACATGTAGCGAGCCAGCGCGTCGCCGATGGAATAGTTGCGCACGTGTCCCATGTGCAGCGCGCCGGACGGATACGGGAGCATTTCCAGGACGTAGTACTTCTTGCGAGCCGAGGTACCGCCGGTGGAGACCGCAGTTGCATCCGCTGGGGCAGGCGGATCGGAGCGATAGAGCTCGGGTTTCTGCGCCCAGCGTTGGAACCACTTCTGCTCAATGGCCTGCGGATCGTACCGGTCGGAGGACGGGGCGGGGTCGCCGTTGGCGACATCGGTTTGCGCGCCAGTTGCGGGCGGCGTGGTAGCAGTGCCTCGTTTCGATGACTTAGTCATATATGTTTTCTTAGATCGGTATAGGGATAAACTTCGATTTTACAGCGGGTGCGGGGGATGACGCGCCAGTTCAGCGCGGAAAGTACTAGAATTGAGTGGTGTCTCGCCCTCCCGGAATCGAGAAACGACCACATCCACTGAATGTCGTGCTTACGCTGCTCGCCCTCCTTGTCGCCCTGGGCTCCGCCTATTACACACACGAACAGGCTAAAGAGGCCAAGTTGTCCCGGGCGGACGCAAAGGCGGCAGCTGAAGCTCAAGAAATTGATGTCCACCAAGCACGCGAAGCTGCACAAAGGAGCCAAGAACTTGCAGCGGAACTCGCGCATTCCAACGAATCCATCGCACGTACACAGCAGAGAGGCACGGAATTAGCGGAACGTCAGTTTCAGGCCTTTCAACGCGCTGCCCACGGGGGCATGCAACCGCTTTTGTACGACGAAGCGGCAAGCATGAAAGGGGAGTATGTGGAATTCACCATTGTCAACAAGGGCAAAATGGCTGCGCATATCGGAAAATTCTGGTGCGGCGCTGGAGTTTTCGTGCGTGAAGGCTCTGCTGACATCGCGAAGGTCCTCAACGCTTCGCAGGATGTGTTCCGTCGCTCCGTAATAGTCCCTGACGAAACTGAGAGCTTTGAATTACCGGTATTCGCCTCAATGCCGCCGACTCTTGGCCGAGCCAACCCAATCTGGGCATCAGCTAAAGAGCCCCTAACTTGGCTGGTAGCCTGCGAGATTCCCTATTTCGATGAGCTCGATACCACAGACCAGGCGAGATCACACATCCTACGGTTCTGTTACGAGATCCAGCCCCAAAGTGACGGACGACACGCCATCCCTTGCCCTACTGATCAGATTCTCCCCTCGATAAGAAAATTGAAGGACTCCCCTAAATCACTTGCTCAGCGTAGCCACTAACGTCTCACCAACTTCTTCAGCGCATTCACGTTGGTCAAATCGTCCAGCGGTTCGTCGATGGGCGTCTCGGCGATGAAGGCGGCGTGCGCCATTCGCGGATCGTTCAACAGGCGGCGAAAGGTTTTCAGTCCGATGCTTCCCTTGCCGATGTGCTGATGCCGGTCGAGCTTCGATCCCCGCTCAGCCTTGGCGTCGTTGCAGTGCCAGACGTAAACATTTTTCAGCCCCACCGTGCGGTCGAGTTGATCGACGGTGTCGGCGAATCCTGCTTCGCTGACGATGTCGTAGCCCGCAACGTGCGTGTGACAGGTATCGATGCAAGCGCCGGAAGGCACGAAGTTCGACAGCAGGTACAGCAGCTCGGCAACCTGCTCGAAGTTTCCTCCGAGAGAGAATTCCGATCCGGCGGTGTTCTCGATGAGAACGCGCAGATTGTCTCCTGCGAGATCGAGACCGTCGACGCTCTGCTCAATCGCCAATGCAGCGCGCTGCAGACCCTCTTCCCGGCTGCCGCCGCGAAACGATCCGGGATGCAGCACCAGAAACTCAGCGCCCAAGGCCAGAGCGCGTTCCACCTCGCCGCGAAATGCCGCGATCGACTTGGCGTGAAATTCGGCATTGCCGCCCGCCAGGTTCACCAGATAGTTGGCGTGAATCACCAGTGGATGCAAGTCGTATTTCTGGCGCAGGCGGGTCATCTCCTCGCATTGCGAGCAGGCCAGTTGGTAAGGCTTCCACTGTCGCGGGCTGGAAGAAAAAATCTGGAACGTGTTGCAACCCAGGCGGTACGCACGTTCCGCCGCATTGGCCACGCCTCCCGCGGTCGAGGTGTGAATCCCGATGCGCCGCGAGGTGAACTTGGGCGACCGCTGGGGCGCGGGCAACAGTTTGAGAATGTCCTTTTCTTTCTTTCCGGTATCGGCCACAGCAACATTCTATCTATGCAAATGAGCGTCAGTCCTGGACCCACGGTTGGCGTGATGAGTTAGGGAAGGTCTGATTAAGCCAGGTGGGAGTGCCTCAGGGGCTAAAGCCCCAGCCTTTATAACGGGCATTTNNAGGCCGTCCCCTTCGAAGGCCCAGACTTAATCAGAGCTTCCTTAGACATTGCTTGCGCACTCGACAGCCGTGTCATGAGCGGCAGTCGAAACCGCAGATCCTTCCGCTCCGGCCGGGATGACAAAACATGAGAACCAGTGGCCCACCAGGGTAGCGTGACCATCATCACAAGCAATTCCGCGAAGAAATATTAAAGTTACAGCAGCGATCGCGTCGCTGATTTTATGGCATGGTTCACCCAGTTCGTGGTTCGCACTTTGGGACGGTTCAGCGGCAGTGGCCGCGCGCGAAGACCGGAGCATCTGGCCTTGGGCAAACGCGGTGAAGCCGAGGCGTTTTTCTATCTGCAGAATCTGGGATATCGATTCGTGGCCACAAACTTTCGGATTCCGCACAATCGCGGCGAAATCGATCTGGTTGGCTGGGACAAAGGCGTTCTGTGTTTCATCGAAGTAAAGACCCGAACTGACGCCAGCTTCGCGCCGCCATCCGCTGCGGTGACGCAAGGTAAGCAGCGGCACATCGTATCGGTCGCGCGGCGCTACCTTCGGCGTCTGTCCGGTGCTCGCCCGCCGTCGTGCCGCTTCGACATCCTGAGCATTGTTCCGGCCGCCGGCGGTGGGGAGCTCCAAATGACGTTGCACAAAGGAGCGTTCACCTGGGATGCAGGCCGTCCGCGCAGGCGGGAATACCGGTATTTCTCGGGGTATGATTTCTGGCGCCGCCGAAGGTAGAATTTGTAGCCATAGTGAACTTCGCTACGGCAAACCCGATCGGCCCATCACCAGAGGTCTCTTTTCCAACGGACCACAAAGCGCTTTCACAAACCCGACGGGAGTCACTACAATGGGCACGTCACGTCGCAGCAGGCCGGAGACGGATACTCAATATCCCACATGGTAGGATGGGTGCGTCAGTAGTAACCGCACGCCAGCCATATCGAAGTTGTCCCATAGTCTTCCTAACCCGGTTCTGGCTTGTAGAACGCAATTCGATAAGTTCGGTTGCGGGTCAACCGCGCGTGCAGGATGCAGTTCTGGAATGGTTCCGGCTTGAACCGGGGCCGTAGATTGGAGCAACGCATCATGGTCCGCCTGAAGCAGGTTCTGGCGCTCGTCCTTGTTTGGGGAGTCGTGTTCGTAACCTTACCGGCCAATGCCACGAGTGGCACCGGCATGTATTTACCGCCGCAGGATGCCCCGTCGGCCCCGATTCCTGCCAGTCAGATCGACGCGCTGGTGGCCCCGATCGCTCTTTATCCCGACGCCCTGGTGGCCCAGATTCTGGCGGCGTCCACCTATCCTAATGAAGTTGTGGAGGCCGACCAATGGCTGAAGGACCATAACAATCTGCAAGGCAGCGCGCTTGCCGAAGCGGTCAACCAGCAGTCTTGGGACCCGAGCGTCCAGGCCCTCACTCAGTTCCCTTCGGTGCTGGACAACATGGCGAACAACCTGTCGTGGACTTCTTCGCTGGGCGACGCGTTCTACAACCAGCAGGCCGATGTTATGGCTGCCGTCCAAAGACTTCGCCAGCAAGCCAAGGCGGCAGGAAACCTGAAGTCCACGTCGCAGATGACGGTGACCCAACCGAACCCGCAAACGATTGTCATTGCACCGGCGAACCCGCAAGTGGTCTATGTGCCGACCTACAATCCCACTGTGGTTTATGGGACGCCCTACTATCCACCGGGCTATAGCACGGGCGCGGTGGTGGCTACCGGAGTGATTTCCTTTGGCATCGGTATGGCGGTCGGTGCAGCCATGAGCAGCAGCTGCTGCGGATGGGGATGGAACAACTGGAACAGCAACTGGCACGGCGGAACGGTGGTTTATAACCGCAACACCTACGTTTCGCGGAGCAACGTGTATGCCAATGGGAACCGCTATCACAACGGAAATTGGAGCCGTCCCACTCCGTATGGCAGCAACAACAACAATCGCAATAACTACAACCGCTCGGGCAACCGCAACACGAATGTCAGCGGCAACACCGTAAACGTTAACGGCGGAAATCGTAACAACGTCAACGCCAACAACGGCAATCGCACGAACAACAATATCAATCGCAATAACAACGTCAACGCGAATAACAATGGAAATCGCGGCAACAACAACGCCAATCGCAACAATGTCCAAAACAATCGGCCGCAAAACAATGCCACGCGGCCATCGAACTCGTCGTCTCGCGGATATGGGAAGCCGTCAGGCGGCGGGACCAAGACTGGCGCCTTCAGCGGATACGGCGCCGGCGGAAATGCGCGGGCCGATAGCAATCGCGGGCGGGCCAGCGCCGGTGGGGGCGGTGGCAATCGCGGCGGCGGCGGCGGCCGGAGGCGTTAGCTGTTCGGGAGTGATCGTTCCCGTCATCCGAGGGAAATTAGCGCTGCGAAGCCGGAATGAGGATGGACGGCTGTAGGCAGGGAATTAGGGAGGAATTGTGATGAAATTGCGTGCGCTGTTGATGGTTGCGACGGTACTTGTGGTTATGCTGCCGGCGGCCTTTACCCAGGAACCTGGGGAGAAGACTTTTGCTTCTCCGCAGGACGCTAGTAAAGCGCTCTACCAAGCCGTGAAGACCGATGACAAACCGGCGATTCTGGCGGTCTTGGGGCAATCCGCTTCCAGCGTCGTCGGCTCCGGAGACGCCGTGCAGGACAAGACCAATGCTGACGTGTTCCTGCGGCGGTTCGAGCAGATGAATCGTTGGGCAGCGGAGACCAATGGCGACGAGACTCTCTATATCGGCGCCGAGAACTGGCCTTTGCCGTTTCCGCTGAAGAAAGATGCCGCAGGGCAGTGGTATTTCGAGAGCAAGGTGGGCGTGCAGGAGGTCTTGTTCCGCCGCATCGGCAAGAATGAACTGGCCACCATTCAGGTTTGCCAGGCGTTGGTGGATGGCCAGCAAGACTATTTCGAGCAGACACACGATGGCGATACCGTCCACCAGTATGCGCAGAAGTTCATCAGCGAGCCGGGAAAGCAGAACGGGCTCTACTGGAAGGTGGCTGAAGGACAGCCGGAAAGTCCCATCGGTCCGCTGGTGGCCTACGCCGCGAGCGAAGGTTACGGAGGCCGGCACGATTCGCCGCAGCCCTTCCACGGCTACTATTACCAAATTCTGACGGGGCAAGGGGCACACGCACAGGGCGGCGCCAAGAGCTACCTGGTCGATGGCAAGATGACTGGAGGCTTCGCGTTCGTCGCCTATCCCGCGGAGTACCGCAATTCGGGAGTGATGACATTCCTGGTCGACCAAAGCGGCATCGTCTACCAGAAAGACCTTGGGGCCAATACCGCCGATATCGCCAAGCAAATGACGGCCTACAACCCGGACAAAACCTGGGTAACTGCAGAAGGTCCCGAGCAGGACGATAGTGAAACGGAATAGAGGATTGTTAGAGTAGGTGTGGCCCAGACCTCCTCTTGAAAAGGACCTCCCTTTTTTGTGAAGTCTTCTCCCGCCACAAAGCGGCGCACACGATCTAGAGATCGGCAAGCTAGCCAACATCCAGCCAAAGGTGTCTGGCTCACCACGTGGACACTTTGGTTTGGGCTTCTTCTGGTAGTCGCCACGGTTGCGGTTTATTACCCGGTTCACAGCCACCCGTTTGCGAACTTCGACGATGGTCCGTATTTCTTTGCC
The DNA here is from genome assembly GCA_003165795.1 of Acidobacteriaceae bacterium. Classification (GTDB taxonomy): domain Bacteria; phylum Acidobacteriota; class Terriglobia; order Terriglobales; family Acidobacteriaceae; genus Bog-257. The sequence continues at coordinate 13,757 of PMWW01000144.1, forward strand.
AACCCACACGTGCGCGCCGGCTTGAGTTGGAACACCGTTAAGTGGGCATTCACCTCGTTCGGTGCGGTCACTCCTGACGTGCCGGACTGGCATCCGCTGGCCTGGATTTCCCATGCCGTGGACGCGCAGATTTTTGGCTTCGACGATCCCGCTGGGCCTCATGACGTCAATCTGTTGCTGCACGTCTTGAATGTGGTGCTGCTGTTCTGGGTGTTGCAGCGAGCGACCGGCGCGGCTGGCCGCAGCGCAATGGTGGCCGGGCTGTTTGCATTGCATCCCATCAATGTCGAATCGGTAGCTTGGATTGCCGAGCGCAAGAACCTGCTCAGCATGATGTTTTTCCTGCTCGCGCTGGCAGCCTATGGTTGGTATGCGCGCAGGCCGCGGATTGGACCCTACATTGTGGTAGCGGCACTTTTCGCATTGGGATTAATGGCCAAGCCGCAGGTAATCACGTTGCCCTTCGTTCTGCTGCTATGGGATTATTGGCCGCTGCAACGGATGTTTCCCGCAGGCCGCCGAGGTTGGTTGGAAACGCAGCCCAACGCGGAGTTCCCCGAAAGAAGTTTCTCGTGGTTGATAACGGAAAAGTTGCCACTGTTGGCGCTGGCTGCAGCCAGTGCCGTTATCACCATGAAGTCGCAGCTCGCGGTTGGCAACATTGATATGGACAAGCGCCTGTCCCTTTCCATTCGTTTGGGGAATGCCATTATTTCCTACGTCCGCTATCTGGGAAAGGCGTTTTGGCCGTCTCGGCTTGCCCTCTTTTATCCTCATCCGGGAGCTTCGCTAGAGGCGTGGCAAGTATGGGCGGCGCTGGTCGTGTTGCTGGCGATTAGCGGGCTGGCGATTGCGTTAAGCCGTCGGCGATATCCGCTGGTTGGCTGGCTGTGGTTCCTGGGGACGCTGGTGCCCATGATCGGGCTGGTGCAACTGAACCGCCAGGCGATGGCCGACCGTTATGCTTATATTCCGTTTATCGGGTTGTTCATTGTGGTCTCGTGGGGCGTTGCAGACTTGGCGGAACAGCGGCATCTTTCTCCCGTCTGGCTGGGTGGCGCCAGTATGGCGGTGTTGTTAGTGCTAGCGGCCGTGACCTATCGACAGATCGGCTTCTGGGGCGACAACCTCAGTCTTTGGTCGCACGCACTGGAGGTCACACGTGGCAACTACCTGGCGGAGAACATAGTCGGTTCGACGTTGCTGGACCAGGGACACTCGGAGGAAGCGCTGCCTCACTTGCAGGCGGCGACGGAAATGAATCCTGCGGACCCGTCCGCCTACATGTATATGGGCGCCTACGACCAGCAACATGGCCAGTTGCGACAGGCGATTGCGCAGTATCAACAAGCGATTACGCTCAGCGACGGCGCGGGGCAGCGCAACCTCTGGCTACGCTCTTCAACCTTTGCCCGCATGGGATCTGCGTATCGTCAGTTGGGGGACTTGGAGCCCGCAGGCCAGAGTTTTCGGAAGGCGCTGGCAATCAATCCCAACGACAGCCAGGTGTGGCTCGCGCTGGGAATCGTTACCCAGTTGTCGGGGAATCCCACCAGCGCCATACAGGCGTACTCCCAAGCTTTGAAGATCCAGCCCTCCGACGTTGGCTATCTGCTGTTGGCTCGGGCGTTACAGCAAACCGGCCATGACAACGAAGCGCAGGCGGCCATCTCGGAAGCGCGGCGCCGGTCGCGCGATTTCCCTACAGCCCAGAGAAGTGTGGATGCCGTTTTCGCGCAGCACACTGTTGCAAGCAACCCCAACCATTCTCCCGATGGAACTCGATAAACGATGGGAGCGCGCGAAGTTCTGTAGGGCTGAAGGAAGCGGCTGGCTAGGCCGCGGACTTCGCGTTTCCACGCTTCGCTTCATGTCGGCTTGTAGTCTTTGATGAGTTGTAAAATTTTTGTGAACATTGGGGCGCGCGGGAGGACCGGATTCAGACGCCGCAGGGAATTTTGCGGTCGCTCTGCGGGAATGCCAACCCCCTTTTTCCGGGTAGTTAAGAATCCCCAAGAGCATGGTCCGTGCTTCTTAAGTTTCGCTTTACGATATTACTAGGAACGGTAGTATTTAAAACTAACGATTGACTTCCAGTCGTGATCCGCAGTAGAGTTCCGAAGCTGTTGCTGAGTCGAGATGTACAACTGCGGCACCCCCCCTGGATGCCGCCGGTCTGCATCGAAACCCTTCCTTCAGACAATGTCGAAACAATTATTGAGGAGAACAATGAAGCTTTTGCGAATGCTCGGAATGGCCTTACTCGTCCTGGCTGCAGTGGGTGCTGCCAGCGCGCAATCTCAGTGGCAACAGGTCACACCAAGTAATACCCCTAACATCGGAGCCGGGGCGATGGCATTGCTCACCGATGGCCGGGTGTTGGTTCATGACGAAAGTGGAAACCCCGGCACTTGGGGAAACTGGTGGACGCTGACCCCGGATGTCACCGGTAGTTACGCGACCGGGACTTGGACCCAGGTCGCCACCATGCCCGCGGGCTACGGTCCGCTTTACTTCGGGTCGGCGGTCTTACCCGATGGCCGCTATATAGCCGAGGGCGGCGAATACAACCTTGGCAACGACGCCTGGACCAATAAAGGAGCCATCTACGATCCGGTTGCCAACAGCTGGACGGCGGTCACCCCTCCCAGCGGATGGGCCTCCATCGGCGATAGCCCCAGTGTCGTTTTGGCCAACGGGACCTACATGCAGAGCAGCTGCTGCGACACCTCGAAGCAGGCGGCTTTGTTGAATCCATCAACCTTGGCCTGGACTGAAACCGGCTCGGGCAAATTTGACATCTATGACGAAGAAGGTATGACCTTGCTGCCCGGCGGCAACGTGATAGACGTCGATGCCTACGTCTTCCAATACAATTCCGCGGGCGTGAATTGGGAAACCTATAATCCGACCTCAGGAGCTTGGACGAGCCAAACTCCCGGCACGCCAGTCCAGCTGTGGGATTCGGCCGCCAACTGCGGTGGATCGGGTCGCGCTTCCTATGAGCTCGGTCCGGCAGTGTTGATGCCTAACGGCACGGTGGTGCAAACTGGCGCGAATAGTTGCGCGGCAGGTCACAACGCACTTTATACCGTGAGCAGCAATTCCTGGGTTGCGCTCCCCGATTTCCCCGATGATCTGGACGTCGCCGACGGTCCGGCGGCACTGGAAATCAATGGCAAAGTCCTGGTAATGACCAGCCCCGGGATTTTCGGCACCGGTGCGGTCTTCATGGAGTACAGCAACAACTCCTTCACTGCAATTGCCGGTCCCCCGAATGGCCCGGGCGATTCCTCTTACTATGGACATTTGTTGATGCTGCCCACAGGCCAGATCCTGTTCGCCGACTTCAGCAACGATCTCGAACTCTTCACTTCCACTGGAAGTCAGTACTCCGGCTGGACCCCGACGGTGCTCCTGGGCAACGCCGTGCTGCAAGGTGGTAGCACGATTCTCCTGAATGGCCGCATGTTCAACGGTGCATCGCAAAACAATGCATACGGCGACGATTTCCAGGATGCCACCAACTATCCGCTGGTGCGCTTCACCTCAACCTCGAATGGCAATGTTTACTACGCCAGGACGCACAACCATAACACCATGGCGGTGGGCTATGTCGGGCCGACGTACACTTCGGTGGACATCCCGGCCACCATCCCATCTGGCCGTTACAACCTGCAGGTGGTTGTAAACGGTATTGCCTCCCCGAACTATTCGGTCGGAGTTAATTAGTAAGCGGGGAAACGTTTAGTTACTGTAAGCTGAATGGCGCCACGTTCCTGCTCTTGCTAGAGCGGGCGTGGCGCCAGATTTTTTTGAACTACCCGCTCGGGTGGTATCCCAGGGAGTCGGCTATTAGTCCCGACGATGTAGCCGGCCGCCATTGTCCACATCGCTCCACTTAGCGATCCGAGCAAGATTTGTCCTGAGAGGCTGAGGTTAGATCTAATGAAGGTCTGATTAAGCCAGGTGGGAGTGCCTCAGGTCTAAAGCCCAGCCCTTATAACGGGCATTTACGGACGGCCTGAAGGCCGTCCCCTGCGAAGGCCCAGACTTAGTCAGAGCTTCCCTAACGGCCGACCAGTCCGTCGGCCTTCTGCTGCGTGTCGCTGAAGCGCCCGGGAGCACGCCGCGCCGCCTGCAGCGCGGCTTCGGCTTCCTGCAGGCGGCCGCTCTGGTGGAGAGCCCGCGCCAGCAACAGGTATCCCAGTCCAGAAGGACGCACCTGGTTGGCGTGGGAATACTGTTGAATGGCGGACGCGAGGTCACCGGACTTTTGCGCCAGCACGCCCAATCCGATCCATGCCTGTTCCGTGTCAGGAGCGAGGTGGACGGCGCGTTCGAAGGCGGCGCTGGCGTCGGCGTCGTTGCCCATGTAGTGATAAACGTATCCCATATTGCTGTATGCCCTGGCCATTATGTCGATATCTTCAGCCTGGCTGATACCTTTCTGGTATGCGGCAATGGCCTCAGCCCAGCGGTGGTTCTTCTGCTCGTAGAAAGCGATGTTCAACTGGCTGATGGGATCGGAGGGCTCGATGACCGCGGCCCGGCGGAAGTGCACAATGGCGTCGTCGATCTGCTGACGCGCCAGCAGTGCCGTGCCCAGATTGTCCTCGGCAACATAATTACCAGCCGTGATCGCGGTGGCGTGTGACCACAAGCTCGCCTCGTCGCTCCAATAGGTAAGCTGATGACGAGTGCTGCCTGCCAGCACCAGAAGCAGTATCGCGCTTATGCCTATCATCCAAGCGCGGGAAAGATGGCGCTGTTCAGCTACGTCGCCTCCTCCCCAGCACAGCATCAAAAAGAGGCCGACAAAAGACAAATAGGCGTAACGATCGGCCATGGACTGAACGCCGACCTGCACCAGTCCGATCATAGGTACCAGTGTTCCCAGAAACCACAGCCAGCCCACCGTCAAATATCGATACTTCCGGCCGGCGATAACCAGGCCGGTAATCGTCAACAACAATAGCGAGCCCGCCAGTAACTGCCAGAGCGGCGGCGAAGCTTGGGGAAAGGGATAAAGAGGGGAGAGCGACGCAGGCCAAAACGCCTTCCCCAGATAACGCGCATAGGAAACAATCGCGTTCTCCAAGCGGAGGCTGAAAGGAAATTTCGTCAGCGACTGCACCGAGGCGCCAGCCTGCTGCGCCTTCACGGTAATGACGGCACTGATGGCGCAAATGGCGAACAAGGGAACCTTTTCCACCACCAGTTGGACGAAGCTGCGTGCCGGAAAAAGCGCTGCCGTACTGTTGCTGTCAGCCGGCGTCTGCGGGAACATGCGCCGCAAAGGCCAGTAATCCCACAGCAACAGAAGGAACGGCAGGGTGATGACTTGCGGCTTGGCCATCAGCCCCAGCGCAAACAAGAGGACAACCAAGATGTAACGCCCGGCTCGCGGCCGGCTGGCATACCAGCGATAGGCGCCCAGCGCCAGCAACAGAAACATCATGCTGAGAAGATTCTTGCGCTCCGCCACCCAGGCCACAGATTCCACGTTGATGGGATGCACAGCGAACAGGCCGGCCACCATTGCACTTCGTCCCACCATGCCGGTCGCCCGCTGCAACACCCAGAAGATCAGTAGCACGTTCACGACGTGAAGTAGAAGATTGACGTCGTAGTGGCCGACCGGGTCGAGACCGAACATCTGGCAGTCGAGCGCGTGCGAGAGCCAGGTCAGCGGATGCCAATTGGAGGCGTAATAGGTAGTGAACGCCCACTTGACGGTGCTCCAGGTCAAGCCGGCTTGAACCTGGGCATTCTGGGTAACATACTTGCTGTCGTCGAAATCGATGAAGGGATGACCGCTCACCGGGTAGTAGGTTGCGAGCGTGGCCAGAGCTAACAGGAAATAGAGCAAGAAAATCTGCGCTGCTTGCGAAGAAAATGCGGCCGCCGGGGAGCTCGACGCTTTACTCTTTCTTCTGGTTCTCTTCGCCAACCCACGTCACCCGCGCTGCTTAACGGAATTCATTATAACGGGAGGCTGGAGGTTGCCGGGTGGGCCGGTCGCCGGTTGAGTGGCAGGACGGGAAATTACTTAGCCCTAGCTGAATGGCGGCAGACGTTGTTGTCCTTCGAGTGGACGTGGCGCCCGTTTGAGTCGGCGCCGTTAAACCTTCAGCTTCTGTGGAGTGATTCGGATGATGTTGCGCGCCACTTCCACCTGGCGGCCGGGATAGTTGGCGTGGATGGAGGCGATCAATTCTTCCAGGGTGGGAGATCCGCCTTCGCCATTCACGCCGTCGGCATCGTCCATCAGGATGACATGGTCCGTAATGCGATCGGCGAGAATAGCTATGAGTTCGGTGCTCAAGCGATTGCGATTGCCGACCCGGCCGACCCAGCCGCAATAGCCCGCGTCCAGCCACCACAAACACTTTTCCTTGAGGCGCGGCAGCAGGTTTGGCACCGCAGCCTGACTGTCGCCTTCGACAATCTCCACGTGCGAGTAATTGCGGAATCGCTTACGGGCCATGCCGGCCAGCCGGGGATCGAGCTCGATGGAATAGATTCGCTGAAAGCGCGGCGCGACGGCTGCCACCATCTCTCCGTAATACGTTCCCGTCTCGACCAGCGTGGTGAGGCCGAACGCCTGCGCATATTCCCGTACGGTGCGCTGTTTCAGAAGATGCGGGATTCGGCGCGGTTCGCCACGCAACTTCCACCACCAGTAATCGGGATAGTGGCCCAGCTGTTTGTAAGCGGCGTACATCGGCAGCTGTTTGAAAAACGACCGTATGGGATGGGAGGACTCGCGCGGCGTCATGCTGGAGATCACAGAGTAGCAGGACAGCGCGGGCGAAGCGAGCGGATGGGGCAAACCGATCCCGACGGTATTGGGATTCAAAAGCGCTCCGGCTAGAGCCGGCCTTCAGGCCCGCGTAAAGGAGCGCAATAAGAAAAACGCTTCCGATGTTGAGGTTCATGACCTCAACACCGGAAGCCAGGGGTTTCGATGGCCTCAACGCGGGCCTAAAGGTCCGCTCTACAGGCATTCAGCTACCGCGACAGCGCTCTAGAAGCCCATGACATTGGGTTCGGCCTTCTTGTAACCGTGCTCGGCCGCCCAGAGATCGAGCGGCACCGTTGCCACCTCGTCCACCAGAGGAACGGCGTGGCCGTCGACCGTCAGATCAATCGACTTGAGGTAGTAATGGCAGGTATCGCAGGCTTCTACGCGGACAGCCGCGAGATCTTCCGCCGAATAGCGGGGAAGTTTTTCGTAGTTTCCCTCCCCGCAAGTGGGACACAGAATGCGGCGGAACTCCCACTCTGTCAGACAAAGCGAACACAGCAGAAAACGCTTGCCCCCATCGCCCTCGGGACGTAGTACGGCGGCTTGCGGTCGCGCGCCGCAGATCGGGCAGACAGAGCCGGCCGATCCTGCAGGCTGCGCCGGCTCAGCCGATGCCAGATGTTCGGCGTAAGGCTGCAGCAAGACGCGGGCGAAAAATGCGTTCGGTCCTCTTTCCCCGTCGTTCGCCAATCGAAAATTCTCGATCACCTGCCGCTGTTGGTCCTTGGTAGAGCCTCCGATCTCTTTGGCTTGCTCCGCTAACTTGGAGGGACCGCGCTGCTCGACCAGCGCCAGCAAACCCGGCAAGTGCCGAAGGGCGGCATCAACGTCCAGGCGTTCGCGGAAGGATTCGCTGGATTTGTGGTCGGGCAGAGAGGGTGAGGAAATTTCCTGGTAGATCGTGTTTTGCAGTGCGAGGATTTGCCGGTAGAAAGCGAGGACCTCAGCGGCGTAAGAGAATCGCTCGCCCAGCTCGACCGCCCGCCGAATGCGTTTGTCCCACTCAGACCGTTTCATCGCCCTCCCGTGAAGCTGCTATCATCGTAACGCGTTGTTCACGATCTGCTGGGCCTCGTCCAGGATGGCGTCCAGATGAGCTTCATCCTTAAAGCTCTCGGCATAGATTTTGTAGATGTTTTCCGTGCCGGAGGGACGGGCGGCGAACCATCCATTCGCACTAACAACTTTCAGACCGCCGATGGGAGCGTCATTGCCCGGGGCGCGAGTGAGTTTGGCGGTGATCGGCTCGCCGGCCAGCTCCGATTCTTTCACCGACTCGGGCGAAAGTTTTTCCAACTTGGCTTTTTGCTCGGGAGTTGCCGGGGCGTCGATGCGAGTGTAGTAGGGCATGCCGAATTCCGCCGTCAACTGGTTGAAATGCTCGCCGGGATCTTTGCCGGTGCGGGCGGTGATCTCGGCGGCCAGCAGGTCCATGATGGGACCATCCTTGTCAGTCGTCCAGACGGTGCCGTCGCGACGCAGGAAGCTCGCGCCGGCGCTCTCTTCTCCGCCGAAGCAGCAGGAGCCGTCGAACAATCCCGGGGCGAACCACTTGAAGCCCACCGGAACTTCCGACAGCTTGCGTCCCAGCTTGTTCACTACGCGATCGATCATGCTGCTGCTGACCAGGGTTTTGCCGACGACCACGGTCGACGGCCACCGTTCGCGGTGGGTGAGCAGGTACTGGATTGCAACCGCCAAATAATGGTTGGGGTTCATCAGGCCGGCGGAGGGCGTGACGATTCCGTGCCGGTCGGAGTCAGGGTCGTTGGCGAACGCTACCTGGTACTGATCTTTCAGGCCGACAAGACGCGCCATGGCGTAGGGACTGGAACAGTCCATGCGAATCTTGCCATCGTGGTCCACGGTCATGAAAGAGAACGTTGGGTCGATCACCGGATTGACGATCTTGATGTCGAGTCCGTAAACGGAGTTGATTGGCTCCCAGTAAGGGCGGGCCGCGCCGCCGAGCGGATCGACGCCCAGGTTCAGTCCCGCCGAACGAATGCTGTCCATGTCGACGACATTCTTCAGGTCGTTGACATACGGCATCACGAAGTCTTCCTGATGAGTGGTCGCCGCTTTCATGGCTTGGGCAAAAGGCACTCGGTTGACCCCGGCATTGTTGGCTCGCAGCAGATCATTGGCACGATCCTCAATCCATCCAGTTACATCGGTATCGGCTGGGCCGCCGTTCGTTGGGTTGTATTTGAAACCGCCATCCTCCGGCGGATTGTGGGAGGGCGTGACCACGATGCCGTCCGCGAGACGATCTTTGCGTCCGCGGTTATAAACCAGGATGGCATGCGAGATGACCGGCGTCGGGGTGACTCCGTCGTTCTGCTGAATGATGGTTTCGACATTGTTCGCCGCCAGCACTTCGAGCGCTGTCCGCTGCGCCGGAGCCGATACGGCATGCGTATCTTTGCCCATGTAGACGGGGCCGTCAGTGCGTTGGGTCTTGCGATAGTCGCAGATGGCCTGGGTGATGGCCAGGATGTGAGCTTCGGTGAAGGTGCTATGCAGCGAAGAACCGCGGTGTCCGCTGGTACCGAAGATGACCATCTGGTTGGGATCGCCAACGTCGGGGCGGTTCTGGTAATAGTCACGCTCCAGTTCAGCCAGATCCACCAGCATCTCTTTAGGAGCCGGCTTGCCCGCCAGGGGAGATATTTTTTCCTGAGCTTTGGTTTCAGTCGCCATGATTGAGTCTCGGATCGAGCGTACCCTAACCCGCCCTGGCCTCCAGGTACTGAGGTACCTCAGGTTGTTGGACGTGCACTGCGTCCAACGAGGCCCGGGTATCCACGCGGAAACCGTAGGTGACGCTGGCCGCCAGGGCGCTGGCAATGGCCAACACGATCAGCAGCGCTGGAATGCCAAACTCCGCCTTGAGTAAGGGGAAGAAGAACGTTCCCAGCACCGCTCCGAACTTGGCCATCGACGCCGCAAATCCCGCACCCGTAGCCCGAATCGAAGTCGGGAATGTTTCACCCGAGAGCAGATAGGTCGTAGCGTTCGGTCCCATGTTCATGAAGGCGTTGAACACCATAAACCCGCCGAAGATCATGCCCATGTGACCGCCCGATGCTGCCGGAAACAATGACGAGGCAGCCACCATGAGCAGACCCAGCGCCATGCCCAGGAAGCCCACGATCTGCAACGTAATCCGGCTGACGTAATGGACCAGCACAATCGCCAGTATGAAGCCGACAACCAGGAGCATATCGACCGCTGCCGCGCCCTCGGTCGCTCCCATGTCCTTGGCGATGAAGCTGGCGCTGGTGCCCAGCGCCATGGCCGCCATGATGGTGGGGGTGAAGATGCCAATGCCGTAAGTGGAGATGTCCTGCAAGAACCATGGCACCGAAGCAAAGATGGTGCGGCGGACATAGCGTTTCTTGAACAGCGATGTGAACGACAGAGCGCTCTCGACGGGCGGAGAATTCTGGGCGTTCAGAGTAATCGGCGTTTCCAGCAGCGTGCTGGCGGCGTGGGAAGCTTTTTCGTAGTTGCCGCGAGCCAGGTGCCAACGAACGCTTTCCGGCAGTCCATCCCGCATAATCACGACCACCACCGCGGGCAGCACTCCAAAAGCAAGCATAAAGCGCCACGCCTGCAGCGTGGGATCGGCCTTCAAGATGAGCAGGCCAATCAGTACTCCGAGCAGCGATCCTAACGCCTGGAAGGCGAAGGCGCCTACGATTAGCCGCCCCCGCAACCTGGTGGGAACACTTTCCGCAATGTAGGAGACGCCGATGGGATAATCCGCTCCAATGCCAACTCCGAGGAAGAAGCGGAAGACGATCAGCGACGCCGGGTTCCACGCCGCGGCCGATGCCGCAGAGAAGATCACAAAGAGGATGATGTCGACCATGAACATGCCTTTGCGGCCGATGCGATCGGCAACTTGTCCAAAGACCAGCGCGCCGAAAAACGCGCCCGCGACCGCCGCGACTGCGACCAAACCCTTGGTAGCGGCGTTCATTTGGAAGTCGTGGGCGATCAGGGGAAGCGCGACGCCGATGATGAAGAAGTCGAAGCCGTCGAGTAGCACCCCCATGGCCGACAAGATCCAGACCTTGCGCTGGGTCTTGGTGAAGGGCGTGTCGTCCAGATGCTGCTCGAAAGACTTTAGGGCCGAAATAACGGTGCTCATTTTGGGGAAACTCTGGCCACAAAAGGCCGTGGGTTAAGTGTCTGAGGATTTTAGCGGTACGAACATGAAAAAGGTATGAAAAAGTTGGTCGCGGACCTAGCGGTCACGGCGGCCGATCCGGGGATGAGCGAACGGGAGCGGCAACCCGGAAAAACGATCATAGGCGGTAAGCAACAAAATCGCCCATGATCGCGCCGGAACGAGCGTCACTCATGGCTTTGCGGAGCGTTGCCCTTAAGCCGGTAAACCATCCCGGTCTTGGTTGTGCCCAGCGAGATCCAGTCCTGTACGTCTCTCTGCAGAGTGATGTAAAACTGTTCCAACAGCTTGCGCGTCTTTTGGTGGAGTACGTCGGCCCGCTCGAACTTTGCCTGGAAAGCGAATTCTCCCACCAGCGACAGATGTTCACCGCGGGTACGCCACAGGGAGACGTCGCACTTGGCCACGATGCCCTGGCCGAAATCCAGTTGCCCTAGCGGCAAGAGCACTTCTTCGACAATTCCTTCGTTCACCAGGCTGATCTTTTCGTCGTCATCTTTTTTCATGTCAGAGAGCGCCGGGAAGACGCGGGTAAGCGTCCCCATAGCCAGAGCGTTGCCCTCGTGCATCTGGCTGAGACCGAATTGGCAATTGTGCGAATACAGAAGCCGAAATCCGCCGATGGCATCCTTCAGCGGTAGAACTTCCGCTTTGAACTTGATCTGATAGCTTCCGGCAATTTTAGGTCGCACATCCATGGCCGCGGCGGCCTGCTCGTCGGGATGACGAAACTTGAAGACAATCTCCGGATCACCTACGGGAAAGCCGTCTACAAACGAGGTGCGGCGGCGCAAGATGAATGCACTGTTGTACAAGCGGAAATCGGAGGTATCGCCGAAAATAATCTCGCGAATCTCGGGCCTGAGGCCGGTCTGTGGCGCCGCGATAAATCCGACTTTGAGCGCTTTTGCCGAGCGCTGTACCAGCTTGCCGAAGTCGCGCAGGCTCTCCGCCGAGACGAAGCGGTCAGGCTTCAGGATGAGCTTGGCCTCGAGGTACTGGACGCTGTCCTGCGGATGGCCATCGCTGTAGGTGGGCGTTTCGGGTGCAACACCTTTGCCAGCCGGCTTACCATGCTTGGCCTTCTTGGTCTCTTTGTCTTTCTTGACCTTGTTTTTCTTGTTTTTCTTGAGCTTACTTTCCTTGTCTTTCTTGAGCTTGTTTTTACTTTTCTTGACGTCTTTTGCCATGGCAATGCCCCCCTAACTAACAGGTTGCTGAAAAAGTCGGGAAAGTGGATCCCTCACCTACTAAAGTTGGTTCGGGATGACAAAACTAAGGGACTTGCTACCTCGTAGCTAGAGCTACGCCCCTGCAAAACTTCCGAATCCGACTCTTTCAGCAGCCTGCTAAACCACGTTCACGCATTATTCACCTTTTGGGGACGGCACGATACTAGGAAAACTCGCAGTTTGCTAAGAAAGTCGAACGGCACGTGCTTCACTGACTGAAAGCCGCCCTATACACGCACTTTTGCGGCACGGCTGGAGCCGTGCCCTTGCCAACACAACGGCTGAATTTTGCCACGAATTTGCGGGACATGATACTAGGCCCCCATCGAAATCTGGAAAGATGCGGAGTGCAACCCTGAGGCATCGACTTTGCGCGGACAGAGAGGCCAATCCGGATGGCGGACCCGTTTACGACTGACGCACGCTACGGAAGGTCTGATTAAGCCAGGTGGGAGTGCCTCAGGGGCTAGCCCAGCCTTTATGGCGGGCATTTACGGACGGCCTGAAGAGACTGTTTCGCGACAGGTGTCACCGCTCCGCGGCTCAGGATTATTTCCCACTTTACCCGGCGCTCAACCACCCCAACTCGCTCAAAAGCGGTNNAGGCCCAGACTTAATCAGAGCTTTCCTAGCGCCATGCCCTAGCGCATAGCTTTTTACTTTTCCACATCGGGATCGGGACCTTGGTCCGGGGCAGCGGATGACATGCGCTCCAACTGGGTGCGCCAGTCGGTCTCTTGCACGAAGTCGCGCGAATCGCGCCAGCCGGCTCGCACCTTCACGAACAGCTCGAGAAAGACCTTGGTGTTGAGCAAGGACTGAATCTGCAACCGCGCGGCGGTGCCAATCTTCTTCAGGTTTGCCCCTTGCTTGCCGATGAGAATCGCCTTCTGGCCATCGCGCTCGCAATAGATTGCCGCGGCAACGCGGGTCAGCCGGGCGCCTTCTTCATATTGCTCGATGAGCACGGTGGTCGCGTACGGCACCTCCTGCTCGGTGGCCAGCAGCACCTGCTCGCGAATCAGTTCCGCCACCAGAAAGCGCTCCGGCTGGTCGGTGATCTGATCTTTGGGGAAGTATCGCGGACCTTCCGGCAAGGCCTTCATCACCGCATCGAGCAGCGTGTCGAGACCTTCGCGCTTGAGCGCCGAGATCGGAATGACGTCGGCAAAGTCGTGCAATGCCCGATACTGCTCGATCAGCGGCAGCAGCTTCTGCTTTTCCACGGCGTCAATTTTGTTCAGCAGCAGGAAGGCAGGCTGGCCGGTCTTCTTGGCGATGTCGAGGACGAACTGGTCTCCGGTGCCGAACTTGGCATGTGCGTCCACGATCAGCAATAGCAGATCGCAGCCCTCCAACGCGTCGTAGACTTCCTTCATCATGCGGCGGTTGAGCGAATTGATGGGCTTGTGAACGCCGGGAGTATCGACCAGCACCACCTGGCCGGCAGGACGCTTCCCTTTCCGCTCCACGTTGATCATTCCCTGAATGCGATTGCGCGTGGTTTGCGGCTTGCGGGTGACGATGGCCAGCTTCTCGCCGACCAGCGCGTTCAGCAGCGTCGATTTGCCTGCGTTGGGGCGGCCGATGATGGAGACAAAGCCGGAGCGGAATGCCATGCAGTCTAGGATAACCTTTCGGTAAGCCGGGTCGCGTAAGCCCGGTCAGAACGTCTGTCGTTTTTCCAGCACGCGGGAAAGACGGAAAGCAGATCCCTCACCGACTAAAGACGGTGAGGGATGACAAAAATAAAGGAGTTCTTACGGCGTAGCTAAAGCTACGCCCCTTCAAAACCGCCTCAGGCGGAGTCTTTCAGCAAACTACAAAGCCGGTTCGGGATGGCAAAAAAATGAAGGGCTTATACGGCGTACCTAAAGGAGGTCTGATTAAGGGAGTGCCTCAGGGGCTAAAGCNNCCCTTCGAAGGCCCAGACTTAATTCGAAGGCCCAGACTTAATCAGAGCGCAGCTAAAGCTGCGCCCCTTCAAAATCATCTCTGGCCGAGTTTGTCGGCGGCCTGTAAAAGCTGCGCCCCGATACCAACCTACTATGAGATAGCTGTAGGAGCATCTACGCCCCAACCTGTTTGGGTTGAAGGCTAACGCGCACGCGATCCACGCGGCGCTCGGTCGATTCCAGCACTTCGAAGCGCAATCCCTTCTCCTGAAAAACTTCGCCGGCCTTGGGAATGTGGCCGGCAAGTTCGCTGACCAGCCCGGCAACGGTGGTGGCTTCTTTCTCTTCCGGGCGCACGCCCAACAGCTTTTCCAGCAGGTCGACGTCGGTGTTGCCGTTGAAAATGTAGGAGGTGTCACTCTCCTTCACCACATCGCCTTCCTCGTGCTCATCGCGAATCTCGCCGACAATCTCTTCCACCAGATCTTCGATGGTGACCAGCCCGGCTACGCCGCCGTACTCGTCGATCACGATGGCCAGGCGGGCATTGTCGCGCTGCATCTCGCGCAGCAGCTCGCTGCCAAACTTGGTCTCGGGAACGAAGTACACCTCAGGCCGCATGAGGTCGCGGACTGTCTTAGTGTGGGCCTCGACATCGGCCACTTGCAACAGGTCCTTGGCGTAGACAATGCCCTTGATGTGATCGACGTCGCCTTCGTAGACGGGAATGCGCGAGTAGGGATGTGTCTTCAACTGATCGGTGAGCTCGGCGATGGTCATGCCGACGGGAACGGCGATAACATCGGGCCGCGGCGTCATCACCTCGCGTACCGTCTTGTCGCCGAACTCGACCACCGACTGGATCAGGTCGCGATCACCTTCCTCGATGATTCCCTCTTCCTGTCCGGCCTCGATAAACGCGTCCATGGCTTCCGATGAATCCTCCGGCTGGCGCTCGGCATGCTCCTTGGTGAGCGAGGCCACGGAAAGTCCAAAGCCGAGGATGAGCGTGGCCGGCGAGGCCAGGTAGATGAGGAAGCGAAGCACCGGGACCCAGCGCGCCAGCCACTCGCCGCGAGTGCGCACGAAGAAAACGTAGGGCAACAGTTGATGAAAGATGACGATGATGAAGATGAGGCTGACGGCGGCCTGCACCAGGTCCAGCACCACCCAGCGCTTCTCCATGAAGAGCACGTAACCGATAAGCACGCCGATGCTGGCCATGCACAGTTGGGTGAGCACGGTCATGGCCAGTGCCGCACGCTTGCGGCTTACGTGCAGCCTAGGTTCGACCCGCTCCTCGTAGGCCTCGACGTTTTCTTCGAATTCGCGCGCCAGGAACTTGCCCATCTCGGCGTAGAGGTGGTCAACATAAGAGACCAGCGCGAGCAGTCCCATCAGCACCAGCAACACGATGGCTAACGGAAGACTCATTTCTGCCTGCCTTCGGGTTTACTGGTGGCGGCGGACTTGCACGGCCGTTGGGCACGAACCGGACGCTCTTCGACTGCGGCGTGGGCCCGCTCGATCAGGCCGACGGGCAGCTTCAGTTGCTGTCTGAGCTTGGTCTCGCGCGCCCGCATCTCGCCGCGATCGGTTTCGTGATCGTAGCCCGCCAGGTGCAACAGTCCGTGGAGGATGAGAATCTTCAATTCGGTTGCGGTGGAGTGGCCGAGCTGCGCGGCATTGGAAGCGGCAATCTCGGCAGAGATGGCGATGTCGCCCGCCCACTTCGGCAAGCTGGACGGAAACGATAAAACGTCGGTCGGCTTGTTCTGCTTGCGGAAGCGCCGGTTCAGTTCGCGCATTTCGCGGCTGGAGGTGATGCGGATGTTGACGTCACCGCGCAATCGCACTGCTCGCCGCGCTTTTCCTGCGAAAAGGGCCAGCGCCTGTTCGCGAATGTCTTCGTCTTCGTGCTCCAGAATGATCACTTTCGTTTCAAGAACAAACGGGAGGGCGAAGTTGCCCTCCCACAGTATGGTACCAAGTCTTTACTCGGAAATGCGATCTGGCGACGACAGCGGGGTCAGTGGCGGCTCGGCAGCCGGCGGCAAATCGGGCAGCGTAGCTTCGCGTTCAACGCTGGCGGTGTAAGGCTCGACCGTGGCGCTGCGCGGCGCGGCGTAGCCATTGCCGTTCCTGGTTTCGAGCGAAAGCGAAAGCTGCTCGTTGCGACCCTTGTAATCGTCGTAGGCGCGGATGATGCGCTGCACCAGATGATGCCGCACCACGTCGCCTTCATCGAAGCCGCAGAAGTGAATGCCTTCCACCTTGCCCAGGATGTCGATGGCCTCGACCAGTCCGCTGCGATTGGCGTTGGGCAAATCGATTTGCGTGATGTCGCCGGTGATGACCGCCTTGGAGTTGAAGCCCAGGCGGGTGACGAACATCTTCATCTGCTCCGAGGTGGTGTTCTGCGCTTCGTCGAGAATGACGAATGCGTCGTTCAGAGTGCGACCACGCATGAAAGCGATGGGCGCGATCTCGATGACGTTCTTTTCGAGATAGCGGTCCACCTTGTCGGGTTCCAGCATGTCGTAGAGCGCGTCGTAGAGCGGACGAAGATAAGGATCGACTTTTTCCTGCAGCGTTCCGGGCAGAAAGCCCAGGCGCTCGCCGGCTTCGACCGCGGGCCGCGCCAACACGATGCGGTTCACCCGCTTCGACATCAGCGCCGCGATTCCCATCGCCACGGCTAGATACGTCTTGCCCGTTCCGGCGGGGCCGACGCCGAAAACCATGTCGTGCTTCTCGATGGCTTCCAAGTAGCGACGCTGGTTGATGCTCTTGGGCTGAACGGTGCGCTTGCCGAACGAGCGCTGCTTGCCGGCTTCGGCAAGACCGCGCAGCGTGGCTGTCCGGTCCGAGGTCAAGACGCGAAGCATGGCGCCGAGATCGCCGTTGACGAACGTGTGTCCATTGCGCAGCAGGTGCTGATAGTCGGCAAACACCTGCTCGACCCGGTTGACGTCGCTGGCCGCTCCCGTGATCTCGATGGAATCGGCGCGCAGGTCGATGGTGATATTCAAGCCATCTTCCAGCAGACGCAGGTTTTCGTCGCGGGTGCCAAACAAGGTTTCGATATTCGGGCTGATTTCAATATTCTTCTTCATCTAGGGTCGGAAGACAGCCTCCCATGGTGTTGGAGCAGCCCATTCGCGGCATAGTTGCCCGGAGTGGGGTACTTGGGGCCCGGTGTTCCAGAAGTGTGTTCCGAAAGCTGGATGGACGGCGAGCAGACCAACCGCTTCGGTCTGACATTGGAATGCGTGACAGTGGTGGAACGGAAGAAGGGACTGCGGCCGGAAGATCGTCCAAGCCAAAAACAACTCTCATTGGCCGATAGCGTATCCCTGAATCGGGGCGGAGTCAATGCCAGAGATGAGCAATTCGGTGTTGTTTGAGATACGTTGCTGCGGCTGAGTGTCAAATTCCCCTTCCGTTGATTTAGATGTTGGAACCGGGCAAAAGGAGCGCCTGGAATTTGGGCGGTTTTCCCCGTCGAAAGCCGAGAAAACGCGGAAAGGCGACTTGAGTGGACTGGGTGATCTCCCGCACATTCGAAAACCGCGAATGTGTGGGGCCCCCGGTGGTATGGCGTGGCCGCGAGGTTATCGCAAACCACCGGTGTGATTAGCGAGTCCCCGCGTTTTGATCTTGCGTGTCCATCCGTTCCACATATTGAGCGCGAGCTGGGCTGGCCTCGAATGGATCGGCAAAGTACTGCGTTTCTCGCGCAACCTGGTCGCCCCTGAACTCCATGATGCTCACGGTGTAGGATGGCTTGCCGTCATAGGACAGGATGAATTCGGTGACCCAAAGATCACCGCCGCCAATGATTCGCTGGACAGCAAAGCGCTTCTGGTTCGGCTGGATAGAGCGGGTGATCTGTATGTTGCGGCGGCCGCGTATGCGCTCGCCTGACTGTGGGTATTCCAGCACCGCGTCGTCGTGATAGATGCGGTGCTCCGTTTCAAAATTGTTGGCATCGGAGGCCGCCCAATGCTGATCCAGGGCCGCACGTATCTGTTGATCTCCCATCTCACCCTCCTGCGCTAGGGAAAAGCTTAGACGCCCGCGTGGCCTGGTTTCAAGAGGATCAACTTCGTACCTTGAAAACTGCCTCGAAGGCGCTGGATTTTGAAACTCGGTGCCCACCCTCTCGCCAAAGGCAGGCGAGAAGATGGGGCACCCAAGTTAGGAAATCATGCCGAAGGGGTGGGCCGACACGCGGAGGCAGCAACAGCAGGTCCCTCCACCGCGCTTCGCTTCGCTCCGGATGACACGGTCGAGGGTTGTGGCGATAGGGGTCTTGCTCATCTTCTCGAGGGCCTGCGACTGGCTTAGTTCTTGAAACCGATTGTCCAGAGCGCGAGGTCTTGGTAAGGTCGCTACATGAGAAATGCTCAAAGTGGAATCTTCGCTCTGGGAAACCCATCGCACGCCTACCTGGAGTTTGATGTCTTGGACGGGCGAAACCGCCGCGACCTGGTAGCGGCGATCTCCTCGTTCCGTGAGCCACGGACGACCATGGGCGGTGTCAACCTGGTGGTAGGGTTCAGACCCGAGCTTTGGAGCGAAGTTGCGCCCCACGATGCGCCCGACGGAATCAAGGGCTTCAATGACAACCTGGTGGGGGTCGAGGGATTCATCATGCCGGCAACCCAGCACGATGCCGTGCTATGGCTTTCCGGCAGCGCCTATGACGTGATTTTTGATGTCTCTCGACGGGCGCTTGCCGAACTGAAGGGACTGGCTTCGATTGCAGAGGAGACCTCAAGTTGGCCCTATCGTCACGACCGCGACCTTACCGGTTTCATTGACGGGAGTGAGAATCCCACTCTGATCGATGCGCCGGAGGTAGCTTTGATCCCGGAGGGAAATCCTGGGACGGCTGGATCTGTCCTGCTATTGCAGAAATGGGCGCATGACACTGCTCTGTGGGAAGCGCTTGACGATGACAGACAGGAGAAAGTGATCGGGCGGAAAAAGTTGGACAGCGTTGAGCTTGAAGACAAGCCGGCGGACTCGCATGTCGCGAGTACCGATCAGGATAAATTTGGCAAGATATTCCGTCGCAACATGCCGTACGGCACAGTGACCAATCACGGCACCATGTTCGTAGGATTTAGTGCCGA
Source organism: Acidobacteriaceae bacterium (assembly GCA_003165795.1). GTDB lineage: Bacteria > Acidobacteriota > Terriglobia > Terriglobales > Acidobacteriaceae > Bog-257. The sequence continues at coordinate 33,034 of PMWW01000144.1, forward strand.
CCAGCAACGTCTGGCGACGATGCTGGAAAGCATGGCCGGCTTAACCAGCGGGGTGCGCGACGCACTCACGCGCTACACCCGGCCAATCACCGGTGCCTACTACTTCGTTCCCGCGGCGGAGTGTCTGCGCCAACCCGCTCCGGACGTGGTCTTGGAAACGGCGACCAACTGACGAACCGCGTGCAATGCTGGGCTCACGTATTTTAGTGTGGTTGGCGGGTGGCCGACCCTTTCCCGCAAAGGACGCGAATGTGTGGGGCACCCGTCGGAAGCTGCATCTTTAGGTGGCAGGATAGCCAGCCGCCGTCATTTGAGGGACAATAGGCCATGACCGGAATCCAGTATGTGACCGATGAGAGGGGCCGCAAGGTGGCCGTCCAAATCGACCTGAGAAAGCATCGGGAACTGTGGGAAGACATCGAGGATGTGCTGGTCTCCCGATCGCGGCGGCACGAAAAACGTATCCCGCTCGAAAAAGTGAAAGCGGGACTGATCAAGAGCGGCAAGTTGGCGCGTGAGTAGCTATCATGTCGCCCTAACCGCAACGGCGGAAAAAGAACTGCATAGGCTACCCGCCCAAATAGTTGCCCGAATTGTGCCGCGCCTCGAAAGTCTGGCACCGGTTCCCCGTCCCCCGGGTTGCAAGAAGCTCAAGGGTGGCGATAAAGAATGGCGCATTCGCGTGAGCGATTACCGCATCGTGTACGAAATTGAGGACAAGGCCAGAACGGTGGATGTGACGAGAATTGCACACCGGCGCGAGGTTTACGAATAGCGACGTCAAGGGGACAGGGACAACGATGAATCCTCCAGGCAATATCTCGCACTCTTCCCTCGGTGAATGGATTTGGAGAAACGCGCCGGAGTCAGATAGGTGCGTGATAAGCGCCTGCGATTTGCCCGATGCCGTCCGTTTCCGGTAGAATTAAGCATTCGGCGTACGTCGAGATTCCTCACTAAGGACTACAGCAAAGTTATGGCGGACCATTTTTCGGCGCTCAAGCGTGTGCGTCAAACCGAGACCAAGACAACGCGCAATCGCGCCAACAAATCACGCCTGCGGGGAGCGCTTCGTCTCCTGCGCGAGGCCATCAGCAAGGGCGACCAGGCAGCCGCTCAGACCGCTTATCGCGCGACCGTTTCGGTGGTGGACAAGGGCGTGCAGAAGGGCATTCTGCATAAGAACACCGCCAGCCGCTACAAGGCCCGGCTGAGCAAACGAGTAAAGGCCGTGGGCACGGCGCAGTAACGAACGTTCTATATAAGTTCCACGTGGAACAAGGCGGGCCCAAAGCCCGCCTTTTCTGTTACTTGCAAATCCTTCCGTGGCCGTTTCACCCGGCACGATGGAGAAGCGCAGGGTCAACCCTGGCGACTGCGGTCAAGTCAACGGCGGTCTCAACGCATGGCGCTGCTCTCAGCGAACCGCCGCGGTGGGCAGGCGCTTGGGCCCGGCCTCGAGAATGTGCTCCGGGCACTCGGCCATCATCAGCTTGAAGTTTTCGATGAAGCGAGCGGCCAGCGCGTCGTACTTATTAAAATACTGGTCTCGACTGGGCCAGGTGTTGGCCGGATCGAGGATCTGCGACGGCACACCCTCGCACTCCAGCGGCACCTCGAAACCAAACACCGAGTCTTTCTTGTACGCCACCTTGAGCAGCGAGCCGTTGAGCGCGGCGTTGAGCAGGGCGCGAGTGTAGCGAATGCTGATGCGCTTGCCGATGCCAAACGGTCCGCCGGTCCAGCCGGTGTTTACCAGCCAAACATGCGCGCCGTGCTTTTGGATTTTCTGCTTCAGCAGCTCCGCGTAGGCCAGCGGATGATGCACCATGAACGGTCCACCAAAGCAGGTGCTGAAGGTCATCTCCGGTTCCACCCCAAGCCCGACCTCGGTGCCGGCAATCTTGCTGGTGTAGCCTGAAATGAAATGGTAGATCGCCTGGTCTGGGCTGAGCTTGGAGATGGGCGGCATCACACCGGAGGCATCGCAGGTAAGGAAGATGACGTTAAGCGGATGTCCGGCGCGCTTCTCCGGCTGGTGGTTCGCGATGTAAGAAAGCGGGTAAGCCGCGCGCGTGTTTTCGGTCACGGTGTAGTCGTTCAAGTCCAGCCGCCGGGAAACGGGATCGAAGCTGACGTTTTCCAGCACCGTACCAAAGCGCCGCGTGCACTCATAAATCTCCGGCTCGGCCTCGGGCGAAAGACGGATCACTTTGGCGTAGCAGCCATCTTCAAAGTTGAACACGCCATTGTCGCTCCAGCCATGTTCGTCATCGCCAATCAGATGTCGAGCGGGGTCGGCGGACAGCGTCGTCTTGCCGGTACCTGAAAGTCCAAAGAAAATTGCGACATCGCCGTCGGCGCCGACGTTGGCCGAGCAGTGCATCGACAACACGCCTTGCAGCGGCAACAGGAAATTCAGCACGGTAAAGATGGTCTTCTTGATTTCACCGGCGTAGTTGGTGCCGCCGATGATGGCCAGCCGCTCGCGGAAATTGATAATGATGAACGCTTCCGAACGCGTGCTGTCCACGATGGGCGAGGCCTGAAACCCCGGCGCCGCGATCACGGTGAATTCCGGCACGTGCCGCCGCAGCGCGTCTTCACCGCGCACCTTCTGCAGCATGGTGCGGGCAAACAAACTGTGCCACGCTTTTTGCGTGATGATGCGGATAGGCAGGCTGTACTCGGGGTCGGCCCCCGCCATGCAGTCCTGCACGAACACGTCGCGTCCCTGCAAGTAGCCCTGCAAGCGGGCCAGCAGCGCGCTGAAATTCTCGCTGGTGAAAGGCCGGTTGTACTGCCCCCACCAAATCTTCTCCTCGGTAGATTGCTCGCGAACCACGAATTTGTCGGCGGCGGCGCGCGCCGTGTGTTTGCCGGTACTCACCACCAGCGGTCCCAGGTGCGACAGGCTGCCCTCGGAGCGGAAAATGCTTTCCTCGTAAAGCGCCGGTGTGGGCAGGTTCCAGTAGACGCGGCGCAGATTCACCAAACCATGGTTGGCCAGGCCGTAAGCGCTGGCCAGCTTCCCGGCCTCTTTAACCGCGGGCGATTGCACGTCGAGGTAGAGGTTCATAGCCAGTCCCTCGTAAGTTTGCGATCGCCCAGATAGAGTTCATTGGCCGAGTTCGGATCGAGCGCCCATTTGATGCGGTCCAGGCCCTCGGTGATATCGCGAATGGTGCCGCAGTAACTCAGCCGCAAATGTCCCTCGAAGCCGAATTCCTTGCCCGGCACGGTGACCACCCGCACTTTCTCCAGCAGGAAATTCGAGAGCTTCTGCGAATCTTTCATGTACGCGCTGAAATCGGGGAAGCAATAAAAGGTGCCGTCGGGCTTGCGGATGTTGACGCCCTCGAACGCTTGCAAGCGCTCCATCATCACGTTGCGATTGTTCTCTAGCGTGACCCGCAGGCTTTCGGCCGACGACTGCACGCCATTGAGCGCGCCCACCGCGGCCCACTGCGATGGCGAAGCCGGCCCCGAAGTTTGTTGCGACTGGATGGTCGCCATGGCCTCGATCAGTGGCTTATTACCGATTGCCCAACCGATGCGGAACCCGGTCATGGCATACATCTTCGATACTCCGTTGATCACCACCAGCTTCGATTGCTCCAGCGGCGCCTTCATGAAGTCGTAGGCGATGGCCGCTTTCTTACCGTCGAAGACCAGCCGGTTGTAGATGTCGTCCATGATGAGATAAATGCTTCGCTTCTCGCAGAACTCGACCATCTCCTGCACGAAGTCTGGCGAGTACACCGCCCCCGAAGGATTGTTGGGGCTGTTCAGAATGATGGCTTTGGTGTAGGAGCCGCACGCCGACGCGATCTCTCGCACGGTGGGACAAAATGTTCCATCCTCGGCGGTGATCGGCACCGGGACCCCGCCCGCCAGTTTCACCATCTCCGGATAGCTCACCCAGTAAGGTGCCGGAAAAATTACTTCTTCTTTGGGATCCAGGATGGCGTGCAGCAGCACCATCAGTGCCTGCTTGGCGCCTCCCGAAGCGATCACGTTGTCGGCCGAGACAAGCTTGTTGTAGTGCTCTTCGCTATAGCGAACAATGGCTTTCTTCAGTGCCGGAATCCCGTCGGGCGGCGTGTAGCGGATTTCTCCGGTGTTCAGCAGCGCCGCGCAATTGATCACGGCATCCATGGGCGCTTTACTCTTCGGCTCGCCACCTCCCAGATGAATGACCGGCTCGCCTTTGTCGCGAAGCAGAGCTGCGGTTTCATTCAGCTTGAGGGTCGCCGATTCCCGGATGGACCGGGCAAGCTGACTAAGACTCATGACGCATTTTACCTTTCTCGGGCATCGTCACCTTGCAGTTTTGTTTTGTCGCCAGAGGGCGTCACTGGCCACTTGCGAAGGCGCTTTCAGTAGATTCCAGAGCGTAAACAACGCGCTGTGACGTGCATCATAGGACGGAGTGACTTTGGTGTCCGTGTCATAGCTCAAGTCGAAACCAAGCACTGGGAAGCACCGCACCGGATAAGCCTGAAAACCAGCCGCGCAGCGGCGAGATGGTGTTAGGCGGGGGCGTCACCGGGGCCCCCGACAAGCGCCGTTGTTGCGCTTGTTGGGGTGGTTGAGCCCCCGATTCGAGTGGGAAAAGAAACGAGCCGCACAGCGGCGACACTGGCCACGACACAGAAACCTTTGCGACTGGGCGGGACCCTGCTGATTTCAGATTAGAGGTGCGCCGATAAAATTGCGGGCACGAAGCCAAACCGTCCTTGCTTCCGGGGGAAAAGCTGTTTTCACCACGCAGATACCAGGGACACTGAGAATTACTAAAGTCTCCGTGCCCGCCGTGTCCGTGTGGTGAATTCGTCTTTGCGTCTTACTTCCCTGCCGCCGCGGCTGGCGGCTTCCAGCGCAGCACCGGCTTTCGCGCCGCCATGGTTTCATCCAGGCGCGAGATGCGCGTGTTGTGCGGCGCTTCGGCAATGATCTCGGGATGCTGCTCGGCCTCCTCGGCAATCGACTTCATCGCGTCGATGAACAGGTCAAGCTCTTCCTTCGACTCGCTCTCCGTCGGCTCAATCATCAGCGCGCCATGCACCACCAGCGGAAAGCTCACCGTGTACGGATGGAATCCGTAATCGATCAGCCGCTTGGCAATGTCGCCAGTCTTTACGCCCTTCGGCGTCTGCAAGCGATCGCTGAACACCACCTCGTGCATGGTCGGCGTGCTGTAGGGCAGGTCGTAAATGCCTTCCAGCTTCTTGCGAATGTAGTTGGCATTCAGCACGGCGTCTTCGGTCGTCAGGCGCAGTCCCTCGGGACCGTTCGCCATGATGTACGCCAGCGCGCGCACATGCATCCCAAAGTTGCCATAGAACATGCGCACCCGTCCGACGGACTGAGGCCGGTTATAGTCGAAGCCCAGCGTGCCATCTTTCTTGGTGATGACCACCGGCGTCGGCAGGAACGGCTCGAGAATTTTCTTGCAAGCCACCGGACCCGAACCCGGCCCGCCTCCGCCATGCGGCGTGGAAAACGTCTTATGCAGGTTCAGGTGCATCACGTCGGCGCCGAAGTCGCCAGGCCGCACCTTGCCCACCAGCGCATTCATGTTGGCGCCATCCATGTACATCAGCGCGCCTTTGGCATGCAGCACGTCGGCAATCTTGTGGATCTCCTGCTCGAAGACGCCGAGGGTGTTGGGATTGGTGAGCATCAGCGCGGCAACATCATCGTTCACCTGCGCTTCCAGCGACGCCATATCGACCATGCCGGCCGCATTTGATTTGAGGTTCTCGACCGCATAGCCGGCCATCGCCGCCGTCGCTGGATTCGTCCCGTGCGCCGAGTCAGGAATGAGAATCTTCTTCCGCGGATTCCCCCGCGACTCCAGATACGCCCGCACCATCAGGATGCCGGTGAGCTCGCCATGCGCGCCCGCCGCCGGCTGCAAGGTGATCGCATCCATCCCGGTGATCTCGATGAGCTGCTCGCTCAGCATTTGCAAGATGCGCAGCGCGCCCTGGGTCACACGCTCGGGCTGATACGGATGCGCTTCCGCCAATCCCGTCAGCCGCGCCACATATTCGTTCACCCGCGCGTTGTACTTCATGGTGCACGAGCCCAGCGGATACATCCCGTGATCCACGGCATAGTTCCAGGTCGAGATGCGGGTGTAATGGCGAATGATTTCGATTTCGCTCACTTCCGGCATCTGGCCCAGGTCTTCGCGCGCCTGCTCGCCCAGCAACTCGGCGGGATCGACCTCGGGCACATCCAGCGGCGGCAGCTTATAACCCTTCTTGCCGGGCGACGACTTCTCGAAGATCAGGCCTTCGTTCTGGCTGATGTGCGTGGTGGCTTTGCGGATCTTCTCGTTCAGGTTCACAGCGCCACCTCCTTCGCAGCCGCGTCAATCGAGGCTTTCGCCGTAGTCTCAGTGCAGCACCACAGCGAGGCGTTGCTCAGCTCGGGATAAAACTTCTTCAGCGGGAAGCCTCCAATAATTCTCTGCCCCAGCAGTTTGTCGTTGATGGCGTAGGGGTCGGTCTTGGTCTCGATGACGAACTCGTTGAAGCGCGGCGCGCCTTCGAACAGCAGCGTCGCCCCGCTCTTCTTGAATTGCTCAGCGGCGTAATGGGCCTTGGCAAGGTTCTGCGTCGCCAGCTCCTTCAATCCTTCGCGGCCGTACACGGTCATGAAGATGCCGCACATCAACGCCATCAGTCCTTGATTGGTGCAGATGTTGGAAGTCGCTTTCTCGCGACGGATGTGCTGCTCGCGCGTGGCCAGCGTCAGCACGAAACCGCGCTTGCCGTTGCGATCGCGCGCCTCGCCGACCAGCCGGCCTGGCATCTGCCGCACGAACCGCTCGCGCGTTGCCATCACTCCGCAGTACGGCCCGCCGAATCCCAGCGGCACTCCGAACGACTGCGCTTCCATGCTCACGATGTCGGCCTCAGCCGGAGGCTTCACGATGCCCAGCGAAATGGCCTCGGCAATAGAGACGATCAGCAGCGCGCCCTTGTCGTGCGCGATCTCGGCGATGGCCGCCACATCTTCAATGGTGCCGAAGAAGTTGGGTGACTGGATCAGCACGCCTGCGGTGTCGTCGTCGATCGCCAGCGCCAGCGTGTCGAGATCGACGCGGCCATTCTTCGCGCAGCCGAAGGTCGAAACCGGCATGCCCTGGTAGCGCGCGTAGGTGGTGATCACTTCGCGATACTCCGGATGCACAGTCGCTGCCACCGCCGATTTCGAGCGCCCAGTAACGCGGGCGGCCATCATCAGCGCTTCAGCCGCGCCGGTCGAGCCGTCATACATCGACGCGTTGGCCACGTCCATGCCGGTCAACTCGCAGATCATCGACTGAAACTCAAAGATCGACTGCAGCGTGCCCTGGGCGATCTCCGGCTGATACGGCGTGTAAGCGGTGAAAAACTCGCCGCGCGAAATCAGTGAATCGATGACCAGCGGCCGGTAGTGCGAATAAGCCCCGGCGCCGAGAAACGTCGCGTAACCTTGCGCGCTCTCGGTGGCACGCTGGCGAAAGAAATCGACAATCTCGCCTTCGGCATAGGAGCGCGGAATGTCGAGATCGCCCTTGACGCGATACTCGGCCGGAATGGCGGCGAACAAGTCGTCAATCGATTTCGCACCGATCTCGCGCAACATGGTCTCTCGATCGGACTGCGATTTAGGAAGATAGCGCATGGGTACCTATAACTTTCTGGGCGACATTAGGAATGACATTAGAAATGAAGATAGTAGAACCATACGATTGAAGGTACTCGAACCACCAGATCAACCGCTTTGTATCAGGCCACGTCTTCACAGGCTGTTGAAAAAAACGGATTCGACATGTTTTGAAGGGGCGCACCTTTAGGTGCGCCATAAAAATCCTTTATTTTTGTCATCCCCAGCCGGCTGCAGCCGGCGACACCTCGGCATTTGGCATTTTTCCGCAGCCTGTTCAGACGTACCGCAGCCGCACTGTTGCTTTGTGTCCGGGCACGTCTTCAGACGTGCCGCAGCCGCACTTTAAATGGCCGGGGCTTCAGCCCTGCCAGGACCTGTTTTCGCAGGGCCTAACCAATCTGCGGGAGAACCTGTGTCCACGCCCACCAACCTCGATTCTTTCCCGCTACCCCTCGGCGGGAAACACACGCGTCGGTTAAATGTTCATCGGTCACGAATCAAGTCCCGTCCGCGGTACGAAATAACCTGGCCCAGCGCTTCAGCGCTGGGAAAGCGTATCCTAAACTCCGAGTCCCGTAGGGTCGGCACGAACACAACCTTCGCTTCGTCTCGCCCTAGTTCCCACTCTCTTCGGCGACAAACTTTTCGTAGTCGGCCGCCGACAACAACCCGTTGGCCTCGCCCGCATCTTTCAGCGTGACCTTAATCATCCAGGTCTTGTTAGCGTCCTTGTTCACCTGCTCGGGCGCGGTGTTCAGCGCTTCATTCACTTCCGCCACCGTACCGGTCACCGGCGCAAACAAGTCCGACACGGCCTTCACCGATTCCACCGATCCGAAAGTCTTGCCGGCGGCAATCTCTGATCCGACTTTCGGCAGCTCGACAAAGACGATGTCGCCCAGCGAATTCTGCGCGTAATCCGTAATGCCGATGGTGCCGACGTTGCCTTCTACCTTCAGCCACTCATGTTCCTTGGTGTACTTGTAATCCGCGGGATAAGCCATCTAACTGCCTCCTCAGCACCGAACGCACGCGTCGGCGAAAATTAAGTACGAGTGAAGTGTCCTTCTCGCTTGTTCAGGCCAATGCCTCCGCCATTTCGATTCCCCGCCTAGGCAAACCCTGATTAAGTCTGGCCTTCGAAGNNCGGCCTTCAGGCCGTCCGTAAATTCCCGTCATAAAGGCTGGGCTTTAGCCCCTGAAGCACTCCCACCTGGCTTAATCAGACCTTCCCTAGGCAAACCCTGACGACACCAGCAGAGCTAGAAACCAAGCGTGTCGTCCGCCGAAGGACCATAAATCGCCGGAACTTTTTCCTCGTTCATCCGCAGATAAACTCCCAGTTGCGCCCGGTGATGCACGATGTGGTTGAGAAACATTTGGCGGTACGCCAGGAAACGCGAACCGTCGAAGATGCTCTTGCCCTGCATCGTGAGCTTCCAGTTATCGTTCCACGCATCATCGGGAATCGCGGCAAGTGCCTTACGCGTCTGGGCTGCGCCTTCTTCGAGAACCTTGACCAGTTGGGCAGCCGATTCAAACGGTACCGGCTTGAAATTGGCCTTGGCAAAGTCCAACTCGGGAGTCGTCAAAATAATCAGGCCGAAAGCCGGGAGTTGGGCCACGTGGGGCGCGAGCCTTCCCAGCGGCATGGATCTGGGGTGCGGCGCGAATTCCGCCTTATCGGCTGGAACTCGTTCCAATGTGGTGCGAGTGTTTTTCATTTCTACATCGAACTCCGGCAATAACAGGTCGCTGATACGCACAGGCCCTCCGTTTCTTCAGGACTGCTTCTTGGGACGCTTGTAAAAAGGCGTTGGCACAACTTTGCACTTCACCGGCTGGCTCCTGATCTCAACCGCCACTTCGTGGCCGATGGCCGACTGCTCCACCGGCACATATGCCAGCGCGATGTTCTTCTTCAGGAACGGAGCATACGAGCCGCTGGTCACATATCCGATTTCTTTGCCGCTGAGGTCGAGCACCTTGTAACCATCGCGCGGAATGCCGCGATCGACTGACTCCAGTCCCACCAGCGTCCGCTTGGTTCCATCGGCCTTTGCTTTTTCCAGAGCCGCGCGTCCTACGAACTCACCTTTTTCCATCTTGAGGAAGCGATCCAGCCCGGCTTCCCAAACGTTGATCGTGTCCGAAATCTCGTGCCCGTAGAGCGGCAACTTCCCTTCCAGGCGCAGCGTATTGCGCGCGCCCAGTCCGCAGGGCACGATGCCGAATTCCTTACCCGCTTCCAGCACCTCGTTCCACACTCGGGCGCTGGTGGCCTCGTCGGTGGGGACGTAGATCTCGAAGCCATCTTCGGCCGTGTATCCGGTGCGGGCAATCAAAATGTTGCGCAACCCTGCAACTGTTCCGTAGGTGAACCAATAGAACTTCACCTGCGACAGGTCGGCGTCGGTCAGCTTCTGCAGGGTGTTGACGCCCTTCGGCCCCTGGATCGCGATCTGGGTAAAGTTGTCGCTCAGGTTCTCGACCTTGCAATCGAACTGCTTGGTGTTTTCCGTGACCCAGTTGACGTCTTTCTCGCGGGTGCCGGCATTGATCACCAGCATGTAGTCTTCTTCGCCCATGCGGTGCACGATGACGTCATCGACAAACGTCCCTTCGGGATAAAGCATGGCCGAATAGCGGCACTGGCCAATGCCCATGCCCGCCGCGTCGTTCATAGTGATGCGCTGCACCGCCTCCAGCGCCTGCGGCCCCGCGATGCGGATGTCGCCCATGTGGCTGACATCGAAGACGCCCACGCCGTTGCGCACCGCCAGGTGCTCCTTCATCAGGCCGCCCACCGAGGGATATTCCACCGGCATGTCCCAGCCGTTGAAGTCGACCATCTTCGCGCCCATCTGGCGATGGACCGCATTCAAGGCAGTCTTGCGAACGGGTGTGGCCACCTGGGTGTCAGAAGACAAATGGGAATCCTTTGGCGCACAGAACGCGCGGTCGAGGTTGGTACAACCAAGTACGGTACCATGCGCGATTTTCAGCGGTCAACGGAGGCACAGCCGGGGTAGCGGGCGGTTCTGGCGAGTATAAGTCGCCAGTCACCTGCTCCATCCCCTGTACAGAATTTGAACAGTTACGAAAGTACAGTTCCCTCCCAATCCGGCATTGGTCTTTCGTGCCGACTTAATCGGCAGATCACAGACCACGCCAGCCTGCCTTTCGCAAGATAAAACAAGATAAAAAGCAGCTACGGAGAGCAGGAAATTCCTTATGCGAACTTTTCCCGGTCCGGCATTCTGCCCGCGTTTTTATTTTGCTCTCCTCTTGCACTTCCTCGCCGCGTCTTTCATCGCACTCACGCTCCTGCTGCCGCAAGCATCCAGCGCGCAGGATGGCTCAACCTCACTGCAGGGCGTTATCGAGGACGCCAGCGGCGCTCGGGTCCCCGCCGCGGTCATCATCGTAACCGATCCTGGCCGGGGCTTCCGCCTGCGTGCGGTCGCCAACGCACAAGGCACTTTCATCTTCGGCATGTTGCCCCCCGGACGCTACGACGTCAGCGCTTCTGCCCCCGGCATGGCCACCAAGACCAGCCGCGGAGTGGAGCTCTTCGTGGGCGGCGTTTCGGTGGTACAAATGCGTCTGGCTCCGGCTGCGCTCACCCAAACCATCACCGTCACGGCAACGCCAATTACGGTCGATACCCAAAGCTCCGGCCTTTCCGACGAGGTGGCGCAGCAAACGATTCAGGGCCTGCCGCTGAATGGACGTCGCTTCACCGATCTGGCTTTGCTCTCTTCGGGAGTGGTCCAAGACCCGCGCGGCCTCACCTCCAACTCCAACGGCGACCTGTCGTTCGGCGGAATCCGGGGGTTCTCCAACAACTTCCAAGTGGACGGCGCCGACGACAACAATTCCTTTTATGCCCAGGCCAACGGACGCTATCGCGCGCCCTATCAATTCAGCAATGAAGTCATCCAGGAGTTTCGCGTCTCTTCCAACTCCTACAGCGCGGAACTGGGACGGGCCGGCGGCGCGGTGTTTAACGTGGTCACCAAGTCGGGTACCAACCAGTGGCACGGCAGCGGCTTCTACTATCTGCGCGACCGCGATTTCGACGCCCAACAGGCCTATGCCACCAGTAAGCCTGACGATCGCCAGCAGCAGTTTGGCGCGACGCTCGGCGGACCGATCCGCAAAGACCGCATCTTCTTCTACGCCGGATTTGACCAGCATCTGCTGACCGTGCCTTCCGTCATGCAATTCGCCAACGGAGCATCGTCGGTGGTTGCACAACCAACCGACTACGACTACACCGATCAGGCATTGGTGATGGCCGCGGCCGCCCACCTGAACAGCATGGGCGGCACTTATCCCACCAACATGCAGGGCAATGCCGGATTCGCCAAGTTGGATTTCACGCTTTCCCCCAAACAATTCGCCTTCCTGCGGTTGAGCACTTCGCTCCTAAACGGCGCCAACAACGAATTTTTCGACCCGTCCAGTCCCATCACCGGCTATGCGGAAAGCGGCAATGGCAGCCAAGACGTCAGGACGGAAAGCCTGGCGGCGTCCTTGACCAGCGCCTGGACCAGCAAACTCGCCACCAACTTGCGACTGCAGTTCTCCCGCGACTTGCAGCTGGCCACCTCCAACTCTGACCAGCCGTGGACTAAGATCTACAACATTATCGAGGGATTTGGCGGCTCCAGCACGCTTCCTCAAGACACGCGCGAGCACAAGTTCTTTGCCGGCGAGACGTTGAGCTACGAAACCAGTCGGGTGCACTGGAAGTTCGGCGGCGACTTCATCCAGGCCTGGATCTACAACTACTATCCCTACCTCTTCGGCGGAGAATATTACTTCGACGACGTAAAGGTTAACCCCTGGACTTTCGCTCCCATGGTCTACGGCGAGCCCCTGACCCCACTTCAAGCCTATGCCCACAACGTCCCGCGCTATTACATGCAGGACTTTGGAAATCCGGTCTCCCATCCCAATTCGCGCTCCTATTCCGCATTCATGCAGGACACCTTTCGCGTCACCCGCAACTTCACCCTGAACGCTGGCCTTCGCTACGATCTGCAGACGTTTGAGCCCGGCAAGTTGGTGACCAATCCGCTCTATACGCCTTCGGGAAAAGTCCCGACCGACCTCAACAATTTTGCGCCCCGGCTCGGCTTCGCTTACTCGCTCGGCGGAAATCATGCACTCGTCGTCCGGGGTGGCGCCGGCGTGTTCTACATGCCGATTCCCGCGATCTACGCCTCGCAGGTCGCCACCGATAATGGCATCCAGCAGAGCCAGCTCTTTCTGAATTTGATGGTTCCGGCGCAGGCGGCTTTGTTTCCTACCTACCCGAATCCGCTGGTCAACTGTCCGCCGGGAACGGCGATTTGTAATCCGCCGGCGTCCGTGGCGGGTTTAGTGACCACCCAGATCTCGGCCTTCGCACCCAACTTCCAGACCCCCTATACCGAGCAGGCCAACCTGGGACTGCAGCGGGAGTTTGGCAACAAGATCGTCGGCTCCATCAGTTATGAATACGTGCACGGCCTGCACCTAATACGCTCGCTCGACGTGAATCTTCCCGCGCCCACCATCACCGACTATCCGGTCTATAACGATACCGGGTCCCAATTTCTTGGCATGTATCAAGTCGCCTCCTTCACCACCGAGCAGACCACGCAATCGGCGACCTGCCCGTATCCTCCCTGCATCAATCCCCTACAGAGGCCCGATCCGCAACTGGGAGCCATCAACTCCTTCGAATCGCAATCCAGCAGCATCTACAGCGGCATGACCGTGTCCTTAAAGCGGCAGATGAGTCGTGGCATGTACTTTCAGGTGGGCTACACCCTGGCCAAGGCCGTCGACGACGGACAGGACGCGCTTATCGTCGGGCGTTCGGGAAATGTGCAGGACTCTTATGCCACCACCCTGGAGCGCGGCCCCAGCGTGAACGACCAGCGACATCGTTTCGTGGCCGCCTGGGTCGCTGAACCCAAGTTTCACTTCGACCAGGGATCTCTCAGCCGACTGGCCAACAACTGGAAGTTCTCCAGCGTTCTGACCGCCGGGTCGGGACGCCCCATCAACGCGACCATGGCCGGCGACCCCAATGGTGACGGCAACATCTACAATGACCGTCTGCCCGGCTACGGGCGAAACGCCTTCATCGGACCCGACTACTTCAGCACCGACATGCGAGTCACCCGCAGCGTGCGATGCAGCGAGCGTGTCGTGCTGAATTTTATAGCTGAGTCGTTCAACCTTTTCAATCGCACCAACAGCCGCGTAGACATCAGCGACGACGGTTTCTACAATGCCGCCGGGCAATTTGTCGCCTACTCCACCTCCGTCAAAGGGACCCTATACCCCGGCGAATTCTTGATGAATTCGCAGTTCTTGACGCCGACCAATGCCTATGCACCACGACAGGTGCAGTTGTCGCTAAGACTCAGTTTCTGAGGGAGACAGCCCGCATTGCGACTTTAGTGCCACTGCGACTGAACCCTTAGATAAGGGGCGGTCATAACTCTTTGCTTGACTTCCCCCGGCAACATAGGGATAACTACTAGAGTCCATTTGGGACGAGTTTGGGGGTGTTTCCCGTTTGGCGGAAGTTCGCATTCAAGAGGGCGAATCGTTAGAGAATGCCCTCCGGCGTTTCAAACGCAAAGTCCAGCAAGAGGACATCATCAAGGAAGTGAAGCGTCATTCCTTCTATCTCAAGCCGGGTGAAAAGAAGCGCGTAAAAGAAGCGCTGGCCCGAAAGCGCAGCCGTAAAAAGGCCCGGAAAGAGCAGGACTAATTCATTACTGGGCCGCCGTTCAGATGGCGGCCCTTGCTTTTCCATCCTAATTGGAGAATTCATCCGGCCGTACCGCAGTCTTAATCAGTAGTGCCATGCGTTTAGGCATGGTGGGCCGAACCCAGGGGATGTACCTGAGCACTGGAAATTTGCGACTGCCGGCTTGCACGCTCAGTCCGGTTCTTCCGGCCAGTAGCAACTTGACCCCGTTCATGGCTCGGGAGTCGCGGGCTGAAGGAGCAACTCTCCATGGAATTCCAGGACAAGGTTCTGAAATGTATCGACTGCGGTGCCGACTTCGTCTTTACAGCCGGGGAACAATTGTTCTTCCACGATAAACAGTTCAAGAACGAACCCAAACGTTGTAAAGTCTGCAAATCCAAACGCGCCTCCACCCTGGGAACCACCGCGCCAGGTAACTATCCCAGAGTGGAGACCCGAACCAGTTGTTCCGGCTGTGGGAAGGAGACTACCGTACCCTTCAAACCTACGCAGGGCCGGCCAGTCTTCTGTCGGGAGTGCTTCCAGCAACGCCGAACCAGCGCTGCCACTGCCTGACCCTTTGCATTTCAGTCATCCTATAGCGTCAGCTACCTTCGTGCCGCGGACGCAAAGCAGTTGTGTGTCTCCACGCATGTCGATTAGCTTCTACGGCAGGTGAAGATGCGTTCCTGGTTCCAGTTTTTCGCCACTATCTTGACCTTAAGCGCCCTAGTCTCGCCGGCTACGGGCCAAACAATGGCGTTCCAGAATGTTTCCTGGAGTCCGCGACTGCTGGCCACCGGCTCGCCTGCCCTGTTCAAGGTTGAAGTGCAAGGCTCGCCTTCGGCCTTGCACGGCCAATGGATGGGACATGAAATCGTCTTCTTCCCCGACGGTCCGCATGTTTGGTACGGACTGGCTGGCATCGACGTCGAAGCGAAGCCTGGCAACTACAAGCTCGAGCTTGCAGCTACGCTACCCGACGGAAAGCTCGTTCATGAGGAACGCGCGGTAATTGTCGAGCCGGCCAAGTACAAGACCGAAACCCTGCGCGTGCCCGATCGCTTCGTCCAGCCCGACGCCGAAACCTTGCGCCGCATTGACTCCGACAAGCAGATCAAGAAGACCGCGTTCGCCCACGAAATCGCCGAGCCGGAATGGTCAGGTAAGTTTGTTGCTCCCATCGACTCCAGCGTTTCGGAGGGTTTCGGCACGCGCCGCACCTTCAACGGAAAACTCGCCAGCATTCACCGCGGCCTGGACTATCACGCCAAGCCCGGCTCGCCGGTGACCGCAGCCAACTCCGGCCAGGTCGTGTTGGCCCGCGAATTATTTTATGAAGGCAACTGCGTCATCATCGACCACGGACAGCAGTTCATGACCCTCTACATGCATCTGTCAAAGCTGGAAGTCAGCGAAGGCGAAAGGGTCGAGAAGGGCCAGCAAGTCGGACTCAGCGGCGCCACCGGCCGCGCCACTGGACCGCATCTTCACCTGGCCGTGCGTTGGCAAGGCGCCTATCTCGATCCCGCGCAGCTCCTGGCACTCCCGCTCCCCAACCTGCCTCCCGCCGTATCGTCCAAGCGCGGCGCGCCCTAAGCGAGAATCCGCACTGTCGCTATAGATTTCGCCTATTGCATCAGACAATTCCAGAATTACCGCAGTGCGGTAGAGCCGACCTTCAGGTAGGCGGCTCGCTCCGTGCCGCAAAAGCTGGAGCGGTGGTGGGCATTCTGCATGACCATCACAGCTCCAAAGAGTTTAGTCCCGGAGCGAACTCCCCCACCGCGTTAGAGTCTGCATGAAAACAAAATTTATGTATTGGCGAATGAGATATACGGAACGAAAATACTGCCCGGAGGGCGGCTCCGCAGTTGGCCCAGGACGGAGCCGGCAGGCCGAGTCCTGGGTAAAGTGGAAAATTAGCCAGTGTCCCGTAGGTGTCTGTGTCGTAGCCCGGAATCGAAAAGTAGGGTGGGACAATGTCTCGAAATTTCCATCGAGCCAGCCGCGCAGCGGCGGCAGGGTTATAACACAGACACCGTAGAGACGACACAAGTTCTCATCCGCCGATGACGGATCTGCTGTTCCGATTTTCTTAGAAACCTATTCCGCTCGTTTACCCGCGGCATGGCGCGCGGGCTTCGCAATATCGGGACTTACAACTTTGCCGGTCGCAGCTTTGCGTGACTGCTGCGCTTGCACTTTGTGGTCCGCGTGGGTCACCAACAGCGCTTCCAGTTGACCCAGCAGGTCGGGAATATTGACCGGCTTCACCAGCAGAGACTGGGCTCCGGTGTCGCGCCACTCACTACCCAGCGTGGGATAAGCCGTAAGCAGCGCCGTCGCCGGATCATACGCCTGTTGACGGGCGGCGCGAATCACGTCGTAGCCGGAGTTTTCGTTCTCCATGCGCATGTCGGTGATGACCATCTCGAAAACGCCACTCTTCAACTTGTGCTGCGCTTCCTTGGCCGATGCCGCGGTTTCCACCTCAAAGCCGTTCATTTCCAGAATTGCGCGGAGCGTGAGCAGGATTGCCAATTCGTCATCAACCAGCAGGATACGGCGTTTCATGGGGAACTCCAGGAGCTTGCGTTTACTGCCGACCTAGCGGCTTGTTTAGATGCAGAAGTTGCCAGCCCAGTTGCTGCCGGGACGTGTAACCGGTTGCTGAAAAAGTCGGATTTCGACATGTTTTGCAGGCGCGTACCTTCAGGTGCGCCGTCCCAAGGAAGCTCTGATTAAGTCTGGCCTTCGAAGGGGACGGCCTTC
>PMWW01000135.1 GCA_003165795.1 Acidobacteriaceae bacterium
TGGGGTGGTTGAGCGCCGGGTAAGGTGGGAAATAATCCTGAGCCGCACAGCGGCGGCACGGTTGCGACACAGTCTCTAAAGGCCTCCTCGGGATGACAAATTTGAACAACTTGCGACGGCGCACCTAAAGGCGCGCCCCTTTCAAAACCTCTTGGGCGGGTGGCCCAACCAAGGACTTTGCTGAGTGAATGAACAATAGTGTGCCTTCTCTCTTATCGAGGGGCACCCGCACCGTGCTAGGCCGGGCCACCCGCCCACCCGCCTGGTACGAGATTTGCATGGCAGTCCAAATTTGTCCCGAAAATACCTTTCTCTTCCTTGTCGGACAGGATAGTATGTACGCGCTGATACGACGACGCACTACCGAGCGCCATCGTAGAGTGCCTTGACTTGCAGCGACGTACTTATCGCATTCGAGTACCTGGAACAGATCTACGAGCATTGCCTGAAGAGGCCCCGAGAGGGACTGGCACGCTGCGATTTGAGACCCAAATTTTTATTCATAGGGGATAATCGTCATGTCTAGCACGCAATGCACCACCTCCCTTTTACTTCTCAGCCTTATGCTGGCTAGTTTGGCACACGCTAGCTCACAACAAGTTGTGGATGTCACCAACAACAATTACGGCGTGCAAATCATCCCTGATGGAGTCACTGATAACTGTCAAGCATATGCTGATCTTCAGGCGAGAGTGCCCGATTACGTCACGTTCTACCATCCAGCAGGCTACTACTACGTCAGTCCGGCAAACTGTCCCTCGGGAATCGTACTCTCTAAGCACATCTCGATTCTTGGGGAATCTTCTGGCAGCTACGACAAAGTTGGGGATATGATTAGCCCAGGTACAACCGTATTCCTTTCGCCAATAGTTCTTAACGAGTATGGCGGTACTTCGGTGCGGAGTGTTGCGCTGGATGCTCGCAACGGGGTGCTCGACATGAACAACGGAATTAGCACTGGAGCCCCATCAACGTTGGCGGGAAGCACGGTTATCAGCGACGTCCTCTATGTAGGCTCGTCAGTAACCTATTTCGTGCACCCAGTTCATGCCATCCTGCTCCAATCGGGTCCGGGGAACACGGTCACGAATGTACGCGTCTATTACGCCTTTCACGCTGTGGCAGATCGCACGTCCAACAGCTTCATTGCCAACATCTACACTTGGAACTGCTTTGACGTCGTTGTCAAGTCTTACAGTGGAAGCGGATCAGCCGATGGCAATACGCTGGAAGGATTGACCTTCGACGGTGACCCCGGTGCTGCGGGAATGCTGATCTTTACCGCTGAAGCCCAAGGCGTGGAGACGGCCAACAATTTTACCTATGTCATCCACTGCCACAACTCCCCTTACTGTGTGGTCTTTGAGGCCGATCACGGCGGCGCCATGAGCAACATCCGCGTCGATTTCATCTCCGACCGCGACGGTGGCACGGTGATTTATACCTACTTCGGAGATCAGAACCCCGGCAACAGCATGAGTAATCTATCGTTTGACGGAGTGTGGTACTGGAACGTAACGGGCACGCCGCCTATTTTTAATAGCGCCAATGCCTCTTCATTTTCTGTCAATCTGGTGCCGCCTCGCCTTGGTAGACCAGCAAGACTCTTTACTCGATAGGCTACTTCTACAATCTTTCCAGAACCCGAGAGCGCGACGCGAACGGGTGGGCTCGCGGGCGGGTGGCCCAGGCGAGTTCTTTGCTCCACCAATACTCCGAAGGGTGGCGGGTGGCCCAGCCTTTTTGCCCGGCTTGGCGAAAGGGCGGGAAGCCGGCGCTGACCTTGATTTTCCCGGTGCGCCATTTGAACGAACCCCTGTCCACTTCTTTGGGTGTCGGATCGTTATAATGCTCCGGAGCCTGTCGTAGGGCCGATTTTGGAGCCTGGCATCCAAGTCGCTGGAAACTCTGGTCTCAGGCCCCAGACTTGTGATGACTGAAAATAGAAAAACCCGCAAGAGCAGCGCCGGCGCCGATCCGGTCATCCCGGACAAACTGTACTTTCGCATTGGCGAGGTCGCGCGCCTTTGCCGCCTGCCGGCCTACGTGCTGCGCTTTTGGGAAACCGAATTCCCCCAACTCAAGCCGGTCAAGAGCGGCACGGGCCAGCGCATGTACCGCCAGCGCGACGTGGAAAACGTTCTCCGCATCAAGAAACTACTTTACGACCAGGGTTTCACCATCGCCGGGGCCCGGCAGCACCTCAAGGGCGAAGCCAAGTCGGCGCAACCGCAATCCGGCCTGCCCTTCCCCAAGAAGACCACCGACGCGCAACTAAAAAAAGTCCGCCAAGGCTTGCAGGAGATCCTCGGCATCCTCTCGCCGCGCCGCAAGTGATTCATATAAGCGCGGCGTTCTGCGAAGAGACTGCTTTACTGACAACTAGAAGCCATCTCATAAATCCGAAACGCTTCCACCCCGAGTAACCGCAGGGGCGAAAGCCCGACATTCAAAGGATCCGTACGGCACGGCTGAACAGGCTGCTGAAGAAGTCGGGAAAGCAGATTCCTCGCGGGCTGATTTGTCCCGACCATGCTCATCGAGAGACTATCATCCCAAAGAAATTCGGCGCCATCCCACCTTTTGTATCCAATCTGCTTCTAATGAATGGTTGCTCTAGGCAATGCTACTTTCCATCAGATCGGAGAAAATCTTTGAAGAACAGATGTTTAGCGGTTGCGTTATTTGTGGGTTTCGCGCTTCCTGCTCTTGCTCAGCAGAAGGAAGACGCTCGTCTCCAATCTTCGTACCAGGTGATGAAGGCGGTCGCCGGCATGCCCGACGGTATCCCGCGCGATCTGCTGAACAAGGCGGAGTGCGTCGTCGTGTTTCCGTCGGTGAAGAAAGCGGCCTTCGTAGTGGGCGCCAGTTATGGTCGCGGGGTCATGACTTGCCGCTCGGGCGAGGCCTTTCGCGGCCCGTGGAGCGCTCCCGCATTCTTCGCCCTCGAGGGCGGCAGCTTCGGCTTGCAGATCGGTGGTCAGGCCACCGACTTCGTGCTGTTGGTCATGAATGAACAGGGCGCGCAGTCTGTCATGACCAGCAAGGTGAAACTCGGGGGTGACGCTTCCGTCGCCGCCGGTCCGGTGGGACGAGCCACCTCGGCCGAAACCGATATTGTGATGAAAGCCGAAATTCTTTCCTGGTCGCGCAATCGCGGAGTCTTCGCCGGAATCTCGCTGGACGGCTCGACCTTGCGTTCCGATGACGATGCCAACAACAATCTTTATGGCAAGAACTTGAACGCCAAGCAGATCATCCTGCAGGGCGATGTCAAGACCCCTCCCGCGGGCAGGCAACTAATTTCCTTGCTCAACCGCATGTCGCCCAAACATATCTAGCCAGGGCGGGAGCGGCGCAATCTCGCAGCGGGTTGAAGGCAACGCGGCGCGGATCGATTTCCGGGCCGCATTTCTTTGTCAGTACGCCATCCCGCTCCTCAATTGCAAGCTTTCTTCGCGATAGCGAAGAGCAGCGCACACTTGAGTGTTGAGGGCAGAGCACTGCTTCAGCGGTGCGGTCAGATTCGGAGATGGACCGGCTTTCAGCCGCTAATAGGAGATATTTGGGAAATTGACATTCTGCTGCTCTCGTAGGGCCCCGTCACGATCATCCGATTGCCGCATTTGAGCAAAGAATGAGTTACTTAGCAACCGTACTTCCAACCGGGATCCTCTGCCCACTGCCGGAAACATGCCGACGCGGGATCAAGGACTATCGGCAAGGTGGCGGCGGGACGCTGGCCGTCAATCAAGTGGCCCTGATTCAACCACGTTCCTGGCCAAGCTATCGTGATCTGCGTCTCGATCTCATTCTTGCCGGCCGGTGGAATACGCGGAGGGGTCGCGATAACGGGTTCCGGACCGAAAACGGCGGCTGAGATGCGTTGACCTTCGCTCCACGCGCTCATCACTACCCAGGTCTGCCCGAGCTTCGCTGCTGCCATGGGTGCGAAAGGCGTGTCAGGGGGATACGGCTGGTTAAAAAGCTTGGGGTCTTCCTGCATTGTGACGCCGGATGGGGTCCCCATCGGGGATGCAAGCAAATCCGCTCGCAAAGCACTCAGCGCGCCGAAGACTTCCGGTACCGACAGCTCCTCGCCCAGTGCCAGGCCAACCCTCCCGATCGGGGTTGGAACCACAACCCAATCGCTGCCCTGCTTCGCCCACTTCGTCTGACTTGGCGGCAAGTGGGTTGCGCGATACCGTGCCAGAACCGTTCCCTCTGGTCCCGCCAATACGACCGTGTGATAAACATTCCCGCCATCGCGTTCAGGATAGCTGCCGACCACGTAGCCTCCGCCGGCCTTTGCGGACTCACATAAACGCTGCTCCGATACGCCTCCAGTTGATTCGGCAGCAGCCGTGTACGCCGTGCTTCCCGCATCGGCTCCAACCGAGAACAGTTCGGGCAGGACCAGCAAGCCACCGCGTGGTGGCTTGGGAAGCACTGCGGGCGGTTTGTTTGACGCCGGCCACGAGACGGCCTTCACCATGACGTCTTTGGGCGTAGTCGTCGCGTTCGAATCAGTAGGTGCGCGATGCAACGCAAGCAGGCCATACATCTCGGGTCTGCGTCGCGCCAGCACTGCATTGCGCACAGGCGCGCTCATGGAAGGAGTGATTTCAGCCGTGACCATGCCGTGCGCGCCTGGCGATAAAACCTCGGGCGGCACGACCGGCGCCTGAGCGATCTTGTTGCCGGATGGATCCCAGATACTGGAACCGCCGTTGTAATAAAGAGTTTGGCCGGTCAGCGTGTTGCGTTCGATGCCGTCACGAGTTGCGGCGACGAGCCAGACGCCATTGAATGCGGCTATATGTTGCACCGTCGCGACCGTCGAGTGATCTCCTTTCGCTTGCGCGGGCGGCGTACCCGGAGTTACTCGGTCAGAGCTACTCAGCCATGCGACCACGTCAACCTTGTGCAGCGCCGCGAGTCGCGGATACTGCCAATACGTATCGTCGTAGCAGATCAGCATGGTCAGTCGCCCAAGTTCGGTATCGAACACGGGAAAACCGCCGTCGCCGGGAGTCACCCATGCCTGGTCCTGAGCGTTCAAGCCGTGCTTCCGATACTTGCCGACATAGCCGTCCGGACCAACCAGCGCTGCGGTGTTGTAGCCCAAACCGGTCACCGGGTCGAGTTCAGCGATGCCCACGGCAACATACATGTGGCGCTGCTTCGTTACTTTTGCCAGTGCGTCCGTGGTCTTGCCGGGTACAGTGTCGAGGTAAGGCCGCACCATCGCAAAATTGTCAAAGATATAACCGATCGTCGCCTGCTCGGGAAGTACGGCAAGCTTTACACCTTGCGCCCCAGCCGCATCCACCGCGGCTGCGATCCGGGCGATGTTCCCCTCTAGATCGCCCCAAGCCGGGTCATACACAATGGCAGCGGCTTTATAGGATTTGAGTGGCTCCTCTGCAGCATAAACTCGCGGAGATAGCGCTATCGCCGCTATCACAGTAAGAAAAGTAGCGCGCAACCCGATACGTCCGACCATGTCCGCCCTCATCGTACAGCTTTGAATACCCGCGACCTGATTTCGACTCAGCTATTTGGTCAGAAACACGTCTTTGCGGGGAAACTTCTCGAACAACGAAGCGTCTTGACCAAAATTGGTGGCTAGGATATCAGTAGGGTTACCGGCAATCCACTGCGACAAATCAATGGTTTGGTAGTGACCGTTGTTAAAGACGATGAGGATGCGCGCCTTCCCGCTTCCTATGTTCTCAATCGAGTGTCCAAAGCCCTGCGGGATGTAACCGACGTCGCCCAGGCGCAGCTTTTCCTCGCGCCAGCGCCCTTGCGAGCCGAATAGAGTGACGCTGAATTCGCCGCTCAAAATGTACTGCCACTCGGCGGCATTGGGATGCCAATGCAGTTCACGAAGAGCTCCGGCCTCCATCTCCAGCACGACGCCCGTCATGGTCGTGGAAATAGGGAATTGAGAGCCATCCACACGCCACTCCAGACCACCACTGAACGTCTCAAACGGCTCTTGGGAAAGCAGGCTGTACTTGTGAGTGAGCGGAGGTTTTTTCCAGCCTTGCAACGGCGGAGCGGCAACTGGAGGTGGAATTTTTCCCTTGGCGAAGTAGACCTCTCTTTTCGGGAAGCTATCGAAGGTTGAGGCGGGCACGCCGAAGTTCTTGGCAAGCAGTTCTTTCGGAGCATGGCCGATCCAGTCTGAGATGCTGAAGGTGCCAAACTCAGAGAAGTAGCCGTTGTCGAAAACCAGGATGAAATGGCACGGCTTGTCGCCCAGCGTCTCAATCACGTGACCATGACCACGCGGAAAGTACCAGATGTCGCCTGGAACGAAGTCATTGGTCTCGGCACAGCCTTGCGGATCGATGACCGTGGTGCGCACCCCACCCTCGGTAACAAAGGCCCACTCCGCGGCGGTGGCGTGCCAGTGCAGTTCCCGCATGACGCCCGGCTCCATGCGCATCGAAACTCCTGCAATCCCTTTGGATATCGGCAGCTGGTCTACTGTGGCCTCTTTGCCGTAGCTGCCCCCCATCACACGGCCATGGGATTTTTCCAACTGAAACTTGAAGGTTGGAAGTTTCTTCCCGGAGGTTGCGGGATCCGGAACGTTGTTCTGGAAGCTGTTGTGACCGCCTTCGGAACTGATGGGAACCGTAAGTGAAAACATGACCCTCCTATTCGGCGCTACTTTGCCCGTTTACGCTGTGCACTCTGCGTTTGCAATCGCCCGTTCACCCCGAGGTAGGGCCGTCGAAGCAAGGGAGGACCGGTCTATTCCGCGGCGCCGGGCGACCATGTGGGCCGTCCAGTAATGAGTTGTTTTGGCGATGACCGTCACCACATTCTTGATTTCATGCTGCAGCGTGATCCACGGCAGCGTCACCGTAATCCACTACTTTGAGCACCTCGAACGGCTTCACTCGCGTATCCGGGTTCTGCATCGCGAACGGAATGCTGGGCAACACCCGTTCATCCGCCCTTATGTACCGAGGGCCGAAGGCCGCCCCGCGTTGGCCGATGGACATGTCGACCGGTGCGCCCAAGATGGCCGCGTCCACTTTGCCGGCCTTCAAGTCCTCCTGCGTTAAGCACACAGGTATTCCTAAGAACGTCGGAATGCCGGAATAAGCCAAGGCACCGACATATCGCTGCAATTGAATTGGTCCTGGCTCTCGCTTAGGCTCGCCCGAGCGATCCAGCCTCGTCTTCCAAACATCGCCTTCGATACCTGCCATGGGTGCCTCTGTCGCACGCAAATTTGACAACTTGAAAAACGACCGGGCTTGGGCGTATCCACAATCACAGGGTCAATCTCGCTTTGAATCTGTTCGGCCAACCGGGGAAATCCTCACTGCACAGCCGGTCGCGCCGAGTCAACCCGACCGACTATACGCCAGAAAATTCCGGATGGGAATTGAGAATCTTGGAGGAAGAGATTAGGCAGAAGAGAACCCCAGGAAGGCAACGGCAACTGCGACAACAGGGGACACCGAAAATTTCCGTATTGCGGTTTCAGCGCGTTAGTGTTACCTCCAGAGGTTGGAACTTGCGATGATTTTTGACGCCAAGACGGCCGAAATGTGTTGTTGCGCTTGTAGCTGTTGTGCGCACGTGTCTTCTGGCGCAGGGAGATTGCAGGGCTAGCAGAGAAATTTTAAGCAAACAACCTCATTCGACCGACCGCCAGGGGGCTCGGGTACTCATTGATGGCGCTCAAGCGGTGTCGCATATGCGCGTGGACGTCCAGGTACTGAACTGCGACTTCTACGTATTCTCCGGCCACAAGGTATTCGCACCCACCGGCATCGGTGTCGTGTATGGCAAGTCCGAGGTCTTGGACAACATGCCGCCCTGGCAAGGCGGCGGAAACATGATCCAGGATGTCACCTTCGAGAAGACCCTCTACCAACCGCCGCCACAACGGTTTGAAGCTGGCACCGGCAATATCGCCGACGCCGTCGGATTGGGTGCCGCGATTGATTACCTCGATCGCATTGGCATGGCGAACGTCGCGCGCCACGAGCACACGCTGCTTACCTACGCCACCGAGGCGCTACAGCGTATTCCTGGGCTACACATCATCGGCACCGCCAAAGAAAAGGCTGGCGTTCTGTCCTTTATACTAGATGGATTCCGAACCGAAGAGATCGGCGACTTTCTGAACCGCAAGGGAATTGCGGTCCGCGGCGGACGTCATTGCGCCCAGCCGATCCTTCGTCGCTTCGGCTTGGAGAGCACACTTCGCGCCTCTCTAGCGCTTTACAACACGTGTGAGGAAATCGATGCGCTCACCGCCGCGCTGTGGGATTTACGACAAGGGCGCAATCCGGGTCTGGTTTGAAGAGCGTTTTGGCGTAGATTTCGTCGCTATTCCGCTGTCGCAACTCGACCTCAACAGGGCCGTAATGCGAGCGCGGTTTTGACATCCTCTTCGGTTGTATTTGTTTCCATATTTCCATTGAGATGGTGGTGTGTGTCGCCAAAGACTTGCGCGTCCAGAGATTCAACAACTTATCCACGACCTCTGCCTACCAAGAACTCATTCTTGCTGACCTGGTTGCACTTAGGGCGATGTGGTAATAGGCTCTCTGGTGATGCTCCCGGTCGTGGTTTTATTGCTTGCCGTTTTTCGTGATTCGTTCCGGGCGCGAGCTGCGATCGCGCAAGCCAGCTTGTTATTCGGTGCGGAAGCGGCGCACCCACTTGGCGGCGCTCTGCCGACTGAGCTTGAACTCGGCCGCGGCCTCCCTCAAGCCCAGTCGGCCTTGGATCACGGCTTGGGCAAGTTCCTCTCGACGATAGATGGTAAGTCGAGCATGATGGTGATAGTCCATTCGGTCTCCTCGGTAGCTGTTGCTTGGCAACATCAGCTTCCCAGTTCTTGGCCGAATGGACAACAACCTATTGCAACTTCACATGTAAGGCCCTGTCCTTTGTAACGGACTGTTCGGCACGGCTGAAGCCATGTCCTGACACAGGGCGATTGATTCGATTCATTCAAGGTAGGGTACAAATCGCTAAGAGCAATGGCAAAGGCTAGTTGCTGATTGCTGATTTCGCTTTCCCATGTCCGACAATCTCGAAACCCGCCGCTATGTAGTTTCCGGACGCGTGCAAGGCGTCGGCTTCCGCTGGTTTGTGGAGCGCGAGGCGGCGCAAGTCGGCATCGCCGGCTGGGTCCGAAATTGCGAAAGCGGTGACGTCGAGGTCATGGCCACAGGCACCCGCGAACAGCACGGCGCGCTGCGCCAGAAACTGCAGCAGGGTCCGCGGGCCGCGCGTGTCGATTACGTTGCAGAATCCCGGGCGCCGCTGTTGCAGGTGTCTTCATTCCGCATTGAAGGAGTCTGGTAACTCATGCAGTCGCAACCGGCGCACAGCTGTGACGATCTGAAGAAGCTCATCCGCGAAGTTCCCGATTTCCCCAAGCCCGGCATTCTGTTTTACGACATCACTACGCTGCTGAAGGACCGCCTGGGCTTCGCTCGCCTGATCGATGCTCTCACCGAGCACTACCTCAACCAAAACATCGACCTGGTACTGGGCATCGAGGCGCGAGGATTCATCTTCGGACCCGCGCTCGCCTACCGCCTGAATGCCGGCTTCGTCCCCGTGCGCAAGCCGAAAAAACTGCCCGCCGAAGTGCTGCAGTGGAAGTACGAGCTGGAGTACGGTCACGACACGCTGGAAATCCACAAAGACGCCATCAAGCCTAGTCAGCGCGTCATCATCTGCGACGATCTGCTGGCCACCGGCGGCACCGCCAAAGCTACCGCCGATATGGTCCAGCAACTGGGTGGCAACATCTGCGGCATGGCATTCGTGGTCGAGCTCGACGGCCTCAAGGGCCGCGACAAGCTGAAGAGCTACGACGTCTTCTCGCTGCTGCACTATGAGATATAGATGATGTAGATGATGCTAGGGGATGAGGCCAGTGACCAGAAAGGGTCCGTCCCGTCGCCATTCGGCTCGTTTGGCGCGCCGTCTCCAGGTAGCGGCGCTTCACCAGATCGTTTTCAACAGCCGACAACTCAGAATGCGCTCGTCTGCGGTGACGAGCGGCATGTTCTCGACGCGCGCTGTCGCTGCAATGGTTCGATCAGCGGGATCGGAAGGAAAGTCATACGGGAAGAATGTGGCGGAGGCAGCAATCTCAGTTGTTATCGGCCGGATGAAGATACCTTCGACCAGCTTCTCGATGGTTTCTTCTACCGTGCCCATGGGTTCGATACGGTTGGCTGCAATCAGTCGCGCTAATTCCACCAGGCTTATGGCAGAAATTGCCAAGCCGTCCTGGCTGCGGGAACGGCGAATCGCCGTGACTGCGGCACGCGACAGCTTTCGTGAAGCGCCGTTCATCCAAGCGACAACGTGTGTGTCCAGTAGGATCACTTGAGCATGTCCCAGTCTTCCAGCGGAAATATGGGCTTGACCAGATCGTCAGGATCTCCGTTGATCTTCATCACTCCTTCGAGTCGTCCGATGATGTCGTCTATGCCATTGGTTTTCTTCTGATCACGAGGCGGAATTACCTCCACTAACGGTTTGCCCCTCACCGTTACCAGCATGGGACTTCCTGAGTTGGCAACTTCACGCATCACTCCCAAGCACTTGGCTTTAAACTCGCCGGCGGCGATTTGCCTGGTTTTGCCGGTCCTCATCGAACTTGTCGGTGTCTTCTTTGTGGCCACCTTCGAACTCATATAGTCACCTCCAGATGACCATGGTCATTTTAACATGGTCATGTAGAACAGCTGGATTCTTGTTTCTTTACTACTTTCCGACCGCTAATCGCGTACTTCTCTTCCAACACCATCCGTATCGCCTCCGAATAGGCAATGTGCTCCTGCTCCAGAATCCGCGCGGCCAGCGTGTGATCGTCATCGGTGTCGAGCACCGGCACGACTTTCTGCACGAGGATGGCGCCCTGGTCGAGGTTCTCGTCGACAAAGTGGACGGTGCACCCCGAGACTTTCACGCCGTAGTCGAAAGCTTGCTTCTGGGCTTCGAGTCCGGGAAACGCAGGCAGCAGCGCGGGATGAATGTTGAGGATGCGATTGGGGAATTGCTGCACAAACCACGGTGACAGCAGGCGCATATATCCAGCAAGACAGATCAGATCGACCTGACGCTCGCGCAGCGCGGCGACAACTTCGCGGTCGTGCTCCTCGCGGACTTTGCCCTTGGATGGAATGACCAGCGCGTTCAGGCCGCGCCGCCGCGCCGACTCAATGCCGGCAGCGTCAGCCCGATTGGAGATGACGACCGCGATGTGCGCGTCGAGTGTGCCCGAGGCGACGTTGTCGGCGATGGCCTCAAAGTTGGACCCTCGCCCGGAGAGCAGTATGCCGAGGTTCTTCATGATGAAAGGTCATGATACGTCGCCGGAAAGGTGAATGTCAGCGCGGCGCTTTGGCGGCTGTCACCTCGGGCGGCGGGGGCGCGTTGATCTTGTGATTGCTGAGCCCAGACGGCGCTTCGCCGCCGGAGTCGAAGGACGGCTGTACGCGCGATGTTGCCGAATGAATGTTACGATCCTCTAGATGAAACAGCTGAAGGAGAAAAATTTCGCCCAGGTCGTCCGGGAACGGTTTGCTGCGCTGGGCGGTATTGAGTTGGATCTGCCAAAGCGAGATCCGATTCGCGAACCTCCCGAGTTCGACTGCCGCGACAGTGACCACGCAGAGTCAGGGCACAAACAAAGTCGCACCCCGCCGCCTTCGACCAATTAATTCCTACCGTAGAGATTTCGGTGGCTTGCGGGACGCATGCCGCAGGTGAAGCACCTCGATGATTCGCTTAGCATCATGGATCTGGTAGTAGACCAGGATCGGACTGTGTAGCAGCTTGCGGACTTGCGGGCGCCTCGCTATCGGGCTCCCCATGCGGGGAAAGCGGGTGAGCAGTTCCAAGTGGTCAAGCAGGCTGCTACCGAAGCGGGATGCTCCTGCGGTATCGTCCTCGGCAATGTAGCCGATGATTTGAGCGAGATCGTTCAGCGCCCTTTGGGTGTACCGGAGGCAGAAATCCATTGGGCCAGGAGCTTTCGGACGTCCTCACTGGGGACGGTTCGACCGGCCGCAGCATCGCGAATGCCTTCGTCGATCGCGGCGAGAGTCTCCTCGTCCTCGTCGTCAAGGATGGGGGTCGGGTTTTCGAGGTCGAACTTCTTGGCCTTCGCCATGGATCGATGGTATCGCCCATCACTTCCCGATGCAACTGAGTTGTGAGGGCCGTAACTCGCTGGCATTTAGGGCATCTCCATTGCGTCTCCCCCTGCCTTCGCTTTACTATCGCCCTGCGTGCCTTTTGCCTACTGATCAAGCCAATCCCGACCGCGAGCGCATCGTTTCGGCGGTGCCGCTGGAAGACGATTCTTCCTTCGAGCTGAAGCTACGCCCGCAGCGGCTGCGCGAGTTCATCGGACAGAAGAAGGTCAAAGACAATCTCGAAGTCGCCATCCAGGCGGCGAAATCGCGCGGCGAGGCGCTGGACCACGTGCTGCTTTACGGGCCACCGGGATTGGGCAAGACGACGCTGGCCAACATAATCGCCAACGAAATGGGCGCGGCATTTCAGCAGACCTCGGGACCGACGCTGCAGATCAAAGGCGACCTCACGGCCATCCTCACCAACTTGCGCGACAAGCAGGTGCTGTTCATCGACGAAGTGCACCGCCTGCAGCCCGCGCTGGAAGAACTGCTCTACTCGGCGCTAGAGGACTACAAGCTCGACATCATCATCGGGCAAGGACCGTCGGCGCGCACCCACACCATCGAGGTGCGGCCGTTCACCTTCATCGGCGCGACCACGCGCGCGGGGCTGCTGTCGGCGCCGCTGCGTTCGCGCTTCGGCATCGTGCTGCGGCTGGAGTTCTATACTCACGAGGACCTGAAGATCATCCTGCAGCGTTCGGCCGAGATTCTTGGGGTCGAGATCGACGAGCCCGGTGCAATCGAGATTGCCACGCGCTGCCGGGGCACACCGCGCATCGCCAACCGCCTGCTGCGGCGGGTGCGCGACTACGCCCAGGTGCGCGGTACCGGCAACATCGACAAGCCCACGGCGCAAAAGGCGCTGGAAATGCTAGAGGTCGATCGCCACGGCTTCGATGAGATCGACCGCAAGCTGCTGCTCACCATCATCGAGAAATACCAGGGCGGCCCAGTGGGGCTGAAGACGCTGGCAGCATCGCTGGCCGAAGAGGCGGACGCGATCGAAGAGATCTACGAACCATTTCTCATGCAGATCGGTTTCCTCGACCGCACGCCGAGCGGCAGAGTGGCAACGCACTTGGCTTACGAGTATTTCGGAAAAGAGCGGCCGCGAAGTTTAACCAGCGGGCAGGAAACGCTGTTCTAGGCGCAGGGCCGCAGTAGAAGACAACAGGGACTATAAGGATGGCAAAACGAGGGAATTTTGCTATTTGCTTTTCTTGATGTGCTCCAGGGTAAGATCAATCTCTCTGAGCAATCTTGAATACGCCCCGGGATTGTTCCAGGACTCACGCAGCCGGGATAGGATCCGCTCGGTACATTCGTAGTACCTTGGAAAATGACGAAGCTCAAAAGCAATCGCAATTTGCCTGTCGAGGAAAACATGGCCTTGGTCGTCTGGGGAAACAAGGTGTTCAATGAGCCAGTGATATTTTTCGAACTCCTGTTGGCGGGATTCCCGCTTCTTGACCGTAAGGAACTGAAACACGGAGAATACGAATGCAATTCCGGTGCCCACCGCGCCGACACTTGCGCCCGAAGATAGCCACCTCAAGAGTGCATCCATAATTTTCAGCTGAGGTTCCAATCTTACCGCGATATGGCCCGCTTGTACCAAGGACAAAGGCTGGTCTCTGCAAGCGTCGTATGCTGGCGAAATCACGCGCCCGAATCCGAAGGGCGCGCTCACACGTCTAACAGGCAAGGAGAACTATGGCGCAACTGATGAGAACGTCCAACCCCGCCCTGACTGGCGACAGCTTCCGCACCGGCGAGGTCGCCTATGGCGGCGAGAGCATGACGATATCGGGCACGGTCAACAAGACCGGCCTGCTGCTGCTCTGTTGCGTCGTCGCGGCCGCCTGGACGTGGAACCGCTTCTTCAACGCGACTTCGCCGGAAGAGGCCATGTCGAGCATTGCGCCTCTCATCGTGGTGGGCGGCATTGGCGGATTCATCCTGGCGATGGTCACCATTTTCAAGAAGCAATGGGCGGGAGTGACGGCGCCCATCTACGCGCTGCTGGAAGGCCTGGTACTGGGCGGCATCTCGGCCCTGATGGAGCAGCGCTTCCACGGCATCGCCATTCAAGCCGTCGCGCTCACCTTTGGCACGCTGATCGCGATGCTGGTGGCCTATCGCACCGGCTTGATCAAGGTAACCGACAAGCTGCGGCTGGGCATCGTCGCCGCCACCGGCGGCATTGCGGTTTTCTACTTCCTGCAATTCATTCTGGGATTTTTCGGAGTGCATTTCACGGCGATTAATGGCTCCAGTCCGCTCGGCATCGGCTTCAGCCTGATCGTCGTGGTCGTCGCCGCGTTGAATCTGGTGCTCGACTTCGACCTGATCGAGAACGGCGCGCGCGCCGGCGCTCCCAAGTACATGGAGTGGTACGGCGCCTTCGCGCTCATGATTACGCTGATCTGGCTCTACTTCGAAATTCTGCGCCTGCTATCGAAGTTTCGCAGCAGAAATTGAAGAGAGCTATCAGCCGTCAGCTTTCAGCCATCAGAGGTCAGTCAGCTTGCGGTGCGGTCTGGCCATAATACCTGCTGTCCTTCGATGTCGGTGTCGCCGCTCCGCGGCTGGTTTTCATTTTCTCACCTCACCCGGGGCTCAACCACCCCAATCCGCGCAACACCGGCGCGGCTTGAGGGCCCCGGTACGCCCCGGCTAACTTCATCGCCGCCGCTTCGTGGCTGGTTCGGTTGCTCGCGGTTCATTTTCTCGAATGGAAATTTTCCACTGCCGCAACTACGCACTTTGACGGGCTGAGAGCTGACGGCGTTCTAGTGCCGAAAGTGCCTCACGCCTGTCAGTACCATGGCCAAGCCCAGTCGATTGGCAGCGTCGATCACTTCCTGATCGCGCACCGAGCCGCCGGGCTGAATGATGGCTGTCGCTCCCGCCTTCGCAATTTCTTCAACCCCGTCGGGAAACGGAAAGAAGGCGTCCGAGGCCGCGACCGAGCCTTCGGTCCCCAGCACCGATTTCATCGCGCCAAGCTTCGCCGAATCCACGCGGCTCATCTGGCCTGCTCCAACGCCGGTACTCTGGCCGTTGCGGGCGTAGAGAATCGCGTTTGACTTCACATGCTTGCACACCTTCCACGCGAACCGCAGGTCGCGCATCTCCTGCTCGCTGGGCTGGCGTTTGCTGACGACCTTCAGGTCAGCCGCGGTCAGCCGGTGCATGTCGTTGTCTTGCAGCAGCACGCCGCCGGAGACATTCTTTAGCACCCACTTCTGTTCCGTGGGAACAACGTCCACCAGGCGCAGGTTTTTCTTCTTGGCAAAGATCTCTCGCGCGGCAGCGTCGAATCCCGGCGCGGCGATGGCCTCGACGAACAGCTTCGCCATCTCGGTTGCAGTGTCGCGGTCAATCGGTCGATTCACCCCAATCACTCCGCCGAATGCCGATACCGGATCGCACTCCAGCGCACGTCTGTAGGCTTCGGCCAGCGTGCTCGCCACCGCGGTCCCGCACGGATTGGTGTGCTTGATGATGGCGCACACTGGCTCTTCAAAGTCCTGCGCCAAGTCCCACGCGGCTTGCAGATCGACGATGTTGTTGTAGCTGAGTTCCTTGCCTTGAAGTTGCGTGCCGTTGGCTATCCCTGTCCCGGAGCCGTCGGAATACAGCGCCGCCTTCTGGTGCGGATTTTCGCCGTAACGCAGATCGAAGGCTTTTCGAAATGTGAGGCGCAGCGTCTCGGGAAAGCTTTCGCTTCGACCAAGTTCGAACTTGCCGCCGTCGCTTTCCGGTGCTGCAATCTGCTCCAGCGTCGAAGCAATCGCCGAGTCGTATGCTGCCGTCGTCGCGAAAGCCTTCTGGGCCAGTTGCCACTTCGTCTTCAGCGACAGCGATCCGCCGCTGCTCTCCATCTCTTTCGCGATGGCGTCGTAATCGGCAGGCGCGGTGACAATCGCCACGTCCTGAAAATTCTTCGCCGCCGAGCGCACCATGGACGGCCCGCCAATGTCGATGTTTTCGATGATGTCTGCGAATTCCACGCCCGGCTTGGCAAAGGTCTTCTCGAAGGCATAGAGGTTCACCACAACCATGTCGATCGGCTGAATGCCATGTGCCTTCACCGCGGCACGATGCTCGTCCTTACTGCGCACGTGGAGAATGCCGCCGTGGACTTTGGGATGAAGCGTTTTGACGCGCCCATCCAGCATCTCGGGAAATCCGGTGAGTTCAGAGATGTCCTTCACCACGATGCCCGAGTCGCGCAGCAGCTTGGCTGTACCTCCCGTGGATACCAGTTCCACGCCCATCGCCGCCAGCGAACGTGCGAACTCCACTAGCCCTGTTTTGTCCGTGACGCTTAGAATTGCCCGTTGAATCTTTCCCATGCCTCCATCTTACAATTCTTCGCGCGGCTTTCCGACGGCCCTGGGGCATGTCCGAGAGCCTGTGGGGTACCTCGGGGAGCTGCAAACTCAATGAATGCGCGGCGAACCGCCTACCTGCCGGTGTTGGCGGCCATCTTTTTTACCATCGCGATGACCAGCTTGCGGTCGCTGTCATTCAGGTTAGGCGAGTAACGGCGAATCTGCGTCAGGAAACGCACTTCGTCTTCCGCCAACCGGGGCGAGGTCTTGCTGCCGTTTTCACCGCCCTCACTGAAGAACCGGGCCAGCGGAAGGTCCAAGGCCGTCGCAATCTTGGCCAGAGTATCGAGCGAAGGAATAGTGTGTCCGTTCTCCACGCGCGAGAGATAGCAGCGCAGCAATCCCGTGCGTTTCTCGATGTCGCCTTGTGACATGCTTTTTTGCAGACGAAAGTTGCGAATTGTTTCACCGATGTTCATGAGGGAATCGCATCCTGGAAAGAGGTGGGCATGGGGGTTGACTGCATAGTAACCATAGCGGAACCGGCTGGCAAGTAAATTGTTCGCGCGGGGTGATTCCAGAAGGAAAAACCATGCTGCAAGGGCCAGATAACTAGTTACCTTTGAGTAACTTGACTAATGCGGTTACAGGCATCTTTAGCCGTTCGTTGATGTTGGAAATGTTGAAGCAACTTACTTTTGGGCTTCACCCCAGATCCAACTCCATGTAGAGCAGCTCTTCCACTGCCTCCAGCGGACCGGAAGTGACTTCCTGAAAGCCCAGCTTCCGATACATCGCCACCGCGGCCGGCATCGTCGGCGGATGCGTGTCCAGGCGCAAGAACAAATACCCAAGATTACGCGCTTCCAGCAGAACTCGGTCCACCAGCTTTCTGCCCAGCTTCCCGCCGCGAAATCCGGGACGAACGTACAGCCGTTTCATCTCGCAAGTGCGGTCTCGCGGAAACGGGCGCAGTCCCACGCATCCCACCGGCTGACCGGCGACGGTCGTGAGCAGGAGCGCGCCCTTGGGTGGTGCGTATTCCCCTGGCAGCCCGGCGATTTCCGCGTCGAGCGAGCGGAAGCAATACTCCACGGGCAACTGCGCGCGGTATTCGCCAAACAGATTGCGCGCCTGCTCAAGTTGCTGCTCGGTTGTCACCTCTACGATCTCGCCCACAACCCACCGATCCAGACCATAACCGATACTTATCCCATCAAGATGCCGCCGTTCACGTTCAGCACGTGGCCGGTGACATAGCCTGCTTCCTCCGACGCCAGGAACTTGACGGCGTTGGCCACGTCGAGATCGCTCCCCACTCGTCCCAGAGGAATGTTTTTCAGGATGTTCTCTTTCAATTCAGCGGGCAAGACTTCGGTCATGGCCGTCTCGATGAAGCCGGGGGCGACGGCGTTGACGGTGATGCTGCGCGATCCCACCTCGCGTGCGACAGACATGGTCAGCCCGATCAGCCCGGCCTTCGACGACGCGTAGTTCGCCTGGCCGACTTGGCCAATCTGGCCGAAGATGCTGGTGATGTTAATGATGCGCCCCCAACGCTGCTTCAGCATGGAGCCGATCACGGCCTGAATGAGCAGAAACGGCCCGGTGAGGTTGGTGGCGATCACGTCGTCCCAGTCGGCGCGCTTCATGCGCATCACTAACTGGTCGCGAGTGACGCCGGCATTGTTGACCAGAATGTCGACCTTGCCGAAGCGCGCAATCGCCGCCTTCACCACGGTCTTGATCTCATCTTCGTGGCTGACGTCGAGTTTGAAGGCCGCTGCTTCCCCGCCCTTGCCGTTGATCTCGCCGGCCAGTTGCTCCAGCTTCTCCTGATTGCGGGCACACAGAGCCAGCTTCGCTCCCGATTCCGCCAGCACCAGCGCACAGGCGCGTCCGATGCCTTGCGATGCCCCGGTCACCAGCGCGACCCGGCCCTCCACTCCCGCCATGAAACCTCCTCGATAAAGTAAAGCAGGATTATAACCAGTGCGGCTCGACTGAACGGCCCCACGTCTGCGTTGAAGAACAATTGAACCGCGCCAGTCAGTTGCTACAGCAGCCGCTCCGGCGCCCAGCACAGCACCTTGAGTTCGCGCGCGAAGTGGGCGAGTTCGGGCTGAGGCGGAAGCTGAATCCCCGCCGCCTGTGTCATGGTGTTCTGTTGCAGAGCGACCGCCGCTTCCTGCAACTCCCAGGGCAGATGGTGAATTTCTCCCCGGTAGAGTCGTTTGCGTGCAAACGCATAAAGGCAGTAGCGCTCGGTGAGGAAGTGTTCGAGCGAGCCCGGCCGAGCGTGGAACAGCAGCGGCGTGGCCGGACCATAGGAGCAGCGCAACTCCGCCGGCTTGGGACCGTGTTGCCGCTTCGAAACATAGTCGATCCGCGCGCCGCCTTTGCCCTGCACCTTCATCGAGGCTTGCCAATAGGGCAGTCGATAGAAGACCCGCGCGCCCCACACCGCCGACAGATTGCTGGCATCAAGACTGAAGAAATATACGCCGGGCTTGCCTTGATAGGTGACGTACGTCCGCACGTTAATCTCGGAGAAGTGCGAGAACCACGGCAGCGACGGAACTCCCGGCGGACGCAGATGATTGATCCAGAAAGGAGTGACCGATACCCAGGCGCGCTGCTGGTAGGTATCGAGCGTCAGCACCTCGGGAACCAGCGAACGGACAATCTCCGGCTGCAGCGAGTAATGCAGAAACAACAAATCGTTCCAACGCTGGGTCATGATCCACGGGCCCATGGGGGCAGGCCACGGACGATGCGTCGTCGCAAACAGAATCGAGTCCGCGCCCACCCACTGGGTTCGGCCCCCGTCCACTTCCTGGTAACTAGTGTCCTTAATGCCCACGCGAGTCTGTCACTAGGTTAACCCGTCCGCAGCTCCGGTGCTGTGATCTGCGAACCAGGCGAATTTTCCCGAGATTCCCACAGGCTCGGCGGTTGCCCACCGATTCCATACCGCATATGATTCAGCGCAATGTCATTCGGTCATAAACCAGACGCAGACGGCGATCCTCTACCTAGCCGCGAGCCTAGCACCCGGGTGTATGCCGTCCATGGCGCCGATCCCGAAGTGCTGGCCTACGGCATGGCGAAGTATTCGCGCTCGGCACTTTCCATGCGCGAGTCGCTGGCTGAGATCAACGACCAAAAAGCCGAAAAGTTTCTCAACACGTTTTACTTTCAGTACGGCCACCGCAGCATTGCCGATCTTGCCCACGTCGCCTTTGCCATTGAGCGCCTGTCGATTCTGGCGGCAACCGTGGCCGTAGATGAGCCTCGCTGGGACGGCCAGGAACGCTCGACCCGCTATCAGGATTTCCAGAGGAGCGGCTACTACGTTCCTGAGTTTGGCGATGACGCGGACGCCTGCGTTCTATATCGCAGCACGATCGATCTGTTGTTCGCCGAGTATCGACACTTCTCGGACGAAATGTTTCGCTACCTGCTGGAGCGCACGCCCAAGCCCGGCGAGATGAAGCAGGATGCCTATGAGCGCACTTTGCGCGCGCGGGCCTTCGACATTTCGCGCTACCTGTTGCCACTGGCGGCCAACACTTCGCTGGGCCAGATCGTCAGTGCCCGTACTTTGGAGAACCAGGTGTCGCGTCTGTTGTCGCACACCCACGCCGAAGTGCGCCAGTTGGGAGAGCTGCTGAAGCAGGCAGCCCAGAAGCCGGCCTACAACGTGAGCCAGGCCAAAACGAACGAGCTGCTGGAGCTAATCGAGCGCGAATCTCCGGCGACGGCCGAGCGGGCACGAGAATTCCTGCTGCGCCCGGTTCGGGTTGCGCCGACGCTGATGAAGTATGCCGAGCCGAACGCGTACGAAATGGAAACGCGTTGCGACATGACGGCGGCAGCCGCCGAGTTGCTGGCGACCATCGCCATTCAGCCCGCTCCGACAGTCGATTTGCTCGACAGCGATCCGCTGGAGGTCGAGCTCGCGGCCACGCTGCTCTATCAGTACTCGCATCATTCCTATCGCCAGATTCGCGACGTGGTCGAAGCTTTGCCCGAAGCGCGGCGCCGCGAAATCGTCGACATGGGTTTGCGCCATCGCGGCCGCTACGATGAAGTCTCTCGCGCCTTCTGCACCGGGCAGCAGTTCCGCTTCGACATTCTCATGGACATTGGCGGCTTCCGCGACATGCATCGCCATCGGCGCTGCGTGCAGATTGTGCAGGACTACACCACCGCGCACGGATATGACGAGCCGGTAGAAATCGAATCGGCCGGTTTGGCTTCTCGCTACCAGGCCGTGATGGAGCGTGCGCGCAGTACCGCGGCGCAACTCGCCGCTCGCGAGACAAACGAAGCGGCAGAACAGTCGCAGTACGTCATTCCTCTGGCTTACCGGAAGCGCACGCTCTTCAAGATGGATCTGGCGGAAGCAATTTACATCAGCGAACTGCGGACCGGCGCTGCGGGCCACTTTTCCTATCGCAACGTGGCTTATGCGATGTACGAAGCCGTGGCCCGGCGCTATCCGGCGCTGGCCAAATATTTCCGCGTGACCGACGTGCGCGAGCCAGTGGATTTACTGAAGCGATGACCGTCCAGTGCAGGACCATAAAGCAGGACGTAGCATCTATGACGAACAGATTTCGTGCCGGCAACGCAACCATTTTGTGCATCGGGTTATGGGTTGGCTGGGCCGGTTTGGCTCTGGCCGAAACTCACCCGCCGAATACAACGGGAAACAAGGAGGCCACCGTGGCCCATGCGACCGGATCGTTTGAGGTGAAACTCACACCGCAATCCGACGATCATCTGCAGAACACAACCCTCGGTCGGATGTCGATCGACAAGCAATGGCACGGCGACCTGGAGGCCACCAGCAAGGGTGAGATGCTGACCGGAGGCGATGTCGCGAAAGGGTCGGCCGGTTATGTCGCAATTGAACAAGTGACCGGCGTCTTGAACGGCCGAAGCGGCAGCTTCATCTTGCAGCACAATGGCACCATGACGCGCGGCACGCCGCAGCTCACCATCTCCGTCGTGCCCGATTCCGGAACGGGCCAACTAGCCGGTCTCACCGGCACAATGACCATCAAGATCACTGACGGAAAACACTTTTATGATTTTGCGTACACCTTGCCGGAACCGCATTGACGTTGCTCAAGGCCCGTTTTACGTGATCGAGGAGTTAATAACTTGCGGATCATCAAGAAATCCTTCCCTTGCCGTGGATCGCATGATAGGCGGCTTCAGGAAGCTTCCTGTAACGGCCATCACCAACCGATGTGAGACACCAAGGTACTAGAACTTTCGTTCCGGCATGTTCGCTCTTTCTTCGCTTCCCGACCGATAATTGGATATATAATGGGCCGTCAGTATCCATGCGCTCTTCACTGCGAATCGCCCATTTCAAGGCGGCGCCTGCCTCGCTGACCCGTCGCAATTTATTTCTACCTGTCCTCCCGGACTCAAGGCTGCGCCGGGACGGAGCAGTCAAGGAGCGGCACTTATGGCGGACGAGAAAACTGAAAAAGGCCGGGCCATCGACCTGACCATGGCTCAAATCGAAAAGCAGTTCGGCAAAGGCTCCATCATGAAATTAGGGAGCAAGGGAGCGGTCGTCCCCATCTCCGTGATTTCCACCGGGGCCATTTCCTTTGACGCGGCATTGGGTGTCGGTGGATTTCCCCGCGGCCGCGTGGTCGAGATCTTCGGGCCGGAATCCTCCGGCAAGACGACCATCGCGCTGCAGGTGATTGCGGAAGCGCAGAAGCAAGGAGGAATGGCGGCCTTCGTTGACGCCGAGCACGCGCTCGATCCCATCTATGCTGCCAAGCTGGGCGTCGACGTCGACAACCTGCTGGTCTCGCAGCCCGACTACGGGGAGCAGGCGCTGGAGATCGCCGAGGCGCTGGTACGCTCCGGCGCCATCGATGTGCTGGTGGTGGACTCGGTCGCGGCGCTGGTGCCCAAGGCCGAACTCGACGGCGAGATGGGCGACAGCCATGTAGGGTTGCAGGCACGCCTGATGTCGCAGGCGCTGCGCAAGCTCACCGGCATCGTGGCCAAGTCGCACACCTGCCTGGTGTTCATTAACCAGATTCGCGAGAAGATTGGCGTGATGTTTGGCAATCCGGAAACTACCACCGGGGGCCGCGCGCTGAAGTTTTACTCCTCCGTCCGCATCGACATACGGCGCATCGGCGCCATTAAGGATGGGGATCAGGTTGTCGGCTCGCGCACCCGAGTGAAGATCGTGAAGAACAAGACGGCTGCGCCGTTCCGCGAGGCTGAATTCGACATGATGTATGGGGAAGGTATCTCCCATGAGGGTGACTTGCTTGACTTGGCGGTGAACGGGAACATGGTGGAGAAGTCAGGATCGTGGTTCAGCTATAAGGGTGAGCGCATCGGGCAGGGACGCGAGAATGCCAAGCAATTTCTGAAAGACAACAAAGACATCACCGCCAGAATCGAAACCGATGTGCGCAAGTCACTGGGCTTGATGTCGGTGGAGGACAAGGCCCAGGCCGCAGCGGCCAACGCCGAAGCCGGACCGACCCCAACTCCCAAGGGACCGGCCGGCAGGAAGTAGGCTGAGCTTCCTAGGAACCCGGTTGGTGGCTACTCCGTCCAGCGCTTGAAGACGAGGCATCCGTTGGTGCCGCCGAAGCCGAAGGAGTTCGACATGGCGTACTCCATGCTGACCTGGCGGGGAGTGTGGGGGACGAAGTCGAGGTCGCAGCCCTCGTCGGGATGGTCAAGGTTGGCGGTAGGCGGCACGATCTGATCGCGCAAGGCCAGCACGGTGATGGCAGCTTCCAGTCCGCCGGCGCCGCCGAGCAAGTGCCCAGTCATCGACTTAGTCGAGCTGACCAACATTTTGTAAGCATGATCGCCAAAAGCGCGCTTGATCGCAGTAGCTTCCAGTTCATCCCCCAGCGGGGTGGAAGTGCCGTGGGCGTTTACGTAGCCCACCTGTTCGGGCAATATCTGCGCATCGCGAATGGCGTTGCGCATGACGCGGTAGCCACCTTCACCCTGGGGAGCGGGTTGGGTGATGTGATTGGCGTCGGCCCCCATGCCATAGCCGACGACTTCGGCGATGATCTTGGCCCCCCGCTTTCTGGCGAACTCAAGCT
This sequence comes from Acidobacteriaceae bacterium, assembly GCA_003165795.1. Classification (GTDB taxonomy): domain Bacteria; phylum Acidobacteriota; class Terriglobia; order Terriglobales; family Acidobacteriaceae; genus Bog-257. Next base: position 23,671 of record PMWW01000135.1, read on the forward strand.
CTTCGAGAACCAGAATTCCTGAGCCTTCGCCCATGACGAATCCGTCGCGGTCCCTGTCCCAGGGACGGCTGGCGCGATGGGGATCGTCGTTGCGGGTGGAGAGCGCGCGCATGGCAGCAAATCCGCCAACGCCCATGGGAGTGATGGCGGCTTCGGTGCCGCCGGCGATCATGACATCGGCATCGCCGTACTTGATGACCCGGGCGGCGTCGCCGATGGAGTGCGCGCTGGTGGTGCAGGCGGTGCAGGTGGCTTCGTTGGGGCCCTTGGCGTTGTGGCGGATGCTGACCTGACCGGCGGCAAGATTGACGATGGCCGCCGGAATGAAAAACGGCGAGATCTTGCGCGGGCCGCCGTTGAGCAAGTTGTTGTGTTCGCGTTCGATGACGTCGAAGCCGCCGATGCCGGAGCCAATGTTGACCCCGGTGCGCTCCGCCATCTCTTCGCCTTCGACCTTGTAGTTGGCCATGCGCAGAGCTTCATCGCTGGCGGCGATGGCCAGGTGAATGAAGCGCGCCATCTTGCGTGCCTCCTTCTTCTCGATGAAGGTGAGGGGATCGAAGTTTTTCACTTCGGCGGCGATTTGGCAGGCAAAAGCGGAAGCGTCGAAACTGGTAATGCGTTCCGTGCCGCTCTTGCCGGCCAACAGCGCCGGCCACACTTCTGCGACGTTGTTGCCGACACCGCAGATGAGTCCGATACCGGTTACGACGACGCGACGGGGCAAACTACTTCGATCCTTTCGCGTGCGAGCCGATGTAGTCGACGGCGTCCTTGACGGTGCGGATTTTCTCCGCGTCCTCGTCGGGGATCTCGATTTCGAAAGCTTCTTCGAAGGCCATGACCAGTTCGACCGTGTCGAGCGAGTCGGCGCCGAGATCGTCCACAAACGAAGCCGTAGGCGTCACTTCTGCTTCATCCACGCCCAACTGCTCCACGATGATCTGTTTTACCCGTTCTTCAACCGAAGCCATCGATTTCCTCTTCTGTCGCGTGCCGTCACGCAACGCAAACCCATAAGTCTAATTGCAGTCAGGAAACTCTGTAAAGAATGCCAAAGACGCCCTGGACAGGCACAGCTTAGGATGAGTCCCGCGAGCGTTAAGGTATATAAGTCCCGATTCATCCTAAACGTTGGGCTTTACAATGGTCAACGCGAATGCGGATGCGTGCCTTTCGCGCGCCGGCGCGAACTGACACGCGCAGACCGGGATCCCGCGACACGCGTTGGTTTTGCGCGAGCCGGGTGGGAGATCCCTCGCTGCGGAAAAGAGGCTTGCCCGCGATGACAAGTGGTATGTGATACAACGCTTCCATGCGGGCCGTGGTGCAGCGAGTAAGCCGGGCATCGGTGAAGGTGGGAGGCGAGCTGGCAGGAGAAATCGGGAAAGGACTGCTGGTGCTGCTGGGAGTTGCGCGGGAGGATAGCGAGGCGGACGCAGATTATCTGGCGGAGAAAGTGGCGGGATTGCGGATTTTTGAAGATGATGCGGGAAAGATGAACCTTAACGTGATGGATGCGGGTGGCGAGGTGCTGGCGGTGTCGCAGTTCACGCTGTTGGGGGATGTACGGCGCGGGAAGCGGCCATCGTTCGACGCGGCCGCGCGGCCGGAAGGAGCCAAAGAGCTGTATGAGTATTTCGTAGAACGGGTGCGGGGGCTGGGTTTGCGCTGCGAGACGGGACGTTTCCAGGAGATGATGGAGGTCGAGCTGGTGAACACCGGGCCGGTGACCATCCTGTTGGATTCGAAGAAGGCGTTTTGAGGCCTGGGATGGGCTACTAAATTGGCTGCTAAGAAAGTCCTCAAAGCAGGCTTCCTGCAAGCTGAACAGTTTGTCGGAAAAGCAGGTCCCTCACCGGTTTAAGCCGGTTCGGAACAACAAGAATAGAGGGCTTGTTCGGCGCAGCTAAAGCTGGGCCCGTTCAAGACACTCTCGGCCCCGTACTCTCCCCAGAGACTTCTAAAGGCCGCCCTTCGAAAGCCGGACTTCACTAGTGTGGTGTCCCGCCATTTCACGTCATAACTCCGAAGATACAATGTTGCCGGNNCCCCTTCAAAACATGTCGAATCCGACTTTTTCAGCAACCTGCTAGAGCTTGCTCAATGCGACGGGATGTTATTTCGGGTTTGAATCGTCACTGCCGGGGGCGTTGTAGGTGGTAGGCTTCTGCGGCTTGCTCTTGCTGACGGGAGTGGTCTCGCCAGGCGGCTTGCATTTCTGGGCTACGACCTCGACATCGGTGGCCTGGAAGCGGTCCTTCTCGGGAGACTTCTTGTTCAGTTCCGATGGAGGAAGCGGCTGCCATTGACCGGTTAATTTCACCTTGCTGCCGGAGTCGTTCTTGAGCTCATCGGAGCCCCAGACTTGCACACCGAAGCGGTGAGCCATGTTGTGAAGCAGGTACTTGCCGTTTTTGTCCGGGCCAGTCAGGCAGCCAATTACGGTGGCCTGCTTGGTCCCGGCGGGGTTAATGATCTGATCGTCGCCAGTGGCGCTGCTTGGCTGCTGGGCCGCAGTGCTAGCGGAGGGCGGATTCAGCGGGGTCGCGGCAGGCTGCTGGGACCAGGGTGCAATGCCGAAGCCGACCGTCAAGATCAGAGTGCAAATCGACCTCATAGAGCAAGAATACCTAAGGAAAGTCTGATTAAGCCAGGTGGGAGTGCCTCAGGGGCTGAAGCCCAGCCTTTATAACGGTCATTTACGGACGGCCTGAAGGCCNNAAGGCCGTCCCCTTCGAAGGCCCTGACTTAATCAGAGCTTCCCTAAGAGTGCGACGTAGTGCGCGGGCCTGGAGGTGTCGGGGACAAGGTTCACCACGGAGAACACGGGGTTTACGGGAGAGCAAAATCAGGAAGAGGTTAATAACCGCAGAGACGCAAGAGACGCGGAGAAAGTTCAAAGACTAGCACTCTTTTCTATGCCTGCGTCTCTGTGGTAAGTACGGCTTCAGTGCTGGTTGGCCCAGACAGAAGCGTTCAAGCATTCGACCACACCGTCGATCACCTTGCTCAGGCCGTCCTGGAACTTGTTGGGGTCGATGATGTTCTGGTTGGTGGCTGCATCGGTGGTTGAAACGGCGTTTTGCACGAAGGACAGAGCTGCGGCCTTCTTGCTGACCCCGGACTTGGCGCCGAAGACGGCTTCGACTCCCTGCACGATGGCGGGGACGAAGGCGATACCTTGTAGCAGTTTGGCTAGGAAGTTCATGATGGTCTCCTTGTAGTTGGTTACGGGAAGAATGAAGCTCGAGAAAGTTTCGTGTGGTGTCTCACACTGACCAGAAGCTTTATTCATTGCGGCGTTCCCCAGACTTTGTCCTGGGCTAAATTGGGCCGTCCCGCAGGAGGACGGGAAGCTGCAGGCGTGAGCGGTTATGGTTTTGCGGGTTCATTCCGGACGACACATCAAGGTGCTACGTAGGGCGAGCAGGTGAGGGAAAAGCGGGTCAGGATGGTTGCGTTCCGTCGGGAGAGTATGCCGCTCCTGAAAGAGTCGGGGCGGCCGCCCCGCGGCTGGTTTTCTTTTCCCCCTTGACTCCGGGCTTACGCCCACGGCCAAGGACGATTCGATCCAGTCCGTTGCAATGTTCTCGGGGCTAGAAGCTCCTATTTCATATCAAGCATTTCCGGGCGGCCTAAAGAGACTGGGTCGCAACCGTGCCGCTGCACGGCTGGTTTGATAAATTTTCCGGCCCTTTGTTCCATTGCAAAATTTCTGCCGCAGTCGCGACACAGTCTCTGAAGGCCGTCCCCTTCAACGTACAGACTTAGTCAGAGCTTCCCTAGACGCCGAGTCCTCGCGTCTTAGTGCTTATAGCGCAAGTAGTCGATGGCGAAGTGAAAGAGGGTGAGGACGGTGGCGAGCGCGGTGGCGATGCCGGTGAAGCGCTGCAGGTAGGCTTCGTGACGGTCAACGCGTACTTCGATTTCCTGAATTTTGCCTTCGTTGCCATTGCCTACGACCCAGCGCATGTGGGCCTTGAGTTCGGAGAGGTCGGACAGAACTTTCTGCTCGAATTCAGTCATGCCATACAGGGTGATAACGGATGATTTGCTCATAAGGGATAGTCCACATGCAGCAGCGCCGAATAGCGCGAGTATTTCGCAGGCGACGAACCGTCATACTGCTGCAGATAATAGTCCTGGACGCGCGACAGGCGCGGCAGGTTGAAGGCTTCGGTGGTGAAGCGTCCGGCCAAGTTAGCGCTGCCGCCGGGTCCCCAGCCACTGTCAGAGCGGCGCACCTCGATGCCGCCTCCGGGAGGCGGAGCGCAGCCGGCATCGACCGAGATCTCGCTGGCGATAACGTTGGTGACCTGGGCAGCAGTCAAGGAGGCGATGTAAAGCGAAGATGAAGGGGTGGTAGTGGTGAAGATGGTGGTCAGTGGATCGGGCAGCGTCATGGCTTCGAACTTGAAGGCCAGGGTTGCGGCGGCATCGTTGGAGAACTTGATGACATACTGCGAATGATCGCCGGCGAGCGAGACGATCTGCAGGTCCACTTCGCGAACGATGGCGTTGAAGACGGCCCCGCGTGAAGGCGCCGAAACTTCTACCGCATTGCTGGGTATGACATCTTCGACCGGCAGATAGTCGCTAAGGATGACGTACTGGCCGGCCCAGGCGGGCTGGACGCTGTCGTCAAGCAAAGCCAGCGAAGCATTTTCGCAATCGATGGAAGTGGGAGCGAGCGGGAGTTTGAGCCGGCGAACATAGCTGCGACGTCCGTTGTCGCTGCCATGGGCGTGTTGCGCGATGCTGTTCTGGTCCTGAACCCGGGCCATGGCGCGAGCGCTGGTGCGATAGGCAACTACAATCTGCTCGTTCTGCTGTGGCGGATAAGGCGGATAGAAGCAGAGCTCGCCGGTGGACGTGATGTAGCATTCGCCGCCATCGGCCAGCGCGCCCGCCAGCCGGGTGCGAAATTGATCACCGGGAATCATGCTACGAATCTCGGCGTCAACGATGTGCTGCAAACGGGTGAAAGAAACGCTGGCAAACAGGCTGCTCTCGTTGATTAGGGCATAGGTGGCGAAGCCTGGCGGCGCGGCGAAAACGTTGTCGTAGAGGATGGTTGCGGGGGCTGCCAGGGTCCCGGGATTATTGGGATCGACGTCGTGCACGGTGAGCACAACTCGCAGCGTCGCCGGAACAGGGTCTCCGCCGCGCCCGTTGCCGGCGGGATGAGTGGAGGAAAGATAGGTCTGATGAACGCGATGGCCTTCGTTGCAGAACAGCTGGGTCACGAAAGAGTACTGATGACCGGGCGTAGTGGTGAGTATGGGGCCGGTCCCGGTGCCGTTGATCAGGGCCTGAATGTAACAGTTGCTTCCATCCGGCGAGACTTTGAAGCCGGCAATGCAGTTGGGATCAGAGGGCGTGCCGTTATAGAGGCCGCCAATAGTAGCGCTGGAAACGGCGTTGAAAACAAACTGACCGTGCTGCATCATCAGGCCGGCGGCCAGTTCCAACTGCTCGACGAAGGTGATGGTCGCCGGACCGCCGTTGATTTGAAGCTGCCCAGCGCTGACGGAAACGTCGCCGTTGGGATCGGTGACACTCCAAAGTGTCGGTTCCAGAGGCGAAGTAATGTAGTCCTCTTCAAACAAGGTAGTGGTGGTTTTGCTGAACGGAGTTTCCGAAAGATAAAAGTACAGGGTTGTCCCGTCGCCGAGGAAGTAGTCGCGGACGTAGTCAACCGGCTGGAGTTCGCCGATGATGGTGACGTCATTGCGCAGCTCGTCCGGCTGGAGCAGCGTTAGTCCAGCGGGGTCGAAGTTCGGATCCTGTTCGCTGACGGTGAAACTCTGCTGCCCGACGGGCTGGAAGTAGAGGGTGCCGTCGTGCGCACGGTAGGTGGCGCGGGTCATGGTGGTCAGCTCCTGGGCGTGTTCGGTCCAGGTGTTTTGGGGGACGATGATGAATTGGTTGACCGGGCTGACGTCCTCTACTCCGGACTCGTCGAGAACGCCGGGCAGCACGTCATTGGCGAGCGTCTGGAGCGCATTGCCGGCGGTCCGCGAAGCGAAGGGAGTGCGGGCCAGCAGCGGATTCTGATCTAGCAAGCAGGAATCGTCGATCGCCTGCAGGAGGTAGCGCCAGGCGGGAAGCTGTCCGTAACCCAGATATTGCTGCTCGGGGGCGGTGGCGAGATATCCGGTGAACAGGGGAAATCCGTCACTGCGTTGCAGGATGACGCGAGCGCCGCTGACGGGAGGATCAAAGTTGGAGTCGGCGGTGACCAGGGTGGCCATCATGGTGGCGGCGCAATTCAAGCGGCGACCGATCTTGGGCAGATGGTCGGCGTCGACATAGGGCGTGTAGTCTAGTTGGCCGAGGCCAGCGTTGTTATCGATTAAGAGATTCATCAGGAGTTTCTCCGCGTTAGTACGACACAGTGGGAGTCTGACAATGGGGGATTTATTATCCCCCCGCCGCAAAATGCCGAAGCGCCAGCCGTCGGTCAGGATGACAGCGCAGGTGATGAGGTATGGAGGAATACAACCCAGTCCGGGGCTAAAGCCCCTTGTTGGCTGGACCTGTGACGCGGGCCTGAAGGCCCGCTCTACCCGAACAGCACTACCTAACTGCATTGCCGGGACTACAGGACGACAGCGATCCCCAAAGAGGCAGCCCGAATCATACGGCGGCAGTGGGAGCCGGGAAGTAGCTGCGGTAGCAGAGAACCGTCTCGCCGTCGTTGCTGTCGGCGGTCGGCAGGGCGTGCAGGCTGACATGCAACATGTGGTTGAAGAGCGGAGCGGCGAATTCCTGGCGCGTCTCGCAGCCGCTGGCGGCAGGCTGGAGCCGGGGATAGAAAAAGCACGAACGGCCGCCGCTGTCCGGCGCGACGACAAAAAGTCCAGACCATTCCTGGAAGAAGCTACTGCCTTCGCGGTCCACAAAGGCGACCACTTTTTGCACGCCCATGCCGGTGGCAGGTACGGCAATAAGCGGTTCCGCCAGGAGCAATGAAGATGAGGTCTTGGCGCTGACGCGAGAGATGTTGAAGGTGATGCGGCGGACGAAGTCAATGACCGATCCGATGGTGACAGGGGAGAGCAAGTAGGTACCTGGCGCGCCGGAGCCCAGATAGCCAATCGCACCAGTGTAATCGACATCGACCGCAACGATGTCGCCCAGGTTGAAGTTGCTAAGTTGATCGGTGGTGAGGACGATCTCGGTCTGGGTAGAGCCGGATTGCACGGGGGCGGCGGGAAGCGGTGTGCCGCCCGAGGGCTCGGGCATGGTTGTCGGTATCTCGGCCAGCACGTTCATCTGCTGCGTGCCGCCGGAAAGCGCCAACTGCAGTTTGCCCCAGGAAGGAAGATCGAATTCCAGACGGGCCTCGGGTTGAGTGCGGTATTGCACGGTGATGTTGGCGGCTGGACCGGTGCGCAGGGCCTCATATTTTGTGAGGGCGGTGCGATGAAAGTTTTCTACCCAGCCGAGATCGACAAAGGGAGGCGGGGGCGCGTCGAGATCGAACTGTCCCTGGCCGGCGGGATCGAAAGCCGGGAAGGAGCCAGTGACCCGGTCCACGGGGGCGGCGTAGGCGCGCACGGCGCGGGCCGCGGGGGTCATCTGAGAGCGCTTGGCGTAAGGATTGGAGCTCATGTCTGGTTTACCTCGGGATAGAAAAACAGGGTGATGCTGACGTCACGTCCCACATACGGGGAGGTGCTCTTGGCGGCGTTGAGGAGCGGCAGGGCCCAGAAAATGGTGGAACCCAGCGCCACCGGGGAGCCGGAGCTGTAATCGTATTTAGCGATCTGGGGAGGCGAGCACATGACCAGCAGATCGGAGTCGAGACTGGCAAGGTCGCGGCCGCGATCGAGACTGGCACTGGGAATGGAACCCTTGGTGCAGTAGGAGATGGTGCAGTCGAGGGCCATCAGGGTACCGGCGGCAAGGGGCGCGGGACGGGCATTTCCCCAGTGCAGATAAAACGTGTCACACAACAGCGGTGCGCCGGTAGGCGGTTCGTTTTCGAGGACAGCGATGGCCGGGCGAGTGGCGCCGTCGAGGGTGATGGTGCGATTGGGATCGACCGCGACCAGCCGGTCGCGCAGGGCGACGTAAAAGCTATCTTTGGTTGGTTGCATGGTAGGGTCACTCCGTGGCGTTGATGCGGTAGAAGCAATCGGACCCGAAGAAGCGGTCGACGATGACGCTATCGATGTGCATCAACTGATCGTGATGAAGAACGCCTTCGGCGGTCAGCAGCCAAGCTGCGATGTCGGTGACGCCGTGATCTTTGGCGATGGGTGCAAGGGCGGTGGCACTGAGCATCACCTCGAAGCGCCGGCTGCCGTCTTCGGCGGGTGGCAGTGAGCTCACAACGGAGGGCCAGACCTGCAAGTCTTCCGAAGGCGGGGGCTCGAGTCCGAGCTGGCTGTTGGTGTCGCCGGTGGAGGGATCGGCCACACGCAGGGTGACTTGGGTGGCGCCGTAGGACTGGAGCAGCGCGTTAGCGAGACGGCGGGACGCGCAGCCGCGGCCGGGAATCAATCCCAGTTCAGGATCGGACATGTCAGCCTACTTTCTGCGCTACATAGAGCGCGAGCATGGCTTGCACGGTGGAATCAAGGAGGGTGTCGGCAAAGTAGGTGAAGTGCATTTCATTCAGATAGCCTTCTTTGACGTTGAGCGCGGGGGTCGCCTGGGCATTACGGACGAGCTGCACGCAGGCGAACTTCACGGGGTCGGGAACGGTGGTGAAGCCGGCAGTGTAGGTGATCTCCATTTCGTCGAAGAAGAGGCCGAGTGGATTGGGCAGCCAGGAAACCTCGCCGGTGTCGGCGAAGTAATCGAAGGTAGTCAAGTCCAAATCGATCCAGACGCCGGGAAGGCCGAAGATGATGGCGTACTCGGAGGTTGTCTCCCACAACGTAAGATCTTCGCCGCGGCGGGGGACACCATAGCGTGCGCGTCCGGAAACCAGGGGCGATTGCGCGCCATTGGCGATAGCCAGCGGCAAGTAGGTGAGACGGAGATTGTTGCGGCCGGGAGTAAGCCGGGCGCGCTCGGTGAACTGCGAAATCCACAGAGTCGGCCGGTTGCAGTGAGCGTCGATGAGCGAGGAGGCGGCAGACACCCAAGATTCCGGCGTGCCGGGCTCCAGCCCGTAAGTTTGATATTCAGAGTCAGCCAAGTAATTCATGAGGATTCCAGTCACCGCCGCGAGGGACGGTTGTTGTCAGGAGAGAAAATCCCCACCCAAGCAAAACAGGCCCAGGTGGGGCAGGCACAGTCGACGATGGCCGACAGGGCGGCAAGAATTCCGATCCGGCGAGCGGAACAGAGGCGCCGGGGAACTCGGTTTTAGCGGTCCACGATGACCTGGTAGTGGGCGTAGCTGGCGCCCTTGACAACGACGGCGCCAAACTTCACTACAACCATCTGCGAAGTCAAAGAACTCGGGGTACCAAGCTGGAAGACGCGCGGAGTGGGATTGGTGAGCCAGTGATACTCGATCATGTCCTCGGTAACGATGTAGACGGGCAGTTGCGCCGAGCCACTGCCGGGGGTGCCAGTGTAGGGCAGTGACCAGTCGGGGATGAGCGGCAGATCGCCGGCCTGAGTGGATAGCGTTTTGACGGTGAGACCGCCAGCCACCTGGGTGGTGGAAAGCACGACGTTGAACTCCTGCTTCATCTCGCGATCGATCAAGTCAAGCAGCACCGGATTGGAGTAGATGGCGGTGGGCCGGACTTCGTAGTTGTTGTTGGAAGCCATCTGAGCGATGGTGGATTTCAGACCGTCGACGATGCTGCTGGTAGTGGAAATGGTGGTGGTGTTGCCGCCGGCGACGATTTGGCCGCACACGCCGAAATACTGCGGGGTGGTGGGATTGGACAACGAGGTATCGGTGCCGTTCCACAGCGCGACGTCGTGGGTGCGCAAGAGGCCTTCCACGGAGTCGGCTAAATCTTTCGCCTGCAGGTAGGCGAACTGGCTCTGCTGGGAACCGACCTCGATGTCGAAGACGTTGTAGTTAATCTGCGAGACCAGGCATTTCAAGGGAACGCTGCGTTCTACCCGAGTGGGTGCCACCAAGGTCGGAATAATGTTGCGCGGATCAACGAAAGCATTGGCCGCGGTGGGCGAGGGGATGGCGGTCTCCTCGAAGAAGCGCGAGGGGTGACCGGTGGCGGGGACCTGCTTGATGCGCTGACCGAAGGGGGCGCGACGGCGAACGATGTCGGTGATTTCGGATTGGTAGAGATCGACTTCGATTGCGCCCGGACCCATGTAATCGGCGGCGGCTTGCAGGTTGACGAATTGTGCTTTCATGATGTCCTTTCGGGAAGAGTGGCTGGGGGATAGGGATTAGGGGCTAGACAATTCTGGACACGATAGTCGTGGAGTCGGCTAGACCAGGATGCCGGCGCGGGCGAGTTCGGCCTTGACGGCAATGCGCTGTTCGATGCTGAGGCCGGCCAGCGCCTTCTCGACGATGGGGGTTTCGATGAGGGCGTTGCCGTCGACACCTTCCTTGGCGAGCAGCGCGTTCACCATGGGGGACAGCGTCTTGCGGCGCGCAGTGTCGCTCTGCGCCTTGAGGTCGTGGTTGACCTTCTCCAACTCAGTCAGTTTGCTGCGGAGTGCGGCATCGCTGTGGGCGGCAGCCTGCAGGTCGCCATCATCCACGGCGGCGACGATGCGGTCGATTTTGGCGTGCAAGGAGACAAATTGGCCATCGAGGTTGGAAAGTGCGTCGGCCAAGGACTGCGTGGCCTGCGCCATTTGGCCGGCCAGTGCCGCCATGTCGGGAGTGGTATTCGGGTTATTTTCTTGATCCATGAGTGTCCTCTTACATTGTGGGATGTGGCTAGCGGCTAGCAACTAGCGACTAGCGGCTAGCGAAAGCGCGTTGGTGGAATGGCGATGCCGAACCAGCGATAAAGCCGGCGACGAGAGGTGCGAGCAGCAAAAGGTGGAGTTGAATGCAGCCCCGAAGAGTCGTATTGCTTGATCGGATATGGTTGTAGCTCGCTCCTAGCTACTAGTTCCTAGTTAGGGTTTTGGCTAGAAGCCATCAATCCATGTCATAAATCATTTCTGGTGTGTGTCAGGGCACGACTTGAGTGGTGCCGAACGGCACCCCAAGATCGGGGCTTCAGCCCCTGCAACCACAGCCTCAGGGGCTGAAGCCCTAGTCATACTCAGCCGCTTTGCGGCACGTCTGAAGGCGTGCCGTGACACAAACCTGACTGCGGCGATTATGAGATGGCTGATGGCTTCTAGTTGCTAGTTGCTAGTTGCTCGCTGCGAGGGCGATCCAGGTTTGCGGGTAGGCGGCTTTGTCGCGCCGTAAAACGGCGGCCCCGGTAAAGGTGAAGTTAGTGACTGTCCAGATGGAGGCTTGCTGATTGGGGACGGTGGCGTTAGCGATCTCGTAGGACATGCCCAGAGCATCGCCATGGTGAGCGCGGATCTGGTCCACGACATCGGGGAAGTCGTGAGCGAACAGGTAGCCGCCAATGGCGATTTGCCCGATGGAGCTAGCGGGTTTGCCCGAAGGCATGGGCACGATGTTGGCTTCGGTGATGATGCCGACCTTGTGGCGCGCGTCGTGGGCGTCGAGCGCGGGAGCGTAGTCCAGCGCCATGCCTAGCAAAGAGGGCAGGGCGGCTTCGGTGGCAGGGCGGGTCAACATCACCCTATGGCCGCGGGCGCCGCTGGGCGAGCGCTGGGAAGCAACGCCCACCAAAGTGAGAACACCGCGAAAGGGCAGACGGTTGGGATGTCCGGCGACATTAGGCATGGCGAGAGCCATGGCGTTGAGTTGGAGGTTCATGGGTTCCTCAAGAAAGCAATTAGAAGCCATCTCATAAATCCGAAACGCTTCCACCCCGAGCAACCTCAGGGGCTAAAGCCCGACATTCAAANNTGAAGCCGTGCCCTTTCAAACCCGATTTATGAGATAGCAACTGGCAATTAGCAGTTGGCAATTGGCCAAAATACTTGGCAGGTAGCGCGATGCGAGCCGCTCAGGATGACACGACAAGAACAAACGCAGATGCTTCGACTGCGCGCCGGCCCGACCCGCAAACCGGAAAGGCCTTGCCGGCGCCGCTCTCGGGGTGACAATGCGGAGAAAGCAAGCCTTCTATTGCATGGGAGGAGCGTCGGCGAGGCCGCCACGCTGCTCGGGCAGTGGAGGCAGGCCTTTCATGCGGCGGACCTCGTTGATGGTAAGCACGCCGCAGCCGAGGAGGATTTGCTGGATTTGCGCCTGTTCCAATTCGTTAGGCGCATCCACGTCGGTGAAAACGAACTCCAGATCGTCCCAACCGAGGCGCTTGCTGATGGCGTCGCGAGTGAGGTGTTCGGCGACGAGGCGCGCGACGGGGACGACGGCGGTGCGAAAAGCATCATCCGACTGAGTGCTGGCAGTGTTGCGATTGACGTCGCGCTCCAGGCCCAGAAGCATAGGCGGCAGATCGAAGGCGTCGGCAATGATGCGGATGAGGGCCTCCTGCCATTGCAGCCGGAGGTCGGCATCGGTGCCGCCGCTGAAGCGCAGCACTTCGGGCTTGGTCTCGACGGAGAGGATGGGCACTTTGCCGGTGCCTTCGATTTCGTCCTGCCACCAGCGGATGAGGCGCTCGTGGTGCTGTGGACTGAGGCCCTGCAGCCAGAGGGCGTATTGCACGACGCTGTTGCTGGCGAGGCGGGAGGCGAAGCGATGGGCGCAGAGGAACTCGTGAATGGTCTCGAAGGCGACCTCAAGTTTGCCGAGGCCGAAGGGGGTGTGGGTGCGCGGGTTCAGACGAATGTAGGACAGCTCTTCGTCGGTGAGCGAGATGTCCTGATCGGGCAGGAATGCGGCGGTGGCCTGGACGTAGTGCGGCGACGTGGGATTGCCGTCCCAGTCGGAGCGAATGCGAATGCTGGCGCCGTCAACCGGCCACATTACAAGGGGATGCGCGGGATCGCCGCTGAGATCGAGTTCGATGGCGCCGAAGCCGCCGACCAGCACGTCTTCCAGTATCTGCTCGATAAAAGAGCGGAAGGAGTCCTCGGGGTTGGGCTGCTCGAAGTTAAGAACGAGGGTGGCGATGCGCTCGGTGGCGTCGGGCAGGTCGTCGAGAGAACGGCCGTGGCGCGGCTGAATGCGCCACTGCATTCCAGCGATACGGTCTTTGATGGTGTTGATGGCCTTGCGCGCGATCGGCATTTCGGCGAAGCGGCGCAGGTTGGCGGGCGTGGGTTTAGGCATGACCCCGGCACGCACGAGCGTGGGTGCCCCCGGGGCGAATATGGAAGGTAGAGGCACCGTTCTACGGGCGGATTCGGCGCTGGTGGCTTGCAGCGCGGAGGGGAGCCGGCGAACCGGCCAGTGCAGCTTGAGAAACGACGGTCCCACGATGCGACGCAGGGCGCCGCGCAGAGTGTCTGGCATATTCATAGTGTTTTGCCTGTAAGAGAGTGGTTAGTGGCTGGTTGTCGGTGGTCCGGACGAGGTAGTTAAGGCCGGATGTGCGGACGTAGCAAAGCATCCCACAATGTCAGAGAACAAGGAAAGTCGATGGGGTCGATAGCGGTCCTTCGACTGCGTTCCCTGGGGGGCTTCGCTGAGGATGACAAACGTCTTAGAGTTTGAGCTCAAGCCGAGCGCGCTGGGCGATTTGCGGCAGTTGGCTGGCCCTGGCGATGGTAATGTCGCTGTCTTGCAGGGTCGCCAGAGCGAAGGCCACGCCTTCATCCTGGAGATCCAGACCGTCTTCGGTGATGGCGGTCAGGTCGCTGATGGCGTGCTCAGCCGCGTTCAGGCCCGCGCGCAAGTCCAAGTAGGTGAAGGCCAGCACCTTGGCCGAATCCACATCCGTCGCTAGCGATAGGGCGTGAAAAAGATGAACCACGCCGTTGGCCCCAGCCGGAGCAGGGCCGGCACTGGCCGGCAGCCCGGGAACGCGATAGCCGCAATCGATCTTCAGCGGATCGCCCTTGCGGGTGTAACGCGCGACATCGATGTTCTTCAGCATCAATTGCCAGACGCCCTGTTGCTCGAAGGCGTCGCGCATGGCGTTATAGATGACGCGGCGGCCGGATTGGGCGCGGTGGCCGTGGGTGGTCGATTCCAGATACGCTTGCGCGAGCTTGATCAGCTCGTCCGGAGGCGACTCGGTCAGGACAGCGCTCATCGCCGCCAATTCCAGTGCGCCCGAAAAGGATTGCTGCATCTGCGCGAGCAACCATTCACGACGCGACATGGGGCCGCGATAATTGATGACCTCGGGCAGTCGCGATTGCAGCAGACGGCGTACCTCGGCCTCGTACGATTGCAGCAGCTCGACGTCGACTTCGGGATCGAGGCAGCGCGCCCGTCGCCAGTCGGGAGTGAAGCGCACGCCGGTGAAACCGTCATCACCGCTTTCCAGCAGCACCACGCCAACATTGACGAACTCACCCTTGACCACGTCGGGGACGTAGCGCAGGAGGAAGCATTCGCATTGTTTAAAGGCAGCCATCAGCAGTTAGCATTTGGCATTTTGCCAGAAACGCCGTGTGCGCGGAAGCCGCGCTTCAAGAGTGTGGTCCCGCTGGGCGGGACTGAATTATCGGCGCGCCGTCCATCAAGCCGCAAACAAGTTGTTCGCGGTGCAGCGCGAACCGCAGATTCCTCACGGGCTGAAGCCCGCGAGGAATGACAAGAATAAAGGGCTTAGGACGGCGCACCTAAAGGTGCGCCCCTTCAAAACATGTCGAATCCGACTTTTTCAGCAGCCTGCTAAAGGCCGGTGCTTCTACCCGAACCGTCCTGATGCCACCACCCGAACCGTTTTGACGTGTATGAAAGCTGATCTTTTGGCACCTCACCGGCAATCCATTGTCCTCTTTCTCGGTGTCGCTGTGTTTCTGTGGTGCAACATCAATTCACCGCTTCGCGCCAGTTCGGGAAGGGGTTTCGAGATGAATTGCGGAAATCCAGGACCAGTTCGCGGACGCGGGAGCGGCGCGCCAGCAGGCGCGAAAGCAAACGCTCCAGTTGGTCACTGGCACCGCTATACCACTCGGGCGGAATCTCCTCGGCCAGCGGCCAAAGCGAACTTTCGGGAAAGCTTTCTATGCGGCTGAGCCAAGGCTCGAAGCTGTCCCACGATGTGACACATGCGTAAACGTCGTTGCGCCCGAAGACACCGCGTAGGGGCGCGTCGGGAAAATTCCACTCACCGGCGTTGAAGCAGTAGCCCTGGTCGATGAAGCTGGCGGTCAGCTTGCGCTCGCGCGGACGCTTCCAGAAGGCGGCCTGGCGCCCGTTGGCGTTACAGGTCCATTTGTCGAGCGCGAGGATGCCGGCGAAGTCGCGCAGGTTGCGCACGCGCGAGATCATGGTCTCGGGCAGATAGTCGAAAACCTGGCCCTCGAGCGGCGAGACCACGTAGCGCGAACCGAAGGACAGGCCGGGGGTGAACATGGTGCGATGGCCGCAGAGTTCGATGCGCAGATCGGGCGTGTGCTCCAGCAGCCAGGGGTGCACGTCGACAATGGCGGCCACCGGGACGGGCAAGCCGATCAATTCAGCCAGGCGGGTGCCCAGCCAGTCGTTGACCAAGACGCGCGAGTGCTGGGGGTTGTTCTGAAACTTGACGACGTAGTAAAAGCCGTCGGCGCAGCGCATGAGATGACTCTGCGCGCCGCCCCGCATCCTGCGCACGTGTTGGACCGCCTGGATGAGCACAGTAAGCAACTAGCGACTAGCAATTAGTAACTAGTGTTGGTTTGTCCCTGTGAGCCAGAGGGTCCGAAAAGCGACAGGGGGGCAAAGCACAATCCTGTGGAAAACCGCCCGCAACGGTCATCGCGGCCGTACATCACGGCCAGGGCGTCGGCGTCGGCGGCTGCGGCAGCTTCCCGAGTCGATGCTAACGCGGAAGCTGCCGCGATTACGTCGGCATACGTCACAGAGCAGTGTGAGAAGAGCGAGGTCCACCACAATTCCCACCCTTTCGCCAAGGGCGGCGAAAGGATGAGGCACCCACTCTCTTCGCTATTGGTTACGGTTAGGGAAATTCTGATCAAGTGAAAGCGAGGTCCCGCAGCGGCTAAAGCCGCACGATTTCGGGTACTTAACGGACGGCCTGAAGGCCGTCCCCTTCAAAACGGGACTTAATCAGAGTTTCCTCAGAGCTTTTTGGCAAACAGGCTGGCAAAGCCGAAAATCACCGGCATCAGAGTAGTTGCCAGTTGGGTAGCCACGGTGGCCTCCTGCTGCTGTTGGGGATTGGTGGTGGCGGACTGGGCGATGGCTCCGGCGGTCTGCACGGCTGCGGTAACAGCACCCAGGTGATCGCCAGATCCCCATTGGCCAGCGACGGTGGCGGCTTCCGTAGTAGCCGCCTGCACGACGGACATCATCTTCTGGAATGTTTGTAGGTTGAATGCCATTTCAAGTTTCTCCTTTATGGTTTGTGGATAGGTTGGCGGCGGCGATAGAGGCCGCTACGGGGTTGATGGGTGGAACGCGGTTGGCCGGGGTCCGCGCGACCAGGGGAACGTCCCTGCCGGGACGGGGAGTTTTTTTGTGACGCGTACCCAGGACTTCGTCCTGGGCTAAGCTGAGTCGTCCCGCTCCGCGGGACGGTTGTGTTGTGGTGCTTGCGGTGCCGACGGAAGATGCGGAGCGCCGGTCCTTCGACTCGGGAGGACAGAGCTATAGGGGACGCTTCGACTGCGGCGCTGCGGATGAGAAAAGGGAGAAGCAGCAGCGCTCACCGCTGCCAGGAAGAGCGCTCTCTGCGCTGCAAAGGACAGCAGGTCCTTCGACTCCGGCGGCGAAGCGCCGCCTGCGCTCAGGATGACACCAAGCAAAGTTGCTTTATGCCGCTTGCAGCATGGTGAATTGCAGTTCATGTACCGACTTGGGAGGAAGCACGCGCAACTCGGCGCGGACGGCCTGGGCGACGGCCATGGCCATGACGGTGTCGTCGTGAGCGCCGGCGGCAGCCGAACAGGTGCCATCGGTATGACGGATGAAGGTGCGGCACTCCTCCAGCAGCCGCGGGCTGAGGAACATGAACGACGCCGCCGAGAGAATGGCCGCGAAGTTTTCTAACATGCGGGGACGCGAGGCCGCGGTGGTGAGCCATCCGGGCTGATTGCCGGACTTGTAGAGGTTGGTGTAGCCCTGATTCATGACGAGATGGGCGAGCACCGCGTGGCCGTGATTGTTGCGCTCGACGGCGACCAGCGCGTCGTTGTACTTGTGGGCGAGGATGGCGACACGAGCGGCCAGATCGTGGGGAGAGAAATGTCCGTGAAGCTCGGCACATTGCACTCCGCTGGACTGGTCGATGACCTGAGCGCAGGAATAGTCGCCGTCGGTGCCGCCTCCAGCCGGATCGACGCCGACGATGTATTGCTTGGGGACGATCCCGTTGCCGCCGGGAATCGGCGGAAAGAAGGTGAGCAGGCGGCCTGCGTCGCTTTCTTCGGCGATGGGAGCAGGCTGCTTCAGGCGCTGCTCGACAAGATCGGAATCGAAGACGCAATCGCCGGAAGCCAGGAAGCAGCTCTCGGGATCTTCGGCATACTCTTCCCGGGCGCGGTTGCGGAAGTTGGCGCGCATCTCGCGGCGAAAGGCAATTTGGCCGGGGTCGAGTCCGTGCCGGCGAATGAGCTCGATTTCTTCCTCGGTGAATTTAACAACCTCGATCTTGCGGCGGTAGTTGGCGTCCCACCACCAAGGATAGAAGTGGCGGGTGTAGCCGGTTTGCGAGGCGCGCTGCCACTCGTCGTAAAACTTGCCGCCGGCGCCGCTGGGCGTGGACTCGAGAAAGATCTCGCCGTCGGGCGGGACGGCGGCGCGCAAGGAGGCGAGAGTTTCCGAGACATCGCGCGGCCAGCGGGCGACCTCCGAACAATGGAGGTTGTGGATGGTCAGCCCGCGGCCGGCGTTGGGGTCCGCGGCGGTTTCCACGCGATACTCGCTATCGAGAACGGGAAACACGATCTGGCGGACGTTGGCGCGCGAAGTGACCAGCGCGCCCTGGCGCAACGCCTCGGGCAAGTTCTCCAGGAGGCGGTGCACGATGCGAAAGATTTCTTCAGCGGAACGCTGGTCGTGCGCGACCTGCACGCTGAGCGTTCCTTCGCGAGTGATGCAGTTGACAAAAAAGCGCGCGGCAACGTAAGTGGTGACGCCCAACTGACGGGCTTTGAGAACGATGTTGCGCTGAGTGCTGGTGGTTTCCAGATCTTTCTGGGCGCGATTGAGGACCAGCCGGCGCAGGCGTCCGTTCTTATCGCGGATATTTAACAGCGCCCACATCAGATACTCACGCCAGGTGGAGGCCGCGGGCGAAGTTTTGTAAGGGCCAATGCGGCGGTTGTCCGGAGGTTTCTCGTCGAGATGACTGCCACACCACTTCAGCATTTCCGCGCTGGGGGGTGCGTCGTGGGGAGGTGCGGAAGCAACGGGCGGCGCGGGCAGCTCGGTCGGTAGAGGGTCGAGTTTAGGTGCGGGTTTCAACTTCGGTTTGCTTGGTTGCTTCGAGTTGGTTGTGCGTTTAGTGCCCACCGGGAACTCCTGGAAGAAAGTGGTTCGTGGTTAGGGGCTGGTGGTTAGCGTGGCGGACTTAGTTCCGCAGCGAAACCGCGGATCCCTCACCGACTAAACAGGCCGCTGAAAAAGTCGGGAAAGCATAGTTGCTGCCGCCGGCTAAA
>PMWW01000089.1 GCA_003165795.1 Acidobacteriaceae bacterium
GTCTGCTGCTGGCTTCGCTGGGCATCTATGGCGTGATTTCGTATTCGGTCACGCGTCAGCAGCAAGAGATCGGCATCCGCATGGCGCTGGGTGCGCGCCGCGGATCGGTCGTGCGCCTGGTGCTCGGCGACGTGTTGTGGCTGGCGGGAATCAGCGTCGTGGTCACGCTGCCCATTGCGGTCCTGCTCTCACGCCTGCTGCGCAGCCAGTTGTATAACGTCAGCCCGGCCGATCCGCTGGTGATGGCAACGGGCGTACTCCTGATCACGCTGGTAGTCGCGCTGGCTGCACTCATCCCCGCCCGGCGCGCCGCATCGGTCAATCCCATGCAGGCATTACGAACGGAATAAGCACGGCGAGGTTCTTGGAGAAGAATCATGCATTCGATTCTGCAGGATTTTCAATTCGCGATGCGTCAGCTTCGCAAGTCGCCGGGCTTCGTGGTCACGGCAGTTCTTACCCTCGCCTTGGGCATTGGCGCGAACACTGCGGTGTTCAGCGTGGTCAATGCAGTGTTGCTGCGGGCCTTGCCTTATCCCGATGCGAACCGGTTACTCCTGTTGTGGAGTTCGGCTCCTACGCAGGGCTTGCCGATGTTTGGCTCATCGACCCCCGACTATCGCGTGTGGCGCAGCGACAACCACTCCTTCACAGACATGGGTGCCTTCTCCAACGGCAGCATCAACCTGTCGCTGGAAGGCCACACTCCCGAGGTGCTGGTGTCAGCGTCGATCACAGCCAATCTGTTTCCGACGATGGGGGTGCAGCCATGTCTCGGTCGCGTATTCACCGAACGCAATGAGCAGTGGGGCGAACACCGGGTTGCGATCCTCAGCTACGGCTTATGGGAACGCAGCTTCGGCAGCGATCCTAATGTTGTCGGACGGCAAGTGCACTTGGGCGGCGAACTCTACACGATAACCGGTGTGATGCCTAAGGATTTTCGCTTCTTCAAGCGGCCCGTCGTGATTTGGACCCCGCTGGCCTTCGCGCCGGACGATTCGATGAACACTCGGAACAATCATTTCATCGGGGTCGTGGGCCGGTTGAAGCCGGGAGTGACGCCGCAACAAGCTGACTCCGACATGAACGTTATCGCCGCGCGTATCGCCAAAGAGTTTCCCGGGAATGCCGGGCTGGGGGTTCGTACCGAGAGCTTACGCGACAATCTGGTGGGCAATGTGCGGCCCGCGCTGCTGGCTATATTTGGCGCGGTGCTGTTCGTTCTGCTGGTGGCCTGCGTTAATCTCGCAAACCTTATGCTGACGCGTGCTGCCGCCCGGCAAAAAGAGTTTGCCGTACGCAGCGCGATGGGCGCGAGCCGAGTGCGTTTGATTCGCCAGTTCGTCAATGAAGGTCTGATGATCGCAGTCTTCGGTGGTGCAGCCGGCGTGTTCCTGGGCTCAGCGTTGCTCAGGATCGTCACCGCATTGCTGCCGGCGACCTTCCCTGCAGTACACACCGTCCGCATGGATCCGTATGTGCTTGGCTTCACCGCGGCGCTGGCGGTGGGATCGGTCTTGCTGTTCGGCATCGGTCCCGCGGTCGAGGCCTCGCGCGCCGATCCGCGGCAGGCGTTACACGAGAGCAATCGCGGTTCGACGCAAGGACGCCGCTCCCGCCGCTTTCGCGACGGCCTGATCATCGCCGAGATGGCTCTGGCCACTGCGCTGCTCGCCGGAGCAGGGCTACTGATCAAGAGTTTCTCGCATTTGCAACACCAGGATTTCGGCTTCGAATCTCAGCGCCTGCTCACCTTCGAGCTTCCCCTGGATGACGCGAAGTATCCCAAACCGGAGAAGGCGCTCCCGTTCATCAATCAAGTAATCGAACGAGTCCGGCAAGTCCCGGGCGTGGTGACGTTAGGCATCGTAGACACGCTGCCGCTGGGCCACGGCATGGGCTGGGGCAAGTTCGTCAGCGGAGAAGGTTTTCCGCCCATGCATTCCATGGCCGACGTGCCTAATGCGCAATTTAATTTGATCAGTCCCGACTACTTCAAGGCGATGGGGGCGCGGCTACAGGCAGGACGGGCATTCGCCGCGTCGGACGCAGAAAAAAGCCAACCGGTAGCCATTGTGAATGAAGCGTTCGCGCGGCGTTTCTATCCCAATCAGAACGTGATTGGAAAAACCATTCGCATGTTACCGCCGCCGGAGCTGGTCCCTCCTCAACCAACCAGTGGGCCGCCCGAACCCCTCGCTCCTTATCGCACCGTAGTCGGTATGGTTGCAGACCTAAAGAACACCGAGGCGAACCAGCCTAGCGATCCAGAAGTCTTTGCGCCGGTCACGCAGTTCGCAGGCGAAGGCTGGGGCAACGCTCCCATGTTCGCGGTGCGCACCGATCAGGACGCAGCCACCGTGGCTTCCGCAATCCGCAGCGCGGTAGCCGCGCTGGACCCTCAACAACCGATTGCCGATGTCAGTCCGATGACGGATTTACTCGAGCGCTCGGTGGCGCAATCGCGTTTCAATGCGCTGCTGCTGGGCATCTTCGCCGGCATGGCACTGTTGCTGGCCGCCATCGGAATCTATGGCGTGATTTCCTACGGCGTATCGATTCGAACCCAGGAGATTGGCGTGCGCATGGCACTGGGAGCCGATCGCCGGTCGGTCGTGTCCATGGTTCTGCGGGAATCCCTGAAACTGGCGGCCTTTGGACTGGGCGCGGGATTGGTGCTGGCGTTGGCGCTCACGCGACTGATCGCCACCCTGCTGTTTGGCGTGCGTACTGCAGATCCCGGGGTCTACGCGGCAATCACCCTGGTGTTGTTTGGCACCGCCCTGTTGGCGACCCTGCTGCCCGCGCGCCGCGCATCGGCGCTAGAACCGATGCAGGCGTTGCGAACGGAATGAATTAGCAAATAAGCAGTCGGCAATTCGTGAGCGCCAGCAGGCGCTTGGCATTACTGCTCGCTGCTAACTGCTGATCGCGAGGTCTTACTATGCATACGCTTCTGCATCAATTTCGTTACGCTTTCCGCCAACTGCGCAAGTCGCCGGGATTTGCCCTGGTCTCCGTGCTGACGCTGGCATTGGGCATCGGTGCGAATATCGCCGTGTTCTCGGTCACCAATGCCGTCCTGCTGAATCCCAGCGGCATTCCTCATCCTAGCGGGCTGGTGGCTTTGCGCGTCCGCTATCGTGCCATGCCCGACCTCAGCAATATTGCCCTGTCCCCGCCCGATTTCGCCGATGCCGCTGCAGCCCACGACATCTTCTCCTCCGCAGCGGTAATGCGTAGCGCAGATTTCAACTTCAGTCGCGACAATGTCAATCCTGAGCTGCTACGTGCTGCTCAAGTTTCAGCCAGTTATTTCGACGTCTTTGGCGCGCGTCCTTATCTTGGCCGCGTCTTTGCGCCCCAAGAAGACCAGCCCGGCGCCGACCACGAGGTAGTACTTGCCTACCGCACCTGGAGGAAACAGTTTGGGTCCGACTCCAACATCATCGGTCGCTCGCTGGTCCTCAACCAACAGTCGTACCGGGTCGTAGGCGTCATGGGTGCGGAATTTAACTGGCCGAACGAGGTGGAGCTGTGGGTACCGTTGGCCCTACCGCCGGGGCAGTATCACGACCGCAAATACCGCTATGACGAATACCTGTTCGGCGTGGCCAGACTGCGTGCGGGTGTTTCGCTCCATCAGGTGAACGCTTATCTTGATAGCAAAGGACAGGAGAATATTGCGTCTGAAGGCAGCAATAGCTTTGGTCACGCCAGCGGGTGGGGCATGTTTGCTCTGCCGCTGAACCAGATGGTGGGTGGCAATCTTCGCAAGCCGCTTACCCTTTTGCTGATTGCGGTAGGCATGGTGCTGTTGATTGCCTGCGCCAACATCGCCGGATTGCAGATGGCGCGCGCTTCCGCACGGCAGCGTGAGTTGGCGGTGAGAGTGGCCCTGGGCGCGTCGCGTGCGACCCTGGCATGGCAGGCTTTGCGGGAAAGCATCGTTCTCACTGCCGCCGGCGTCGCCCTGGGATTTGCCGTCGCCTCCTTGAGTGCACCGCTGCTGGTGCGAGGCCTGCCATCCTCGCTTGGTTCCCAAATCCAGCCGTCATTCGGTGGGCCCGTACTCATTTTTGTTACCTTCGTGGCCGTGCTGTGTTCTCTACTGTGCGGTGCAGTGCCGGCCTGGAATCGGACCCGGCCGGGGTGGTTTAACGCTCTCCAGGAAAGTGGGCGTGCCGGCACAAACGGTATGGCAAGTCAGCGTGGGCGCTCATCGCTAGTGGTGGCGCAGGTCGCATTGTCGCTGCTGCTTTTGGCGGGCGCGGGATTGCTGTTGAGCAGTCTGCGTGCGTTGGAAAAAGTTGAAACCGGGTTTCAGCCTGACGGGTTGCTTTCCGCTAGAGTCTCGCTGCCGGCAACCGCGTACGGCAATGACGAAAAGCAGGCGGCCTTCTACACGGCTGTGCAAGAGCGGCTGCGCGCTCTGTCCGGGGTGAAGAACGCTGCCCTTGCTGACTCTCTTCCTTTCGGCGACGAGGGTGGAACGGCCAGCTTCTTCTTGCAAGGCTACCCCGCGTCACCGAATGACCCCGGACCGCACGGCAATGTCCGCGTGATCTCGCCGGGATACTTCGCCACCCTTGGCATCCCCGTACTCATGGGCCGCGATTTCACCTTGGACGACCGTCGCGGAACTGAGCGAGTTGCCCTGGTGGATACAGTTTTGGCCCGCCAGTATTGGCCTGGCAAGGACCCCATCGGCCAGCAGATCACCAACGACGATCGCGTGCACGGCCCCTGGTACACCATCGTCGGTGTGGTGGGTCATGCGCGCTCTTCCTCACTCGAATCCGACACCAACGAGGGTTTCTACTACTTCCCCATGGCTCAGACCCCGGCCTCTTCGGCTTCTCTGGTAGTGCGGAGTTCGCGATCTACCGACAGCTTAGCCAGTGACCTTGCCGCAACTGTACGGCTGGTGGACTCCAGCATCCCGATCTATGACGTGGAGACGATGGAGCAGCGCGTGGATGAATCACTCATTGGCCGGCGCTTTGTGGTGCTGCTGCTGACGACCTTTGCCGGCTTGGCTCTGCTGTTGGTGGCGTTGGGCCTGTACGGCGTGGTCAGCTACTCGGTCCGCCTGCGGACGCGCGAGTTGGGAGTCCGCATGGCGCTGGGCGCACAGCGCAACAATGTACTGCAGTTAGTGCTGCTGCAGGGCGTGCGCCTGGCGGTGATCGGCATTGTCTGCGGCGTGCTCGCCGCGATCGCACTCGGCCGCATCTTCACTAGCTTGTTGTTCCAAGTAGGGGCGTTGCAGGCAGCTCCCTGGATGGTTGCCATCGCCGTTCTGCTCACCGTGGTATTGCTGGCGACCTACTTGCCGGCTCGCCGCGCCGCCTCGATTGAGCCGATGCAGGCATTGCGAACGGAATAGCACTTAGCAATTGGCCATTAGGGAAGCCCTGATTAAGTCTGACTTCTTGAAGGGGACGGCCTTGAGGCCGNNTGCGCCGTCCTAAGGGCATAAATATCGCTGACTGACCGTTTCGGCCCGGACGCGACTTTTGCTCACAGCTTCCATCCACCTACAAAGACCAGCCGCATGTCCGTAACACGGTTTCGGAACCACACTGACTCAAGATCGGCAGCGGTTATGGTTCCTGCCCTGATAAGTTCCTGAGTGTAAGGGAGACCAGTTAGATGCTTCACGGCATCATCTAG
>PMWW01000195.1 GCA_003165795.1 Acidobacteriaceae bacterium
GCTCGCCCTCATTGCAGGGTTCTTATCGCTATCCGATATTCCGCTGGGTACGACTCTGGGGATTTACGCACTCGTAGTCTTGCTTCCAACAACTGCTATGCAGCATTACGGTCGTTCCGGTTGATGGAGCTCCCGAACCGGGACGGCAGCAACTCTCCTGGCTGACTTCGCGATGCGGGGCTTTGCCATTTCTCGCTCGACGTCGCGAAGAATTTCTTCGTCGGATTCCTTCTTCTCATCTTCCTTCCGCGGCATAAAACCATCATGTCACGCCCCGAAAAGCACGAACGGTCAGTTCAGACCAGTTCTTCAAGAAACTTACCACCTCAAGGACAGGTGCAAGTTCTAGCGCGGGGTATTTCCTGGCAGTTAATCGCTTCCCTTCCGATTCTCCTCTGGTCCTGCGTCCTCGTTTGAACGCTACGGGCATTGTGTTACCGGAACCCTCGCCCTCAACGCACTTGAGTCCGTCTGAGCAGGGATGCTTGATGCTTGAGGACAGCGGGCGCGGCAGAATTGCTCTAAAGCCGTCTCTCAAACCGTTGAACCCGCCGGCTTGTAATAGAGGCGGTTGGCTTGCCGACGGAAGCCACAAAAACTGCGGCGCCCTTATTCCTGCAGAAAAATATTGAGGAGGGAGTTGTGAACCCGAATCTTGCCGTTGTATTCGATGAAGCCCAGCTTTCTGAAGCGATTCATAAAGAAGCTGACTCGGGATCTGGTTGTGCCAATCATCTCCGCCAAGATTTCCTGGCTGATCTTTGGCACCACCGTCTCGGGCTTGCTTTCCTTGCCGAACTGGGCGAGCAACAACAGAATCCTCGCCAACCGCTTTTCACTAGAATTGAAAAGCTGATCCACCAGGTCCGCCTGGACCCGAGCGTTGCGGGTAAGCAGAAAAGAAACAAACACATCCGACAGCGCGTGTTCTTGGTGAAGTACACGGACCATTTCCGCCTTGCTAATCCTGAGCAGCGCACACTCGGTCATGGCGGTAGCAGTCGCGAGTCGAAGAGGATGAGCTAAGACCATGCAGTCCTCCCCCAGGAATTCCTTAGCTCCCACCAAGGCGATGGTTGCTTCTTTTCCGTCCGCAGAAGTGACAGTTACTCTCAGCTGGCCCTTCTGCACGTAAAAAATCGCGTTAGCATCGTCGCCTTGCGCGTAGGCCGTCTCATTTTTCTTCAGACTGAGAACCTGCTTTCCCAACCCAGCTCTCGCCAGAAAGGTCTCGGGATCGAAAACCGTATCGCCATTCTTTGGTTGCGGCTTGGGTGTTTTAAGACGGGAAGGCTTTGAAGTTTCGCCTGTCGATGGTTTTGCGGATCGCAACGAATTAGCCGATGGAATCGGTTTAGCGGGACGGCCTGGGCTGCGGATTGGAATGGAATTAGCGCTCATTTCATGCCTCCGAAGGGGCAGCGCCCTTACACCTCGACTTTAGAACCCGGAGGCGCTGAAACAGAATGGGATTCTCGTGGTTAGGATGATCCGGCCATAACCACGGGCACCCATTACTTCCCCCTGTTGCACTAAATATCACATGCCAATTTTGCTGGTCTGTCTGTTGGGCACCCTACATACCCAGGAGAATGTTGTTGGTTCGGACGCCCGCTTTCGCGGCATCCTTTGAGGTGGCGGAACCGCTTGAGCGGGGTCACGTTTCCTGCGTCGCGATGCTTCTGCGGAACAGCGGTAAAGCCAATGTAGGACACCCTACAAAAGGGTTGGAGAGGGCGCTGTATAATTTTCCGAGTGGAGCGAATAAGTAGGGTTCCTGTTTCGCATGCCACGACTAGCTCACTCCTGCATCTGGGATGGTTTTCGGTTCTGGTTTATGGCACGCAAAGGCCTCCAAGTCGTGCGGTCCGGCGAGCGGACGAATGCCGACGGGAAACTAGTCAGCAACCTAATCCTTTTATCGATCTCCGATAACGACTACGCCTCACTTCGTCCTCATCTCGAATACGTCAGCTTTCCGAACCATCTAGTTCTTCACGAGGCGGGTGGAAAGCTAGAATTTGCATACTTCCCGAATCACGGTTTGATTTCTCTTGTAGTCGTAATGAAAGATGGAAAAACGGTTGAAGCTGGCATAGTTGGAAAAGAAGGCTTTACAGGAATACCGGCGGCTGTTGGCCTGAGCAGAAGTCCGTTTCAAGCAGTGGTACAAATCACGGGGGATGGGTTTCGGGTGGCGGCCGGAGCTTTGCAAAACACTTTGGAATCCGCTCCACATCTTCAATTGATATTGAGCCGTTATGCCGCAATTCGGGGTATGCAGGTTGCACAAACAGCCGCGTGTAATCGACTGCACGATATTGGGCAACGGCTTGCGCGGTGGTTGCTAATGACTCAAGATAGAATGGATTCAGGGTCGCTGCCCATCACTCATGATTTTCTCGCCACGATGCTAGGGACAGATAGGCCCACCGTGAGCTTGGCAGCGGGTGTCTTGCAGAGGAAGAAGATCATCGAGTACACCCGTGGTGCGGTGAAGATCGTGAACCGCAAGAAACTTGAAGAGTCCGCCTGCGAGTGCTACGGGGTTATCCAACAGTACGATGGCGAGATTGGCCTGAAATAAGTTCGGAAGTGAAGACTCGCCCTGTGCTTAATTGCCGACTCGAAAACAGTCCAGTGAATAAGTTCATGGGTGAGGTTACGCAGACAACAGCGGCTATTTCTCTCGGCTCAAGCGGCGGCGGATTATTCGACCGATATGGAAGGCTGGTTGGAATTACCACTTTTCCAGTGGAGCAGGGGCAGAACCTCAATTTTGCCATCCTATGCCGGGAGATGATCGCAGCGTTTACTCCAGCGACACAGGATTATGGTGACACAGCGCAGCCTGAATCGCCGCCAGCGGCGAGTTCGGCAGCGGAAAACCTCATTTCGGCCGTGGGGGGTGGGTTGCTCTTTTTACGACTACCGCCCCGCCCCGTTGCACAATTCTGAAAAGTGAGTCAGTCGGATAAATCGCGCGGACTATTCCAGTGGCCTATCCGAGAAATTCCTGGCGGATGGGAAGCACGTCCACACCTGGCGGAATAAAGTAGCACGCGGAATACTCGTGGAGTTTTTCTAGATCAGCCTGAAGCGAATCCCGGTTTCGGCTTCTGATGTTCGCCTCGCAAGGCACGAGGTCGTTCTCGAAAAAGAGCCAGCCGAGCTGGACGCCCGGAGCTTCTGCGAAAAGGACACTCTGCGCTTCTTCGCGAGACTCCGTCTTGCAGAAGACTATGTCGGCCACAGCGCACCGCAGACCGTCGTGAAGGGCACTGATTAGGCTGCGGAATTTGGTAGTGGTGCAGTTTGAAATCGAGATGTCCAAAATTGACCAGACTTCATCCTCTGCTGGATGGAGAATGTCGGGATGAAATCAGGTTCTTTGGTTGAAGCCCAGGCTTTGACAGTGCGGTGCCCTACGTGTGGTGCTGCCCCCAAAATTCGGTGCAAGTATGTTATTGGCGGCGTCCGTCGCCAATCCCACTTGGAGCGCAGACTGATCGCATCAGACAAAGTTGTCGCGAATGGGGATAAATCGCGCTAGCATTTCACCGAAAAGCAAAACCCCCTCTGCCAGGAAGAGTTTGCGGCACAAGCTGTGGGCCTGGCCCTAACCACCCTTAGCGATTCATCGTCTTCCCTAACTAGGTAACCTGGAGGAAAAGC
>PMWW01000047.1 GCA_003165795.1 Acidobacteriaceae bacterium
GAGTTTTTCGGGGGCAGATCAAAGGAAATATTAGTTCGACGCCCTCTGGATTTCCATTTCGGGAACACAGCCTGGTCCAGGTCAGCAGTCATCAACGGGCCGGTTTCACTCGCCTGGATCTTCACTTACGGCGAGTATAGGAACGACAGTGTACGACGGCCCCAATTTGCCCGAACTCACCTTCAAATTGCCCGGCTGGTACGAGATGTCGCGTTCCAACCTAAGTTGCGCGCTATTACTGATGCAGGCGTTATCCGCTATCATTCGCAAACGGGGAAACCCCTGTATCGGTGTCCACGACTCGTGCTTCTGATCGAGGGCCTGCTTCGCGTCCAGATTGGCGTACTGCTGATAAACAGCAAAATCGAAATCAGCTCCCAGCGCTTGCGCCTTGCTCATGGTCCAGCTCAACGTGATATCAGAAAGGCCAGTTTCCGCGTAGCCGCCACCGATATCGCGATGTACCCGCTAAAATAAACCTGTTCAATAACCTGTCCGGGGACAGCTGGCCCGGACCACAGCGTAGCCGGAAACTCGCGGCGGCGTTCGTCGATGGAGAGGGCCTGATAGGCAAATTTCACATCAGGGTGCAAGCTGGTATCGAGGAAGCCGTAACCGAGAAGATCAATTCCACCAAAGGTCGCCGGAATCCCAAGTGATCCTACTGTGTCCCACACTCCGACCATGGTGATCTGGGCATTGTCGGGGGAATACTGTTGTTTCAGGCTGGCCAGCATCTGCGTCCGCAGCGTCAGATCATGCTGGCGATACGCGGCGAAGGCCAGTTCGGTCTGCTGATCGTCGACGTTCTGGGAGGGCAACCCGCATGCTGCGATCATGCCGCAGAGACTGCGAGCCGTGTAAGCCCCGCGACTGAAGCCAAACAAGAAAATCTGGTCGCCCTTCTCGTACAGGTGAGAGATACGGGTGTAGCCGTCCTGAATTTTGGTAGTGTCCTAATTTGCCCATCTCAAACTCCGAGCGCGGCATCAATCGTGCTACGCACCCACTGCGAGACTGTCTGATTATTGGCCTTGGCTGCCGCTTCCACGGCCTTTATGCTGCCAGCCGCGAAGCGCACAGGCACAATCTTGCCCATTGCCTCCCCTTTGGGGAGCTTGGGGCGTCCAGGTTTACGCTTCTTCTGGCTCACGGCTCTTAAACTCCTGTACGATTGCTGCCCTCACTGCCAGTAGAGGCGAGATGACCGGCGGAATGTGTAGCACGGTTACGTGGCGCCGAGGATTGCCGGGGATGTCAGTATCGTGCGACCACGCATATACCCTGTGCGCGGTCGGATGATCTTTCAGGCTGAACACTTCTACGACGCCTTCCCAAACCGTTTGACCTTGGAATGTTTCTTTCACTGGCACGCTTTCAACATGGGTCGCCTCAGCGTCATGCAAGCGCCGGATTACATCTCGCAACTCATCGATGTAGGTCAAGACGATTCTCCGACTTCACCAAAGAACAAGAATTCTAGCGCCCTTTTTCTAAATTGCCACTCTTCAATAATCTCTAGACCTACCACGATTCTGCACTCTCTATCGTCGGTGAGAGTAACCGTTGCGCTCATCATTTCTTTGTTGTTGTCGTGGTGAAGCGAGCAGTAATGTGAATCCCGGGTTGGGGGAGCGGCACAGGGGGCGCCGCTCTGGTTGGTCGCTAGGCATCTGATAGTTGCCGCTTCAGGCCGCTTAACCGGCATGGGTTACCCTCCTTGTTTTGTCGTTCTCCGACCTTCCGTAGGAACCTTCAATTTCGTCCCGTTTTGGGTGCGAGCAGATTCGGCATTGATGCTCGTGACGGCCGCGATTCACGGGATTCTCGCTGACCTTGCTGATCTGTTTCTTCGTAGTCATGTCTAGCTGACCTCCGCAGCCGAAACTGCGATAACATGGCCCGTCGATGTGAGTTGATGGAGCTGCACACGCTCGGCGTCAACGGCGGCTATACCCAGCAGGACGTGACCCAGGTGGCGCGTGTCTTCACCGGCTGGACCATCGATGAGCCGCGCCAGGGTGGAGGGTTTATCTATAGGCCCCGTTTGCATGAGCCGGGCGAAAAAGTAGTGCTCGGGCACAAGATCAGAGAAGGCGGCGAGAACGAAGGCACACAGGTGCTCGAAATTCTCGCGCGCCAACCCTCGACGGCACGTTTTGTCTCGACCGAATTGGCGCAGCGTTTCGTCTCCGACGCCCCACCGCTATCCTTGGTTAACGCCATGTCGAAGACCTTCCTGAAAACCGATGGCGATATTCGTGCCGTGCTGGAAACCATGTTCCGCTCGCCGGAATTCTGGGCACCTGAGGCCTATCGCGCGCGGGTGAAGACGCCATTTGAATTCGTCGTGTCGTCGTTGCGTGCGACGCAAGCGGAGATCGCCGACCCACAACCGTTGCTGGGGGTGCTGAACAAGATGGGCATGCCGCTGTATGGCATGCAGCCGCCCACCGGGTACTCGACCCAGGCTGATGTCTGGGTGAATTCAGCGGCGCTGCTGGATCGCATGAACTTCGGGCTTGCCTTGGCAACGAACCGGTTGCCAGGCACTAGCCTCAATCTCGCTCAGCTGCTGGACCGCGAACCGGTGGCCGGCGCCGATCCCTATCAAGCGCAGTTGCAACTCGAGCAGACGCTGGTGGCAGGCTACATCTCCAAGCAAACGCACCAGGCGATCGAGGAGCGCATCATCGGTCCCCAAGCTATGCCGCAATTCGCGGACCTGTCGCATCCGGCCAACGTCAACGTCATCGCAGGGTTGTTGCTGGGCTCGCCGGAATTCCAGCGCAAGTGAAATGCGTCTCTCGCCGGTAGCCAGAA
>PMWW01000133.1 GCA_003165795.1 Acidobacteriaceae bacterium
AAGTCCAACATGTCCTGCGGATAACCGGTCTTTTCGACTACCAGAGCCAAGAGGCGTTCCTTCACATCATCGACAGCTGCGCCGTTGGGTGAGACTGCGGCGGAAGTTGGTGTGGACGGCTTCACCTCGGGCGCTGTGGCGGGACTCGCCGGTGCGATCGTTGAAGGCGTAGCCGTGGGCAACAGGTCAGGCCGATTCTCATACACGAACCGGATTACATGTGCCAGGGTCGGATAATCGCGGAGCTTGCGACTTTCATCGCGCGGAATGCTGTAGATCTCGCGAATCGCGGCGAACAGTTCCGCCTGCTTCACGGTGTCGACGCCGAGGTCGGCCTCGAGATCGAGGTCCAAGTCCAACATGTCCTGCGGATAGCCAGTCTTCTCCACTACCAAGGCGAGGAGACGTTCCTTCACGTCATCGACAGCTGCGCCGTTGGGTGAGATCGCCGCAGGCGTTGGTGTGAGTGCCTTCGCCTCGGACGCTGGTGCTGGAGGCGCGGTGGCAATCGTTGAAGGCGTAGCCGTGGGCAACAGGTCAGGCCGATTCTCATACACGAACCGGATCACGTGTGCCAAGGTCGGATAATCGCGGAGCTTGCGGTTTTCATCGCGCGGAATGCCATAGATCTCGCGAATCGCGGCGAACAGTTCCGCCTGCTTCACGGTGTCGACTCCGAGGTCGGCCTCGAGGTCGAGGTCCAAGTCCAGCATGTCCTGCGGATAGCCGGTCTTCTCCACTACCAGGGCGAGAAGCCGCTCTTTCACTGAACCGGACGCCTCGCTGGATTTTGGTGCGGCGGACGCTGCCGGCCTTGGCGGAGCCGAAACCACGAGTGCCGTGACTCGAGCCTCTCCGTTGGACTTGCCGGCCTTGCCTGGTTTCGGGGTTGCCACAAGCGTCGTCACCGCGACCGATGCGGCCAGTTGCACTTGGGGTTTCGGTGATGTCACCGCCGCCGTCAACACGACCGGCGCGGGCGGTAACACTTGAGGCTTGGGAGTTGGCGCTGGCTGCGGTCGTGACTCGGCCGGCGTCACGGCAATCCGTGCTGCCAGTCCTTGATCGCGCACGCGCAGCGTACGATGGACCACTTCCAGATCGGCAACCGGACGGCCAGCCATGCGGCTTAGCCAAGCGCTCCATGCGGTCTTATCGACAATGCGATAGGCGTAGCCGAGGGCATTCGGTTTGGGGCGGACGCCGTCCTTCGTCGGCACCCGACGCAACAGAATCATGCTGATCTGTGAGCCGAAGCCGGCGCCCAGATGTAAGGCATATTGGATGGGATAGGCGCCGCCTTTCGATAGGTTCAATACTCCTAACTCGGGATCGACTTCCTTGAAGTTGGCCACGGGCGGCACCAATCCTGTCTCCAGGGTTTTCACCGCGAGGACATCTTCAATGCCGGTGGCCATGGCGTGACCGGTCATGCCTTTGGTATTGGCGATTACGATTTGGTCCGCACCATCGCCGAAGACGCGACGCAGGGCGTGGATCTCCGCCGAGGCACTGCCGCCGCGCGCGGGCGTGTAGGTTTCGTGGGAAACGAAAACCATTTTCGGCGCAACTTCACTACGGGCAACGCCGCTGCGGGTTTCGGCGCCAGCCACTAGGTTCTCCATCACCTGACCGATGTGCTGGACATCGAGGCGAGTGCCATGAAACGCGCTGTTGGCGGTCACCGTACTCAACACTTCGCAGATAGGCTGGAGGCCGCGTTCGCGCGCGGCTTCGGCGCTCTCGACTACGAGGGCCGCGGCGCCCATGCCCATAATCAGGCCGTGGCGGCGGCGATCGAAAGGTATGGCAGCGTTTTCGACTAGCTCGTCGGTGGCTGCCGCTCCACTGGCCAAGAAGCCGGCGCCCATCCATCCGATCAGATTGTCCGAAGTGACATCGTCGGCCGAGACGATCACCACGCGGCGACAGCGGCCAGCCCCGATCCAGTCCTGGGCCAGCGAAACGGCTTGCGCAGTGGTCGCGCAGGCTGCATTGATTTGGGTGTTGGGGCCGCGGGCGCCGATCAGTTCGGCGAATTGCGAATGTCCCATCGACAACACTCGGAGCAGGAAGCGCCGGTCGAAGACATAGGGCTCCTTCCCGATGGTGGCGCGCAACTCGTCGATGCGCCGGTCCATCTCCTGCCCCAACACCGAATGCCCGTTCGCGGAGCGGGTCCGCCAGCCTTCCAACATCGTCAACTCTTCGCGACGGGCATGATCGATGTAATAGTCCGAAATCATCTCAGCAAAGGAGTCATAGCCGGGAAAAGCGGAGCCAAAAATCACGCCCGTATCGTCCCGCATGGCGTCTGGCAATCCCCATCGTTCCGGCAACTGCGTGCCTTTGCTGGTGGTCTTATAGCGCATGACCAGCGGGATGCCGGCATCACGTAGGGCGTCGATTCCCGCGCCGATAGCCAGACGGGTAACGCGATCGAGGGCAGCCAGGTGATCGGAAGGAACGCCGAATTCGCCTTCCAGATCGAAGGTGCCACCACGGCCTGCCAGCTTGATGACATCCGCGACATTGTTAATGGACTCGAACGTGGCCTCTCCCTGGTCGCTCTTAACCAGGCGCAAGATATGTTTGTCGAGCATGTCCTGCCGGAACCGGGCAGGAATGGCGCTGATGAATTGATCGCCGCGCAAGATGCGCTCGATATTGCCATCGTCGAAGATGTGCTCGGTACCGGGCAGGCCCAACGACGCTCCGGTAATTACTACTGGGGCGTTCGCAGGCTGTGGCGACACCGTGACGGTTGCTTCCGTTATTGGTTTGGCACCACTCACCGGTACGGAAATTGCGGGCTGTTTAAATGCCAGCGTCGCCGGCGCCGTGACCGAGGCCGAAGCAGTTACCGCCGCCGGTGTTGGTCTGGCGTCACTCAGCGGTGCGGATGCAGGCTGCGAGATCGCAGGCTTTGCCGGAATCTGGCGTGAGACGTCAGCCTGCCCACGGCCCAGACCTGCGGCATACAGGGCGCACAAGGCTTGGTTGAAAGAAGGAAAGTCTCCTACCTTGGGATGATTGGTGAATAGCGAAATCACGTCGCCGCGATCGCCGAGCACTTCCTCGGCAAATCCCTGCAATGCCTTCTTGGGACCGACCTCAACAAAGACCCGTGCCCCCGCGTTGTACAAGGTGTTCAGACCTTTGACGAACTGCACGGGCGAGGCAACCTGCAACGCGAGCAGGTCTAGCATCTGGGGAACAACGTCCGGTCCCGTGGGATAAAACTCGCCATTCACGTTGGCAACGATTGGAATGGTCGGCGATTGGATATGCAGGGTCGACAGCATCTCACGCAGAGGCGCGCTGGCGGGAGCGACGATTGAGGTGTGGAAAGCGTGGCTCACCGGCAACGGGACTACGTTGTAGCCGGCCTGCAGGAATTTCTCCATCGCCTGTTCGACCGCTTTGCTGGCGCCTCCGATGACCGACTGTTGCCCGCTGTTGATGTTGGCGATCACCACGTAATCATTAATGGTCTTCAGTATCCGCTCGACTTCAGCCAAGGGCGCAAAAACCGCGGCCATGCGTCCGGTATCTTTTACCGCCACCTTCGTCATGCCGCGGCCGCGAGCGCTAACGGCTGCCAACGCGTCCTCGAAGGTCAGCGCACCTGAGGCAACCAAGGCACCGTATTCGCCCAAGCTATGTCCCATGGTCATGTCGGGCTGGATTCCGTACGCCGCCAACAGGCGGGTGAGAGCCAGGTCGATAGTTAATACTGTGGGCTGAGTGATCTCGGTCTGGCGCAGATCTTCTTCCGCTTTCGCTACTGCGGCTTGGTTAGCGGGGTCAACGAAGATAAACTCGCTGAGCGGCTTGCCCAGCATTGGGGTCATTATGCGGTCTGCTTCCACGAAGATGTCGGCCACGATCGGCTCGGCGGCGCGCAGCGGAGCGATCATGTTCACGTACTGGGAGCCTTGCCCGGTATAGAGGAAGGCTACTTTGGGTGCGGGACCATGACCGCGAAAGATGCCTTGCGGACGCAGAGCTTTCCAGATCGGACCCTGGTTAGCTTTCAGTGCCTTGAGCGCCTTGGCCGATTTGTCGGCTAGCTCGGCGGCATCGGCATAATCAATCGCCAGGCGCTCCGCTGCTCTCAGGTCAGACTCAGCCGGGGCAGCTGGAGCGGGCGCGCGACCCGCCGCGGCGTCCTTCTGCACCAGAAGCAGACGCTCGATGATTGCTGCCTCGGTGGCAGCCCCGATCACCAGCGCACCGCGTAAAGGTGCCTTGTACGAAGATTGCACTTGCGCCGGGCGAGCAGCTTCCTTCGCGTTGGCAACTACGCCTGCGGTCATCGCCGACGGTATCTCGCCTACGGCGACCGAATGCTTGCCATTTCCGTTGAGCCTGCCGGGAATGTACTCCTCCATCACGGCGTGGAAGTTGGTGCCGCCAAAACCAAAGGCGCTTACTCCGGCGCAACGCGTGGCATTGGCTGGAGCCGTCCATGGCTTCAGTTCAGTGTTGACGTAAAGCGGGGAGTGGGCAAAATCGATATCCGGACTGGGATGCTCGCAATGCAGGCTCGGGGGCAGTACCTTATCGTGCAGCGCCAAGGCAACCTTCAGCATTCCCGCTGCGCCTGCCGCGCCTTTCAAGTGCCCAAAGTTCGACTTCACCGAGCCCAGAGCAACTGAGCTCTTAGGAAGGTGAAAGCTGCTGAGCGCGTCAACCAGGCTTTGGGCTTCGACGACGTCACCCACGCGGGTCGAGGTGCCGTGACCTTCAAACAAAGTGGCAGTGGCGGGCGATAAGCCGGCATTCTCCCAGGCGCGCTCAATGCAAAACTTCTGTCCAATGGGATTGGGCGCCGTAATGCCCTTCCCCTTGCCGTCACTGGATCCGCCCATGCCGCGCAGCACCGCATAGATCTTGTCATCGTCCCGCTCAGCATCGGCCAGACGCTTGAGCAAAAAGACAGCCGCGCCTTCGCCCATCACAAAACCGTCGGCACCCTGAGCGTAGGGACGAGTGCCGGTGGCAGAGAGGGCGCCAATCTTGCAGAACTTTATGAAGCTGGAGGCGCCCATGTTGCGGTCAATGCCGCCAACCACGGCCACGTCAAAATCGTTCTCAATCAGGCCTTCCGTCGCTGAACTAAAGGCCGCCATCGCCGAGGCGCAGGCCGCGTCTACCACGTAGTTGGGGCCGTGAAAGTTGTAGATATTCGCAATGCGACCGGCTATGCAGTTGGCCAGTTCCCCAGGCATGGTGTCTTCCGTGACTGCGGGGACAAGCTGGCCGATGCGACGGTGCAACTCCTCCGTCATGTTGCGACGCACCGCCTCGGGCAGGGCGGCGAAGCTGGCGGTCTCGGCCAGTTCATGGGCATATTCCGGGAAGTACAGACGCAATGCGGTGAAATAGTGTTTTTCTCCGGCCATGGCATTGCCGAGAATGACGGCCGTGCGGTCCGTATTCAGCGCCCTTTTAGGATAACCGTAGTCTTCCAAGGCCTCGCGCGTGCAAGCGATCGCCCATTTCTGGGCCTCGTCCATGGCGTCGACGACCCGCGGCGGGACCGCGACGTGCCACTTCATTGGCTCCCATGGGAACTCACGTACCCAGCCGCCGATCTTCGAGTAAGTCTTGTCCGGCGCGCTATGGTCAGGATCGTAATAAAACGCCGAGTTCCAACGGTCAGCCGTAACCTCGCTGACGCTGTAACGGCTGTTCTTCACATTCTCCCAGAACGCCTGTGCGTTCGGAGCATCGGGCAGGATCGCTCCAACCCCAACAATGGCAATCGCGCGACGAGCAGTGTTTTCCATGGCTGACACTTCCTTTGTGGATGGTACGGACGTAAACGAATAGGCGGCCATCGGATGGCGCAACGCGCAGCAGGCTTCGAGACAGGATCTT
Source organism: Acidobacteriaceae bacterium (assembly GCA_003165795.1). Lineage (GTDB taxonomy): Bacteria > Acidobacteriota > Terriglobia > Terriglobales > Acidobacteriaceae > Bog-257. Next base: position 5,887 of record PMWW01000133.1, read on the forward strand.
GGTTTTCTTCCTCCCCACATGGAGGAAAGATCCATTCGCCAGGGCCCAGTTGAACCGCTAACACCCGAGAGCATCTCTACTGTGACAGGGAACGGTAGGTTTGTCAGTGACATGCGGGCGGAAATTTGTGACGCGGTGGCTTCTTCTGTGTGATGTCAGTCACAATGGGCCGGCGTACAATATGTGGCGCAACACGCAAACTAAGTATGATGCACGGTCTGGGCAGGCCGATAATCGTAACGGCGCGCCTGGCCAGACGTTGGCCGCATAATGGAGATCGCAAATTGCAATACCAACATTGGATAAACGCGTGTTGCCACACATAAAAGCTGCCATTTCCGCGCATTTTGACAGCTACGCGGGTCAGCTTTTTATTCGAGGGTTGCCTAGAAACAAGAAGGGCATCCAGTCCGCAGGGGAGCGGTCCGGATGCCTATCTCCAAAATCTCCTAGACCAGAACGGGCTGTTCCGCTTCTTTCTTCACCCGGCTATAGATTACGTCAGCCACGTAATCCATGTCCGCAATCAGGCCGGCTTGCGCGCGGAGCACCGCCGGCAGTCCGGAACTGGCTGCGAGAGCCGCGATCTCGGCTCCGCTCACACCATCGGCACCAATTACCCAGCGCAAACCGTCTTGCGCCACTTTGAGTGCGGCATCGCGGGCGAAGGTCCGGCTCAGTGCTGCCAGGGCGGTAGCGTCGAAGCGCGTGCTGGCCTTCTCGTTCAGCCGACCTTCCTCCGCCAGGGCAGCGCGGCGCGCCAGGCTGCCGGCACACTCGGCATAGGCGATCCACTCGCCCAGCCGGAGCAGAATGTGTTGATAGCGGGTCAGGCGGGCAACCCGGGCCTTTTCCATTACCTCGGCCAAGGCGTGCGCGGCCAGAGCGGCGATGTCAGCGCCGACTTTCGGATGCTTGGTGTGCAACGCTTCCAGCTCGCGCGCCTGGTCGTGATAGTACTGCCCACGCGTCTTCAGGTGAAGCTGCCAGCGATCGCGGCCGATGGTCATCTCCATGATCTCAGAAGTGCCTTCGTAAATCCTGGTGATGCGAACATCGCGGCTGATCTTCTCCACCATGTATTCGTGGGTGTAGCCATAACCGCCCAGCGCCTGAATGCTGTCATCCGCCGCTCGATCGCCGGCTTCCGTCGCCATGTATTTGGCAATGGCGCCCTCGGTGTTCAACGTTCCTTCGCCGGCATCAATGCGCAACGCGGTTTCTTCAATGTAGGACCGGGCCGCTTCCAGCCGGGCCACGTTGGGGACGATCAATTTGTGGGTATAGCCCTGCTTTTCTGACAGCGGCGCGCCCGCCTGGATGCGCTTGGTGGAATAGGGAATCGCTCGATCGAGGGCGCTCCATCCGGCGCCGAGGCCAAACGCCGCCACCATCAGGCGGGTGTAGCCAAACACGGCTTGCGCTTGCAGCAAGCCCTGGCCTTCAACTCCACCGACCAGGCGGTCGGCATCGACATAGACATTGTCCAGCGCGAGGGCTGCGGTATTGCTGAGACGGATGCCATGCTTGTCTTCCGGCTTGTCGTGGGTGAAGCCGGGCGCGCCCTTTTCAACGATGAACCAGGTGGGCCCGCCGGGGGTATTGGCCAGAATGGTATAGGCATCGGCAATGCTGCCGTTACTGATCCATTGTTTGTTGCCGCTGATTTTGTAGCCGACAACGTTTCCGTCCTTCATAACGCGCTCGGCAATGGTGCGGAGCGATCCCAGGTCACTGCCGGCTTCTGGTTCGGTGGCGCCGTAGGCGAACAGTATTCCCTCGTCTGCTATGCGGCCTAACCAGAGTTTCTTTTGCTCCGCCGTGGCACCCACGGTAATGGGATCACTGCCGAGGAACGTGGCAAACAAAGAGGTGCCGACGCCAAGATCGATGCGCGCCATTTCTTCGCAGACGCAATAGACGTCGAAAGTGCTTCCCCCCATGCCGCCGAACTCTTCGGGAATGAACAAGAGTTGAATGCCCAGCTTGTCGGGACTGCACATGTACCGGACGATTTCGACCGGGCACTCGTCACGATTATCCAGGTCGATCAGTTCCTGGTCCGGCAGGCGCTTCTTCGCGAAATCGTGAAGGGACTTCAAGCTCAATTTCAGCGTCTTTTTCGTAATCATTGGCGGTGCCTCTCACTCTCTTATCTTTAGATATTGTTAGACTGAAATGCCCTTCACTTCCCGGACTTTTTCTGTCAGTTCCGGCAAGAACTCCAGGATGTCGGCAACAACTCCAACGTCTGCCACCTGAAAGATGGGAGCTTTGGGATTCTTGTTGATGGCGACTATGAAGGGATTGCCCTTAATGCCAGCCAGATGTTGGAACGAACCACTCATACCGCATGCCAGGTACACCTTGGGCTTGACGGTCTGCCCCGACGAGCCGACCTGGCGAGATTTCGGCAACCACTTGGCGTCAACCACCGGCCGGGAGCAGCTCACTGCTCCGCCCAAGGCATCGGCAAGCTCCTGCGCGATGGCGATATTGTCCTGTTCCTGGATGCCACGCCCTACCGAAACCAGAACATTCTGTTTTGTTATGTCGACATCACCGGCTTCAGCCACAATCGTCTCCAGATAGCGGCGCGCAGCCGTCAAAGCCCCGACCTCTGCGGACTTGTCGACCATGACCCCAGCCAGCGGCGAGCTTTCGACCGGCTTGAATGCTCCCGGACGAATACTAATGATTGCACCCGAGGAGATATCGCAGCGCACATGCGCGCTCACCTGGCCGCCGAACTCCTGACGCACAACTTTCAATGAAGTACCATCGGTCCCGTCGATGGCCAACACGTCGGAGACAAAAGCTGAATTCGTCTTGATCGAAAGGCCCGGCGCCAAATCGATTCCGAAGTGGGAGTGCGGAACTAGCACGATGCTGTCGCGCGGGATGACGTTCACCAGGGCTTGGCGGACCAGTTCAGCGTTGGGATAGGCGATAGCTTGATTAGCCACTTTCCATATCTCGCTGTAAGAAGATCGCAAGCTTTCGCAGACGGCATCAAGGTCCGGACCCCAACCGGTGACGACGGCAACAGGTGATGCACCAGCGTCGATCTTTTTTGCGGCGGCTGCGAGTTCGGCCGCCGAGTCGTCGGCCACGCCGCCTTTATGCGCGATGTAAGCGAAGATTCGAGCCATTAGTTCAACCCTCCTTTGGCTTTCATCAATTCAATCAGCTGGTCGATGATTTCTTCCTGGCTGCCTTGCAGGATCTCGGCGCCCTTGCCTAAGACAGGCATGAAGTAGTCCGTCCGTTTGACCTTGGCTCCGGCTGTCCCCACAGAGGCTGGGTCAACTCCCAGGTCCGAGGTCCCGAAGGTTGGGATCTCAACCGAGGCGACCTGGCGGATGCCGCGCATTCCGACATAACGCGGTTCGTTAATACCGGTCTGAATCGAAAGCACACAAGGCAGATCGATCTCGCTCATCTCCCTATTGCCGCCTTCGATCTCGCGGCTGATTTTGAGCTTGCCGCCGTCGAGGACCGTAATGGCATTCACCAGGGAAGCGAAGGGATAATCGAGCAGAGCCGCCAGCATCCCGCCCACCTGGGCGCCGCCGTCTTCGGCCTGGGTACCGGTCAAGACCAGGTCGTAATGACCCTTCTGCACCAAGGCCTTCAGAATTGTCGCGATGCCCTTTCCGTCCGATCCGGCGAAGGCATCGTCTGATAGGAGGACGCCTTGATTGGCGCCCATGGCCATCTCCCGGCGCAACACCTCTTCGTCCTCTTCGCTGCCCACCGTAACCACCGTGACATTGCCGCCGGCATTGGCAGCGATCTGGATAGCCTCTTCGACGGCGTAGTTGTCCGGTTCATTCACCGAATAGACCAGGTCGTCGCGCTCGATATCGTTTCCGGCACTGCTGAGTTGAATCTCATTCTCCGAAGTGTCGGGCACTCTTCTGACGCAAACTAGAATTTCCACGTTCACACTCCCGAATTATTCTCAGTTTCAGCGTTCCCACCGGCAGCTTGCCGCCGTCGAGTTCGATCAAACAGTTACGCAGTTGCCGATCCCGCAACTGGCTTTACTATTTTCACCCCATTCGCCGGTTCGCGCGAGACCTGTCTGTCGACCAGTTCCGTCAGGTCGATGGCCATCATCTTCCCTTCCAGACCGGTGACCTTGATGGCATCTTCGATATTCACCATGCAAAACGGGCAGGCAGTCACAATCACGTTCGCACCCGCTTCAGCGGCCATCTGCACCCGCTTCACACCCATGCGCTGATCTTCCTTCGGTTCATAGAACAGCATGAGCCCGCCCCCACCGCAGCAGAATGAGCGGTCCCGGCAGCGGCCCATCTCAACTCGCTTCAGACCGGGAATGGCATCGATTACATCGCGTGGGTCGTCGTAGACCTGATTATGCCGGCCGAGATAGCAGGGATCGTGGTAGGTATATACGTCGTTTGCGTTTTCCACCGGATTGAGTTTCAGATTGCCGGTCTTGATTTCCCGGGCGAGCACCTGGCTGATGTGCTCTACCGGCGGCATGTCTTTGTAGTCATGTTTCAGCGCGTTGTAGGCATGGGGATCTGCGGTGACGATGCGCTGCACGCCAGAAGCTTTGATGGCCTCGACGTTGTGGTCGCGCAGGGCCATGAAAAGGGTTTCTTCGCCGAAGCGCCGAACTTCGTGACCACTGTCTTTTTCCGCCGCACCTAAGATGCCGAAGTTTTCTCCGACCTGGTCGAGAATCCTCGCCGTCGCCCGCCCGATCGCCTGGATCCGGTCGTCATAGGCGGTAATGCTGTCGACAAAATACAGGGTGTCCGCGGTATTCTTGCCGTCCAGAATCTTGACGTCACAGGTTGGCTGGAACTCTTTGTCCTTGGTCCAATCGGCCTTCTTCTTCTCCATCTTGCCGTACGGATTGCCGCGGCTCTCCAGCGCTTTCAGCGCCTTCTGAATCGACTTGGGCACATTTCCGTCGTCGACCATGCCCCGTCGCAGATCGACAATCTTGTCGATGTACTCGATCAGCAACGGGCACTCTTCTTCGCAAGCGCCACAAGTTGTGCAGGACCAGATTTCATCTTCCGAATAAATGCTGCCGATCAAGGGCGTACCGTTGCCCGTTTTCCCAAACATTGGATAATGTTGGAAGGCATAATCCCTTGCCTTTATGGTGATGAATCTTGGCGACAAGGGCCTGCCCACGGCATTGGCCGGGCAATTGTCAGAGCACCGTCCGCAGTCGGCGCAGGAATAGAAATCCAGCATGTGCTTCCAGGTGAAGTCTTCGAACGTCTTCACGCCGAAGGATTTCACCTGGTCGAGATGCTCATCGCTGACGCCCCATCTGACGGGCTTGATGGTTCCCCGATCCAGCTTTGCGAAGTAAACGTTGAACAGCGACGTGACCACGTGAAAGTGTTTTCCCATCGGCAGAAAGCACAGGAAAGCAAAGAACGTTACTTCGTGCGCGAGATACGCTCCCAGGTGAAGATTCTGGAGCCATTCCAGAGGCGTGGAAAGCAAGGCATACTTGAACGCCCATGCCAGCGATAAGGGAGGCAAAGCCGCAACCAGTCCTTGCTGGGTCTGGAAGGCCGCTGCGCTGGCCTCGAAGAGACTTTCGGAAACCAGCAGGATCGCAATCAGGGCCAGAACAAAGATCGCTTCCGCCGTGTGGTCCTTCCCATATTCCGACGGGACCGCGTAGCGCGCGGGCCGGAAGACACCCCGTCGAATGGCGGCGATCACGACCGAGAGAAAAACCAGAGTAGCGGCATAGTCTTTGACGACATTGTAGAAATCGCCGATGCCGCCGGAAAGACCGGGCACTACAAAGTGATCGGAGATCCCAATCATCACCAGGGAAATGGAGCGAAACGACAGCACCAGAAAACCGGCAAAGAGAACAATGTGCAGGAGTCCGGCGAACAGGTAGCGCGGTTGTTTCCATTGCACCAGCCAGAATTTCAGTACTCTCGTCAGGCGGGCCCACATTTGGGTAAGCCGAAAGTCGGGGGCGCCACGAAGCAGCGGCGCAATACGTTTCAGCAAGATGAAGGCGAAGCACGCCATCCCCAGCAGGGGAATAATCGCAAACAGGAGTCGCCCCGAAACAATCCAGTATGTCGACTGCGCGGGTGAATGAATGCCTTCCAGCATAATGCCTGGCGTCTCCTATTAATGATGGCGAACTCGAAATGGCGACCCGGGAGTCCGCAGAGATGTCGCTGCACGACTTACCTCCCATTATGGTTGGTTGGGATGGCGCATTCAGTGAGTCGCAACAGCATGCCCTGTGAGGCATGTCACAAAAAAGCAGCGCCAGAACCTGAGGACCCGGATGCAACCTGTACTTCAGGGTATGGGCAAGCTTCCATGTACCATATTGTTCGGAAGCTCTTTCAGGAACTTGTACATGGGGAAACTTGAAGTCTTCGGAACAGCGGGTTGTCCGTACCCGCGGGAAATGAGGGGGTGGCCCGGACGGAAGCGCCGCGTCTGCATCATCGCCGACGGAAAGTCGAGATGAAGGCTGCCCGTTTCATCCGGGTGCGAGGAGTTGTCCAGGGCGTAGGGTTTCGTCCATTCGTCTATCGACTAGCGCACGCGCACGCGCTAGCCGGCTGGGTGCTGAATGGCGAAGAGGGAGTAGAGATTCAAGTCGAAGGTCCCGAGTCGAGCCTGCAAGCTTTCCTGCAGGAACTGAAGACGCAAGCTCCTCCCGCCGCGGTCATTTCGGAGATCGATGTTCAGACTGCCGAATCGACGGGGCTAGCTGGGTTCACTATTCATGAAAGCCAACGCCGCGAGAAGCCGACGGTCCGCATCTCGCCCGACCTGCCGGTGTGCGACGCGTGCCTGGAGGACCTCTTCGATGCCAACGATCGCCGCTATCGGTATCCTTATATTAACTGCACCAACTGCGGACCACGCTACACCGTAATTCTCGCACTGCCTTACGACCGTCCCAATACAACCATGAAGCCGTGGCCGCTGGATAACTACTGCGACGCGGAGTATCACGATCCGGGTAATCGTCGTTTTCATGCGCAACCGGTAGCTTGTCCACACTGCGGTCCGCACTACTGGCTGCAAGTGGGCAAGGAGACAATCCATGGCGACTCCGAAGTGGTTCGGCAAACCGCTGACCTGCTCAACCAGGGAAAGGTCGTCGCGATCAAGGGGCTCGGGGGATATCACCTGGCGTGCGATGCGCGAAACCCTGCTGCGGTCAATGCGCTTCGCGAGCGAAAGTATCGTAAAGAGAAGCCATTCGCCGTGATGGTGAAAGACCCAGAGGTGACGCGGACCGTGGTCGATCTATCGCCTGAGTCCGAGAAACTGCTCAACTCGGCGCCGCGGCCGATTGTGCTGGCTCCGGCGAAGATGGATTTGCCCGGTGTCGCTCCCGACAACGACGAGTTCGGCGTTATGCTGCCGTACACTCCTCTGCAGCACTTGCTGTTCGCGGCTGGCGCTCCCAAGATTCTGGTGATGACGAGCGCTAATCGTTCCAGCGAACCTATTGCTTATGACGAACCGGATGCCTTCGATCGGCTGGCCGGCGTGGCTGACGCGTTTCTGGTAGGCGAACGTCCCATTGCGCGGCGGGTCGATGATTCGGTCGCACGTGCCGGGGCGTTAGGGCCGGTGATTCTGCGCCGGGCGCGGGGGTATGCGCCGGGCGCGGTTGCCCATTTGCCGATTGACTGGCCGCTTCTAGCGGTGGGTGCGGACCTAAAAAACAGCGTGACTCTTGTCGTCGACGGCCAGGCGTTCGTCAGCCAGCACATCGGTGATCTGGACTATTACCAGACCTTTCAGGCATTCCAGGAAACCATTCGCGATCTGGTCTCGATGTATGCCGTGAGCTGGGACGAGCTGCTCGTGGTGCACGACTATCATCCGCAGTATCGATCGACGATGTATGGTCTCGGCCTGCCGGCTGCGGGAAAACATGCGGTACAACATCACCGCGCCCATGTGGCTTCCGTGCTCGCCGAGCATGGCGAGTGGGACAAGCGCGTGTTGGGAGTGAGTTTCGACGGTACCGGATACGGCGACGACGGCAGCATCTGGGGCGGCGAATTTTTCGCCGGAAGTGTGCGGCAAGGCTTCCAGCGCGTGGCTCACCTTCGTCAAGCTAGTCTGCCAGGGGGAGACGCGGCGGCGCAGCATCCGGTGCAGGCGGCTGCAGGATTCCTGGCGCAGATTGACGGACTGCCCGACGTGGGCGCTCCGCCGTTCAACTTTCCTTCGCGGTACCAGCAAGCGCTGGAGCTGGTACGCAAGCAAGTGCGCAGTTTTGCGACGACCTCGATGGGCCGACTCTTTGATTCAGCCGCGGCATTGCTGGGCTTTACGCGGGGAATAACTTTCGAGGGACAAGCGGCGATGTGGCTGGAAGATCTTGCTCGCAAGGCGACTGCTGCGGAAGTGTACCCGTTTCCATTTGCGAATGGAGAGTTGGATTTTCGTCCCTTGTTGCATGCTGTCGCAGAAGACAGGAAACGTGGCCGGCGCCAACATGAAATAGCGCGGGCCTTTCAACGAGGGGTGGCCCAGGGTCTGCGAGATGCCATAATCGCGCTTTGTCACGATTTGGTCATCGACACTGTCGTTTTATCGGGAGGCGTGTTCCAAAATGAGCTTCTGCTCTCAGACATCCGCGACCTTATGCGCGGCAGCGGCATAGCAATCTGGACGAACCGCTCTGTACCGCCCAACGATGGAGGCATCAGCCTGGGCCAAGCCGCTTTGGCCGCATTTGTCCAGGAAGGCCCCGCAGCCTCGACGACCACCGCAGCTTCCACGGCGGTGACGCCCTCAAGGGACCGCGCAAAGTAAGAATGCCAGGTCAGGACACTAAACTCCGATCTTACCTGGTTCACGGTCCTCCTCCGCTCACTTATGGCGTGGATTGCAAGTCTGGCCATCATTCTTACTGAAAACGCTGAGCAGGCTACTTCCGGCACCTTTCGGCAATTCAGGAAGCCTTCGCTCCACCCTAAAATGGAGTGCCCTCAATTCCCTAACGACCTGAAATCATTCTCTTACGCTAGGCATCTACCGCAGCAAGGTACAATGAATGTTTCATATGTGTGCAATATTTCTGGCTATGGCAGATACCGCTCTTGTCGAGCAGTCGGTTCGGCACCTGCTATGGTACGTGGCCATATTTGGCTCGTTCACCTCCACCATTTTTTTTGGAATGGTGATGGTAGCGGCATTTCGATATGTGTTGCATACGCGGAGAGACGGAGAGCAGGGACGCTCGACATCGCCTCAGGATCTGCCTGCAGTAACCATCTTAAAACCGGTCCATGGCATGGAACCGAAGTTGGAAGAAACCCTGGAAAGTTTCTTCCAGCAAGAATACTCGAATTTCGAGATTGTTTTCGGCGCCCGTAACGTGAGCAATGAAGCGCTGGTCGTAGTGGAAAAACTGCGTGCGAAGTATCCCCACGTACCCACGCGAGTGGTGATTTCGGGAGAACCATCTTGGCCGAACGCCAAAGTCTTTTCGCTCGCCAGGATGATCGCTTCGTCGGAGAACTCCTATTTCGTCATCAGCGATAGCGACGTTCTGGTGCGGCCCGATTTTCTGCGCAAAGTATTGCCGCCGCTCTTGGACCAGAAAGTGGGACTGGTCACGTGCATGTATGAAGGCATCCCCACGCGCGATTTCTGGTCGCAACTGGAAGCTCTAGGTATGTCGGTCGAGATGCCGTCTGGGGTGATGGTCGCCGACATGGTGGAAGGTGGAATGAAGTTCGCGCTGGGCGCGGCCATGGCGGTGCGGCGTGACGCTATCGAGGCCATGGGCGGGATTCGCGAGACCGCCGATTTCTATTCCGACGATTTCGTGCTCGGCAACCGGGTCGCCGACGCCGGATATACGGTAGTGCTGTCATCCTACAAGGTAGGACACGTGCTTGCAGGGCAGTCGCTACGGCAGACGTTCGGCGATCAGCTACGCTGGATGAAGAGCACGCGCTTCTCGCGGCCATGGGGGCACGTGGGATCGGGCCTGACCTACGCGGTCCCGTTTGGCTTGCTGGCATTGCTGCTGGCGCTAGGGCACCGCGACTGGATGCAGATTGGCATTGCGCTGTTCGCGATCTCATGGATCAACCGCATGTTGCTGGCCTTGCTTGTGGGCTGGGCCGTGATCGGCGACCGCCGTTGTCTGTGGTTGTGCTGGCTGTATCCGTTGCGAGACTTGCTGGGTTTCTGTACCTGGGCCGCTAGCTTTACCAGCAATCGGTTCTTTTGGCGCGGAGAGCCCTACGAATTCGGCCAGGAAGGACGCATCACGGCGGTGCAAAGGGAAATTGATTTTGTATCCGAGAGGGTGCCGCAGGCAAATGACTAACAGCCATCGACCCATGTCATAAGTACGAAAACGATTCTGCTCGTGGGCTGAAGCCCCATTTTAGGCGGCGTCTACTCGGCACGGCTGAAAGTCGTACCCTGATACAAAGCGTTCTCCCCATGGTGATTCTGCATCCCGCTGCTAGAGTTTTCGTAGCTTTCCGTCGCGCAATTTGAACTGCAGCCCCCGCCATTCCACTTTGTTTCCCCCGTAGCTTGCGATCCAAATTAGCAGAGCGAGAAAGTCGTGCAGCGGCAGCAGCCACAGGTCTCGCACCACCCGTGGATCTTTGAGCACGCCCCGGCCAACCACCAACGCTGAGGCCAGCCGCGTTGCCGCGGTGACGACGAGAGCCAGCCACGTCCACCAGGCATAGGGATCCAGCACCACTGCGAGCACCGCCCAAACCAGTCCGAAGGTGACAATCAACCCAACATACTGGGCGGGCCGGCGGTCCTTGATGTTCCGGGCCCAGCGCATCTGGTGCGCCCAATAATCGCGCAAGGAATAGTCGGGCAGAGCGGTCTCGGGGATCGCGTCGGCCAACTCGACTTTGTAACCCGCGGCAGCGGCGCGCGCTCCCAGTTCGTAATCGTCGCCCAGATAATCGACCAGTGGCTCCAGACCGCCGAGCTGTCGGAGAACGGTTTTTGTGGTCGCAATCGTAGCCCCCAAGCCGAAGCGAATACCGCCTTCCATGGCGCGCGCGATGAGCACGCCGCCGGCGAAGTCAGTGCTGAGGCCGAGCGCCTCAAGCTTCGAGCCCAGCGTTTTGCCGGCCAGACCGCGGTAAAGCGTCGTTACCATGCCAACCTTCGGCTCGGCAAAGGGCGCCATCACGCGCGACAGGTAATCGCGTTCGACCAAAATGTCGCTATCATTAATAAGGATGTGCTCAAAGCGGGCGTGGGGCAGCATTTGCGCCAGGTTGCTGACCTTGCCGTTCAGGCCGAGGATTCCGGGACAATGGATCATCCGCAGGTTTCGCTGGGGAAACTCCTCGCGCAATTTCTCCACCAGCGATAACGCCGGGTCGCCAAGGTCGCTCACCCCAAACAGCAGCTCATATTCCGGGTAATCGAGCACGCAATGGCTGCGGAAAGCCGCATACATATGAGGGTCAAGTCCCTTCAGCGATTTCAGGATGCTGACGGGAGGAGCGCATCCCTTTTCGACCGCGAGGCCACGCTCCCGCTGGAAACGCCCTGCGGCCCAGATGCACATGCCGAAATAGGCGATTCCGCCAACCGCCAGCAAACAGCAGAATGCCGCTACGATCATGAGGACAAGACGCATGGAGCTGTTCAGATTAGCAGACCGCTGAAGCTGCGGCCCCTCGCGCTTGCCTGATTTTCATCGCAAGCGCGTTATTATGGAATGTGGAAATCATAGGGAAAACGCAATGATCAATGGTAAACGGGTCGCGGTAGTGATGCCGGCCTACAACGCCGAGTTGACGCTGGAAGCGACAGTGCGGGAAATCCCAGACCTGGTCGACATCCGTATTTTGGTTGACGACTACAGCAAAGACAAGACCGTGGAACTGGCCAAGAAACTTGGGTTGCTGGTGTTCGTGCATGACAGGAACTACGGCTATGGCCGCAATCAACAAACTTGCTACCGCGAAGCGCTCGCCGCGGGCGCCGATGTCGTGATCATGGTCCATCCGGATTATCAGTACACGCCCTTGCTGATCACCGCCATGGCCAGCATGGTGGCCTACGACGTTTACGACGTTGTGCTCGGCTCGCGCATCATCGGCGGCCAGGCCCTGCGCGGCGGCATGCCGTTTTACAAATACGTCTCCAACCGTTTTCTGACCGCGTTCGAGAACCTGTTTCTGGGCGTGAAGCTCTCCGAATATCACACTGGATATCGCGCTTTCGGCAGCAAGGTCCTCACCACGTTACCGCTGCTGGAGAACTCTTCCGACTTTGTCTTCGACAACCAGATGCTGGCCCAGTGCGTACACTTCGCATTCCGTATTGGCGAGGTGTCGTGTCCGACCAAGTACTTTGAAGCAGCGTCGTCCATTAACTTCCGCCGCAGCGTGAAATATGGGTTTGGCGTGTTGGGAACCTCGCTCCAATTCAAGTTGAACAAGTGGGGACTGACCAAGCTGCCCAGGTTCAGCTCGCAGGGGAGAAAGCTCGAGCTCGATCCCGGAGTGAAGGTCAAAGCATCGCCCGTGGTCACGAGTAGGTGAACGCGCATCATCCCGCGGCAAGACTTTCCACTGACAAGCGAGAAGCGCCGCCATCGCCCAGCGGCGATACCGGCACTTGGTTTACCCGAATACCGCGATTTGAGGACCCTTGCTATGCTGCATCGCTCTAATTCGGCGTGACCTCGAAAACCGTTTCCTAGCCATAATTTCCGATTCCTGGCGGGCAATTGGCGAAGTCTGGGGCAAGCACCTTCAGGGCCGGCTCTTCCGCCTCATAGACAAATTTTTTCTGCGTTGCAACTTCTAGCCGGGATATTTCGTACTATCAACCGGCCGGGTTTGTCCAGGTGCGTAGAATAGCCCAAAGGGTTTCTCGACGAAAATCGAAACGGCAGCGGCCCTTTTAGGGCTTAACTTTCGACTAAGATATGGCAACTCCAAAACTGCAAGTGTCGGCCGCCGATGCGGTAGCTCCGCAACGAAAAGTCGCGCGTGCCCATTTCCTGCGCGAGCCAGCGGTGATTGCGCTGCAAAACATGGTCTCGCACAAGCTGCGTTCGTTTCTCATGCTGGTAGGCGTCATCCTGTCGGTATCCACGTTGATCCTGGTGGTAGCGCTGGTCGCCGGAATGAATCAGTACTTTGCCGCCCGCATCGCCAACCTGGGATCCAACGTTTTTCTGATCATGAAGTTCCCCATCATCAGCGACACCAAGGAGTTGCTCAAAGCGACCCGTCGCAACCGCGATATCACCTGGGATGACTATGTAGCGCTGCGCGACAATCTCAAGCTTCCCCAGGCGGTTGGCGTAGAAGGGCGGCGCAATGCCAACCTTCGTGCGGAACACCAGAGCCTGGAAGACGTCAATCTCCGGGGAGTGACCGCCAACATTGGCGACATGGATGTGGAGGAAGTCGCAACCGGACGTTACATCACCGATACCGACAACCAGCATCGCGACATGGTTTGCATGATCGGCGCCGACGTTGCCGACAAGCTTTTCCCCACTACCGATCCTCTGGGCAAAACCTTGTCCATCGACGGGCAGGAGTTCCAGATAGTCGGTGTCGCCAAGAAAATCGGCAACACTTTCGGACAGTCGCAGGACAACTTTGTCTATATCCCGATCGAAACCTGGCTGAAGATATACGGGCGCAACACTACTTTGAGCATTAATGTTCAGGTGCGCGGAGCGGAGTGGCTGGCCCGCACCCAGGAAGAAGCCCGGGGGCTGATGAGAGCTCGCCGCCATCTCAGTTATAACGACGATGACAATTTCGGCATTCTTGCCAGCGATAGCCTGATGAGCCTCTGGCAAAATCTTACCGGCACACTAGCTTCGGGGATGGTGGGACTGGTGTCCATCTTCCTGGTCATCGGTGGAGTGGTGATTATGAACGTCATGCTCGCCTCGGTCACCGAGCGGACGCGGGAGATCGGCATACGCAAGTCGCTGGGGGCCAAGCGGCGCGATATCCTCATGCAGTTCCTGGTCGAGTCCACGGTGATGGCGCTGGTCGGTGGCGCGATCGGTGTGCTGATCGCGTGGATTATCGCCGTCATCGTACGCACCGCGACGCCGGTCCCCATGTCAGTTCCAATTCCTGCGGTGGTGCTGGCGATTGGTATCTCCTCGGCGGTGGGAATGTTCTTTGGGGTGTATCCGGCGAGGAAGGCAGCCAAGCTGGACCCGATCGAAGCTTTGCGGTACGAGAATTAAGGGGACACGGACTAGGGGATAGGGGACAGCAAGATTGTGACGCGATCAAACTCGAACTTGTTCCCCTGGCCTCTGACCCCTAGTCCCTGACCACTGGTTTTCTTATGGCGATGCACTTTGGGGTAAATTCGCGGATGGCGCTGGAGACGGTACGCGAGCACAAGACGCGCTCCTTCCTCACCGTGCTGGGGGTGGTGATTGGCGTCGCCGCCATGATCTTCGTGGCCGCCATCCTGGTCGGCATCAGCCGCGACTTCCAGGGCTTCCTGGAAGACTACGGCACCAACACGCTGTTCATCTTCCGCTTCGACATCGGCATCCGCACCGGACGCATGACCGCTGAAGAGCGCAACCGCAAGCCGCTCACCCTGGAAGATGCCAAGGCGATCCTTGCCGAGTGTCCGCACGTAAAAAACGTGGCCGTGGAAATCCAGCCACGCATTGACTTCGACGTTCGGCCCACTCCGCAAGTGGCGCGCTACGGCACTCACGAGATCACCGATCTCGACTACACCGGCACCAATCCCTCCTATCAGGACGTCTACAATGCACACGTCAAACAGGGCCGTTTTTTTTCCGACTTCGAAAATTCGCATAGCGAAGACGTCGCCGTCATCGGCTCCGAAATCGACAAAAACTTTTTCCCAGCCCACGACGGGATCGGTAAGACCATTCTTGTCGGCGGTGTTGCCTACCAGGTGATCGGGGTGCTGGAAGAACGCAAAGGCCAGCTCTTCAAAGACCAGACTGCCGATCGCACGGTCAAGGTTCCCTACTACAGCTACCACAAGCACTATCCCGCCGACGATGAGCATTTCATCGGCGCCGAGGCCTATCCCGGCTTCAAAGACGCTGCCGAAGACGAGATTCGCGGCTTGTTGCGCCGCCGCCGCAACGTACCTTTCAATAAGCCCGACAATTTTGGCATCACTACCGCCGAAGCCATCGCCGACACCTTCCGCCAGATCATGAGCACGGTCGCCCTGATGACCATTGTCGTCAGCTCAATCGGCTTGCTGGTGGGCGGCGTCGGCGTGATGAACATCATGCTGATGTCGGTGACCGAACGCACCCACGAGATCGGGGTGCGCAAAGCCATCGGCGCCCGCCGCGGCGACGTGATCCGGCAGTTCCTCACCGAAGCCATGGTCCTCACCGGACTGGGTGGGCTGGCTGGAGTGCTGGTAGGGGTCGGTGCAGCCGCGTGCCTGCCGCTCATCTTTCCTTCGATGCCAACGTCGGTGCCGCTCTGGGCCGTCATTTCCGCGGTGGTGACGTCGGTGTCTGTCGGCTTGTTCTTCGGGATCTATCCTGCCGTCAAGGCGGCCAGACTCGATCCCGTAGAAGCTCTGCGCTACGAATAGCTCTCAGCCGTCCGCCGTCAGCATTCAGACCTCAGCATTC
>PMWW01000183.1 GCA_003165795.1 Acidobacteriaceae bacterium
GACGTCCGGGGAGGGCAGTTTATATCAGACGCAGGCGACGACGCTGACAGCTACGGTAAGCGTCGTGGGTTCGGGAGGAGCGCCGACGGGGACGGTGAACTTCATGCTGGGCAGCACGGTGTTGGGGACCGGGACGCTGACCCTGATCGATGGTACGGATTCCTCGGCCAGCCTGCAGTTGCAGGGGGCGCAGCTCGTGCTGGGAGCGAACAGCATCACGGCGGTTTACGCAGGGGACAGCAACTACGCGGGCTCGACGTCACCGGCGATCACGGTGACGCTGCTGCAGTCGGACGAAGGTTTCGGGACGATAAACGTGGGCACGCCGGCTCCGGTGCAGACGCTGACTTACACTTTCAACAGCAACGCGCAGCTGACAGCGATTGACATCCTGACGATGGGGATTTCGGGCCTGGACTACAAGGATGGCGGCAGCAGCACCTGTACAGTGGGGACGCCGTACACGGCGGGACAGAACTGCACGGTGACGCTGGCTTTTACGCCGTCGGCGCCGGGGTTACGCGCGGGTTCGGTAACCCTGTTCGCGCAGGGCAGTAACCTACCGCTGAACACGTGGTACGTGAGTGGGATCGGAGAGTCGCCGGCAGTAACCATCGATCCGGGTACGCAAACCACCCTGGGGACGATTACGAACGCGGCGACCTACGGCTCGGCGGTAGATGGGGCAGGCAATGTGTATGTCGCAGACAAGGCCAACGGGCAGGTGGTGAAGATCGCGGCGGGCACGCAGGTGCAGAGCGTGGTGGCCAGCCAGCTGAGCTCGCCGACGTCGGTAGCGCTGGATGGAGCGGGCAACCTGTACATCGCGCAAAGCACCGGCGTGGTGATGGTGCCGAATGAGCATGGGACGCTGAACGCCGCCGACATGATGATGTTGCAGATCGCGGGCTTAGGTCTGGCGCAAGGCATCGCTGAAGACGGCAACGGGAACCTGTACGTGGCCGACAGCGGTACTGGGGATGTGATCGAGGTGCCCGGCGGCTGGGGAACACCGGTGACGTTGGCCTCGGGGCTGACGAATCCGCACGGGGTAGCGGTGGATGCGGCGGGGAACGTGTATGGGTCCAGCGACAATCAGGTGAGCGAGTATCCGGTGGGCGGAGGGGCGCCGGTCCCGATGGGGACGGGTTACCGGACGCCGCAGGCCGTCGCCGTGGACGCCTCGGGGACGGTGTACGTGGCGGACACGGGGAATGCCCAGATCGTGAAGGTGGCGGCCGGAGGCGAGTCGCAATCGGTGCTGACGGTGGCCGGGCTGGTAGCGCCGCACGGCATCACCCTGGACGCGACCGGGGACGTTTATGTTTCCGACAGCAGCAGCGTATATGAAGTGAATCGGGTGCAGGCGGCGGCGCTGAACTTTGGTAACGTTGGGGTGGGGACGACCAGTCCGGCGCAGACGCTGCAGGTGTCGAACCTTGGTAATCAGCAGCTGACGGTGAGCGGGCTGGCGATCTCGGCCAGCTACACCCAGCAGGCCTCGGGCGGCAGCGATTGCAATTCCAGCACCCAACTGCTCGGGGGTAGCGGCTGCGCCATCGCAGTGGCGTTTTCCCCGACCACGACGGGGGCGGTGAACGGAACGGTGACCCTGGGGGACAACGCACTGAACAATGCGTCCAGCCAGCAGACCGTGGGTCTAACGGGCACCGGGGTACAACAGCAGCAGCAACCGCAGACCATCACTTTCCCCAATCCCGGGACGCAGACCTACGGAGTAGCGCCCCTCCCGTTGACGGCGACGGCGACGTCGGGATTGCCGGTAACCTACACGGTGCTGTCGGGCCCGGCCAGGGTGAGCGGCAGTTTGCTGACCATCACCGGAGCCGGAGCGGTGACGGTGGAAGCCAATCAGGCGGGCAACAGCCAATGGCTGCCGGCCCCGCCGGTCAACGACACGTTCACAGTCAATCCCGCNNCTGCTCACAGTCACGGCGAATAACTTCACCCGCCAGTACGGTCAAAACAATCCCACCTTCACCTATACGATGACGGGCTTCGTCAACGGTGACACGCAAGGGACAGCGACCAGCGGCGCGCCCAATCTGACGACTTCGGCTACGACCACGTCGCCTCTGGGGAACTACGCGATTGTGATCACCCAAGGCACCTTGGCGGCGCAGAACTACACGTTCACGTTCGTCAACGGAACCTTGACAATCATCCAGGCGTCGACGGTAATTTCCTGGATCCCGGAGACATTCACGGTTTACGCGGGCCAGATGCTCGGGCCGGCAGGTGTCCTGGATGCGACGGTGGTCCCGAATATACCGGGCACGATGCGGTACTCAGTCGGCCTCCGCGGACATATCTTGGAGCTGTTACCCACCTTTGGCCTCCCTGTCGGCGTATATAGGATTATCGCGTCGTTTACGCCCCAGGATGGGACCGATTATGCGACTCCGGTAGCAGTGGTCCAGACCATCACGGTCATACAACAGTAGACGGCAATGTCTAGGCGTCAGCTACTTTGCGGTCATCGCCTCCTTGCTGTTGATGCGCATCACGCCTTTGAATATCCATCGCAACGCGGCCAGCATGCTCGAACAGATGCGCGAGGGTTGGGACTACGTCCGTACCTTTCGGCCCATTCGCACCATCCTTCTGCTCTTTTCGCTTATCAGCCTCATGGGCTACCCCTACGCCGTACTGCTGCCGATCTTTGCGGGCCAGGTATTGCACGGCGGCGCATACACTCTCGGCTGGCTAACGGCGGCCTCAGGAATCGGCGCGCTTGTGTCGGGGCTTTCCCTTGCGGCCCGCAAGTCGGTTCTTGGGCTTACACGCATGAGTCAGATCGCGGTCGCGATGCTCGGAGGAGGGCTGATTCTCTTTGGCCTGTCGCGCGTGCTCTGGCTATCGCTTGTACTGATGGTCTTCGTCGGTTTTGGCTTGATGCAGGGCGCGTCCGTCGCCAATACGATCGTCCAGTCGCTGGTGCCTGAAGACAAGCGCGCCCGCGTGATGAGCTATTACACGATGGCCTTTTTCGGCGCGGCCCCGTTCGGCAGCCTTCTGGCAGGCGCGCTGGCTCACCGGATAGGAGCGCCCCACACTGTCATCCTTGCCGGCGCGTTCTGCGTTGCCTGCTCTCTGTGGTTCACGTTCGAGCTTCCCAAAATCAGAGCGGTCATGCGGCCGATCTACGAGGAGATAGGGCTATTGCCTGCGCGCGATATAGACCTGATTTCCGACGTGGAGGAGGCGGTAGTATGACCTTTCCCATGAACCTCGCGCCCCCCCACCCGAAGGAAAACCACAATGAATTGGTACGCCTACACCGCTTGTTTCTTCGCCGGAGTATTTCTCGCTAATGTCGTGCCTCATTTCGTGCATGGCATTTCTGGTGACCGTTTCCCAACACCATTCGCTCACCCTCCCGGAAAAGGATTGTCATCGCCAACGGTGAACGTTGTCTGGGCACTGTTCAATCTGGTCGTCGGTTACATCCTGTTTCGGGTCGGAAAAGTTTCGGGCGGAGACGACTTAGCACTGGTTATTTTCTTCGCAGGCATCGTTGCAATGAGCACAATGTTGAGCGTGCAGTTTGCAAAGAAACAAGCCCTGCAACCGTCCGAGCAAAAACCGGGCAATGTGCCACACCCGTAACCAGAAGGAAACACCATGCCTCTTACAAAACTCGACACTACTGCTGCTCTAACCGTGATTGACCTGCAGAAAGGCATTGCCGCCATGCGATGCATCAGTGAGATGTCGTCGAGAACGGCGATCCCGAGCTGGTTCAGGTACTCTCTGGCCGTTTGGTCGAAGAAATCGTCATCCTTGGTGCAAAGTACGTCAGCCTCCCCGATTATCGCAGTCTGCATAACGATGATGTCGTTCACATCGCGGATGGGCGCAGCCACATAAGGGTTCAAGTCCACGATTTCCGAGGCCCGCGGAGGAAATTGACGTAATCGAAAGCCGGTTCTCGGTCAGGTAGACCTCTGGTTCTGCGGGCCGGGGTCTCTTTTCGAGACACCTACCCGTTAGCTGATCTTGGTCTCAAGCTCTGCCCACCGGCCATAGAGCTGGTCAACCAGTTGCTGCACGTCGTGCAACTCGGTCTGCGCCGAGACCAGTCGCTTGGCGTCGCTGGCGATGGCGGGGTCCTCGTAAGCGGTGCGTGCTGCCTCAAGCTCCTCTTCGGCTGCGGCGATGCGCTGCTCGAGGGTTGCGTACTCGCGGGCTTCCAGGTAGGACAGCTTCTTTTTCGCTATGACAGTTGTGGCTGGGCCGCTGGCAGGGGAGGTTTCACGGTCAGGTGTTTTGTCTACTGTCTTGAAGGAAATTTCGCTCTCCTCCTGCCAGACTTCCCACTGCGCGTAATCGGCGAAGCGTCCGGCGGCGCCAAGGCCGTTAAGTCCGACAACCGTAGTTGAAACGCGGTCCAGCAAGTAACGATCGTGGGTGACGAGCACGAGCGCGCCGCGAAATTCGAGCAAGCTCTCTTCCAGTACTTCGAGCGTGGGAATGTCGAGGTCGTTGGTGGGCTCATCGAGCAGCAGCACGTCCGCTGGCTGCAGCATGAGCCCGGCGATCAGCACGCGAGCGCGTTCGCCACCGGACAGGCGGCCCACTGGTTGATTGAGTTGCTCGCCGCTAAACAGGAAACGCGCCGCCCAAGAGGCAACGTGAATGACGCGGTCCTGATAGATCACGGAGTCACTGTCCGGCGCCAGCGCGCGGCGCAGCGTCACCTCCGGATCGAGCACGCGGTTCTGATCGAAGTAGACGATCTGCAGAGAATCGGCAGTGCGGATTTCTCCGGCAGTCGGGGTTAGTTCTCCCGAGAGCAGCCGGAGCAATGTCGTCTTGCCGCTGCCATTAGGGCCGACAAGACCAACCCGCATGCCGGCAGTAAGGATGAAGTCGAGATCTTGGAACAGCGTGCGGCCGCCGACATCGAACGCGACATTCTCCAACTCGATCAGCCGCCTGCTCTTACGATCGGTGGCGGAGAAATCAATACCGGCGCTGGCCGTGCGGGTGCGCGCATTCAAATCGGCCAGTTCACCGATGAGTTGATTCGCCTTGTCAATGCGAGCTTTTGATTTGGAAGTGCGCGCCTTGGGGCCGCGCCGCAGCCATTCGATCTCGCGGTGCACTCGATTCTCTAACGCGTCCTGGTGTTTGGCCTGAGCGTGCAGGAACGCCTCTTTTTCTTCCAGAAGCTGGCTGTAGTTACCGGTGACGCGCAGCAGGCCGTCCGGATAGGCGCGGTTCAACTCGACCATCGCAGTGGCGACGTTCTCCAGAAAGTAACGGTCGTGGCTAACCACAACGGAGGCGAAGGACGCGGATTGGAGAAGCTGCTCCAGCCATTCGATGCCGGCCAGGTCGAGGTGATTAGTAGGTTCATCGAGCAGCAGGATATCCGGCTGTTGTACTACGCCTTCGGCGATGGCGAGCCGCTTGCGCCATCCCCCGGAAAGTGATTCCGCCGCCACCTCGAAGCTCTCGAAGCCAGCGCGCCCCAGCGTCTCGGCCAGGCGGGCCGGCCACTCATCCGTGGGAACCGCGGAGCGTCCCAGAGCAGCCTCGACTACGGTGCGCACCGTCTGACCAGCTGCAAACTGCGATTCCTGCTGCACATGGCTGAGGCGAGCGCGCTTGCGCAACGCGACTTCCCCACCATCGGGCTCGATTGCGCCGGAGAGAATTTGCAGCAGCGTCGATTTGCCCGAGCCGTTAGGCCCGATCAGTCCGATGCGGTCGCCTTGGGCAATGGTGAAGGCGATATTCCGGAAAAGTGGCGCGGCCCCGTAGCTCTGCGAGATACCTTGAGCATTGAGAATCGGTGGCAAGTCGTGAAGCTTCCTTTAAGTGGCTATTTCGAGAATAGCAGGCGGCGCGCTGGCGTGAGTGCGATCATCGCAGGGCTTGTGACCATCGAAACCTCCTCGATCCCGGTCTGCGGTGCGGAGAGGAGTATGTAGCTCATAGCTTTCTCATACCCCTCATGCCTGACAGCCTGTTGCCACATTCGCCCGGCGACTGGGTTGCGCCCTGAGATCACATGCCGTAAATTCGATCGCTGCACCATAAGAAATGTTTGCGTCCAGCGACGATAGATGTAATTCTCGCAGGGGGAAACCAGCCGTGTGTTTTTCAGCAACAGCGAACTTTGTCGGCAGCGGAGCTCTTTGCGCCATCGGCGTCGTCACGTTGACGAAGGTCAAGCACCGGCGCGAAATGCTTTTTGCAGCGCTGCCCACGCTGTTCGCCATTCATCAGTTCATCGAGGGGTTTGTTTGGCTGGGACTGGACGGGATTCTGTCGCCGGCGATCGCGCACAACATGGCGGCGGCATTCATGTTGTACGCGCAGGGAATTCTGCCTTTCCTGCTGCCGCTCAGCGTGTTCCTCTTCGAGCCAGACGGGAAGAGCCGCAGGCGCATGCTGCCATTCCTCGCCATCGGAGGAGCAACCACAGTTTATATTTTGTGGGCATTGGCGGCTTACCCGTTGCAGGTATACGTCGAAAGCAACAGCATCGTGTACATCAATCAAGCGACCGACCATACTGCGGTCGCGTTGCTTTATGTGATTGCAACCTGCGGTTCGCTGTTCTTTTCGAAGGTCAGAGCGATGGTAATGTTCGGTGCGGCAAACCTGGCCATCCTTCTGGTGGTCATGGAAGTCAAACGATATGCGTTCACTTCACTTTGGTGTGCGTATGCGGCGATGGCAAGTCTGATCATCCTGGTTTACTTCTGGAAAAGCAGTGGAGAGCGGCCATTCCTCTACTCTTTGTGAAGGTAGAATTTCTGCATTCGCTCAATATTGCCCATATCTTCCCCTGACCGATTCCAACAATTTCCGGGAATCGTAGCCGACACCATCTTTAAAAACGATTTCGACATTTTCGATGTCGGAAATCTGTTTCGACGGATCGCCCTTGATGACTACCAGATCTGCGTTCTTTCCGCTGGTCACCGAGCCGATCTGTTTGTCCCTGCCCAGGTAAATGGCGCCGTTCAGAGTGGCAATCTTGATGGCCTCGACGGGAGAGAACCCGGCTTCGACCAACAGCTCAATTCCACGCTGATCTCCAAATCCGGGAAGTACGTCGCCTCGGCCCGTGGGATCGGGGCCAGAGAGAAGCAATCCTCCAGCGGAGACGAAGGCGTGCTCTAGCTCCAAGTCATGCTTCCAAAGCATCGCCCGATCGATCTTCGGCGCGGGTGCTGACGCAGGCCTTTGCCGGACGAGGAAGAAATCCTCGCGCGCCTGCGGAGTCATGGCATCCAGCGCCTGCTGCCGCAGCGGCGGACGTCCTCCGCCCGCGTCCCCCTCAAATACCGGCAGCGTTGATGTAACCGCCACGTGATGACTGACGAGTGTGTCGATCAGGTCCTTTGCCTCGGCACTGTTCGGATCCATGCGCGCAAGGGTTTCCTCGCCTGCGCTTTGACTGCACAGATCCGGCTTCTTATCGGTATCGAGCTGCGTGTTGACGAAGAAACCGTGCTCAAGGTCATCAATGCCCAGCTCGGCAGCTTCTTTATAGGTAACGGAGCAGAGGTGGCCGGTGACTTTGATCCCGCGTTTGTGGGCCGCATCGATCGCCGCCTTCAACTCGGCGCGAGTGATGTTCATGTACGCCTTGAACGAAGTCACGCCCTGGCCGGCCCAGTACTCCACCGTCTGCCGCGCATCGTCGGCGCTGGTCAGATGCGGCATCTGGATAAAGTAGCTTGTGCTTCCCTCCAGATACGGACCGGTCACGTCGATGTGCGGTCCCGGAAGTTTACCCGCGTCGATGTCGTGCTTCAGGTTCAGGTCGGCGTAGGTTTCCACGCTGCCGGTGGTGCGCATCGTGGTCACCCCGCCCGCAAGATAAAGACGCGGCGCCGAGAACGTCATCTGCGGCACCAAGACGGGCGGGTCAAAATGTCGCCGGCTGTCAAGATTCGGTCGGGTGATATAGAAGAGGTGATTGTGCATGCCAACGATGCCCGGTATCACCGTGTACTCGCGAAGGTCCAGAACAGTTGTGCCTTTGGCGGCTACAATATCAGCGCCCTTCTCGATCGCCGTGATCTTCCCACTCTCGATCACAATATTCTGATCTTCGACCGCAGGGGCTCCGGTGCCGTCAATAATTCGCACGTGGGTGAGAACAACTTTGGAAGCCTGCACACTTATGAACTCCTGCACCGTCTTCGATAGTTCAGGATTTTGGCCCAGTGCGGTTAGCGAGAGCAGAATCAGCACCAGAATACGCGACAGAATGCGCCACGCCATGAAGGTCCTCCGTAGAATGGAAGCCATTGTACTTGAGGGGGCCCGCCACAGAACAAACTGTTTGGAATGAACTAAGAAAACCAGTTCGGCGACGTTTTCACGTTTTATTTATGAGTGGTCCGCCGGCTTTCAAGTTATTATCTACGCACTTAGACCACGTCCCTCATTTCTGGAGGACTGCATGATTTCCCAGCAGAACATTCTTCCGGCCACGCCTATGGGAGCCACTCTGGTTACCGGAGGCGGAGCTACGTTTCGAGCTTGGGCTCCGCGAGCTTCGGCAGTCTACGTCAACGGTATCTTCGGCGGCGTGCCCCACATCGGACCGACCGACGACTTGCTGCTGAGCAAGGACGCGAATGGTTACTGGGCCGGCTTCGTAGAGACCGCGAAAGAGGGTGATCTTTACCATTTCTGGGTGGCGGGCACAGGTTCCAGCGGATACAAGCGGGATCCTTACGCCCGCGAGTTGGCCACAGACGCACCGTTCCCCGCCTCTAGTTGCATCATTCGCGCTGCGGATGCCTATCCCTGGCACGACGCGAGCTTCGTCACGCCCGACTTCGCCAACATGATCGTCTACCAGGCCCACATCGGCACGTATGCCATCGGCAAGCCCGGCGTCGCCTCCACGTTTCTGGACCTCATCGGCAAGATTCCCTACCTCGTCGCTCTGGGGATCAACGTGCTTCAGCCCTTGCCTATCGACGAAGTCGAGACGGACCCTTCGATGGGCTACAACGGCGCCGATTATTTCTCCCCAGACTTTCCCTACGTGGTTAGCGATTCCGCCGCGCTCACCCAGTATCTGGCCACCATCAACGGTCTGCTCGGCGCCAAAGGCCTCGCTCCCATCGCCCTCAACGACATTTCCTCCGGGCCGGCGCAGCTTAAAGCCTTCGTAGACCTGTGCCATATCTACGGCATCGCCGTCGTCTTCGACGTGGTGTACAACCACGCCGGCGGGTTTACCGTAAACAATGCGCTCGACGATCAATGCATCTACTATTTCGATCGCGCTCCGGATGTGGGCAACAATAATGACAGCCTTTACTTCACCGATCAGGACCGCGGCACCGGAGGACTTTCCTTTGCGTTATGGAACAACGATGTTCGCCAATTCCTCATCAACAATGCACGTTTCTATATTGAAGAGTTTCACGCCGATGGTTTCCGGTATGACGAAATCAGCGACCTGATATCGATGAATTGCGATTCTGGATGGAGTTTCTGCTGCGACCTTACCAGCACATTGCGCTTCCTCCATCCACGCCTCTTGCAAAACGCGGAGTACTGGCCCGGCGAAGTTGGCAACTACCCCAAATCCACACCCTCGATCGTTGCCTCAACCGCCGCAGGCGGAGCGGGATTTGATGTCGTGCAGCACGATGGGCTGCGCGCTGCCGTCAGGAGCGCGATTCAAGCTGCCGCCGGCGGCCAGCAGGCGAGCGTCAACTTTGACAGCATCGCCGCCACTCTCTATCCCCAGGGGTTTGCTCATGGATGGCAGACCGTCACCTGCGTCGAGAACCATGACATCGTCAAAGTGGGAACGGACCAGCGTATCCCGTACCTGGCCGACTCCTCAGACCGCCGCTCCTGGTATGCGCGCAGCCGTTCGCGAGTGGCAACGGGCCTACTGCTCACCGCGCCCGGCATTCCGCAGCTCTTCATGGGGCAGGAGTTTCTTGAAGATAAGCAGTGGAGTTGGGATGCAACCTCGTCCTATCTTCTCGGGTGGAGCGGCCTCACCAGCGGGGGCGATGTGGCCATGGTGGATCATCTGCGCTTCACCCAGGATCTAATCCGCCTGCGCTGGAATCAGCCCGCTCTGCGTGGCGACAACGTGAATCCATTTCACGTCGATGATTCAAACCG
This sequence comes from Acidobacteriaceae bacterium, assembly GCA_003165795.1. Taxonomy (GTDB): domain Bacteria; phylum Acidobacteriota; class Terriglobia; order Terriglobales; family Acidobacteriaceae; genus Bog-257. Next base: position 10,150 of record PMWW01000183.1, read on the forward strand.
CGTCATGGCCTTTCATCGCTGGCTCGAAGGCATTGGCCAGGACGTGGTTGTCGTCGCCACGCTTGCCGAAGCCACTTGGTATAACTACTCCGTCGGTTTTCCCCGTTCCGGCGAGTGGGCGGAAGTCTTCAATAGCGATGTCTACGACAACTGGGTCAATCCCATGGTGGCGGGTAACCACGGAGGCATCTCGGCAGCCGGACCTCCCATGCATGGTCTGCCAGCCTCCGCCAGCATCGTCATCCCTGCGAATGGATTCGTTGTTTTCGCACCAGCCTGAGTCCATGGGGGCAGCGCAACCGATATCGCATGTCCTTCACCAACGCCGCCAGATACGATCGGGTTGCATGCCACTGATCGGCTCCGGCTGGTTTGCCTGGGGTCAGAGGGCACGATCTGAGGTGGCCAGGGACCAACCCATCATGCGCGCCACCCCGCATTCGGATATCATCTTCCGGTAGTTCGCAGATTGGTCCACCGCGTATTTGCCGACGGTCTTATCGTGCTGGATGGTGTATTTCTCAGTCAGGACTTTAACTGAAGGTTGATCGAGAGAGGAACCGGGCATGGCCTGCCTTAGTCGCGGTTGGGTGCTTCTTCTGTTTCTATTCTTGATTAGCATAAGTGCGACCTGCGCGGCCGGGCAGCAACTCGAGGTATGGTCGAATGGCGGAGTGCATCCAGTCCCTCTGAAGACCAACGCCGCGGACGCAACGTGCGCCGGATGCCACAGCGAAATCGGCAAGGGACAGTATGTGCATTCAGCCATGGCCATGGGATGCGCCACTTGCCACGAAGTGCAGAACCGGGCAGGCAAGACCCACGTGGACCTGGTTTCTCCCGTGACCCAGCTTTGCGTGACCTGCCACGCGCTTTCGCAAGACAAGGTGCAGCATCGCCCGTATCAACTCGGGGATTGCGTGGTCTGCCACTCGCCTCATGCCAGCGACTTCCCCGCTCATACCTGGGTATCTACGCAAGACACTTGCCTGGGATGCCATGCCCGCGAGCGGCTCAAGGTGGATGCGAAGAAGAAAACGGTCACCGTACCCTGGGGCGTCAGGCTCACCTTCGACCAGATGCAGGGATGGCAGTACCTGAACTTGAACGCGGCCCTCACCGCGAACCATCCGGTCGCGGGACACCCTGTGTCCGGGCCGAACACCGCACTGGGAGCCGGCGCTCCGCCTATCACGTGCCTTTCGTGTCACCAGGCGCACGCGTCCAACTTCGCTCACCTGCTGCCCAAGACGCCTCCCGATCCCAGCATGCCGCTGTGCAAGAGCTGCTCGCTGTGCGTCGATTGCCATCAGAACATGTGAGACGGTTTCCAACTGTTCACCTGTCATAATTCCAAGGTGCGAATTCTGATCTCCGCGGGAGAAGCATCGGGCGAATTCTATGGCGCAGAGCTGATGCAGGCCCTGCGCCAACAAGTTTCAGAAAACGGGCCAAACCCCGCTATCGATTTCTTTGGGGTGGGCGGACAGCAGATGCGCACCGCAGGCTGCGATCTTCTAGTTGACGCCAGAGAGATCGCTGAAGTGGGGATTATCGAGGTCATCAAGCATATTCCTAACATCTATCGCCGGTTTCGACAGGTCGTGCGTGAAGCGGAAAGGCACCGGCCGGACGTGGCCGTGCTCATCGACTTCCCCGACTTCAACTTGCGGCTGGCGCGCGAACTGCACCAGCGCGGAGTGCCGGTCATCTATTATGTCAGTCCGCAACTCTGGGCATGGAAGCAGCGGCGCATTGAGCAGGTGCGCAAGTACGTTCGCGAAATGCTGGTGATCTTTCCCTTCGAGGAGCGGTTCTATCGCGAGCGCGGCATTGCAGCCAAGTTTGTCGGCCATCCCTTGGCTGATCTGCCGGCTCCCAAGGTGACGCGCGAAGAATTTGCCGCTGAATACAAGCTCGATCCGGAGCGGCAATGGATTGCATTGTTGCCCGGCAGCCGGCGCGGCGAGGTGTCGCGGATTTTCTCCGGGCTGTTGCAAGCAGCGCAACTTCTCGGCCCCGAGTACGTTTACACAGTACCTGTCGCTTCCACTCTGCATGCGGATTGGGTCGCATCGTTCTTGCGAGATTATTCGGGACCACCGATTACCTTCACGCGCGATGCTCGCGCGACGCTGCTGCACGCACGGGCGGCTGCCGTGGCCAGCGGCACATCGACTTTGGAAGCGGCGCTGATCGGCACTCCGTTTGCCATGGTGTACCAGGTTGCGCCGCTCACCTGGGCCTTGGGTCGCCGTCTAGTAAAAGTAGACCGCTTCGCCATGGTGAACCTTATCGCGGAACGGGATGTGGTTCCCGAGCTGGTGCAGGCGGAATTCACGCCGCAACGGGTCTGTGCCGAACTGCGCCGGATCATTCCAGAAGGCGAGGCGCGCGCAACCATGATCGCCGGCTTTCATGAGGTAAGGCGACGGTTAGCCTCCAACGAAGCGGGTGGGCGTGCATCCGAGCGGGCGGCCCGGGCCGTACTATCTGTGGTGGAATCCAGCGCCTAAGGATTTGAGTGCGTCTTTCCTTGTATCATTAAAAGTGTTGTGACCGGCATATGGTGACGAGCAAAGCAAGAGTTCTCTCTTCGAGACAAGGCAGCTCACAAGCTGGCGCGGCCGTCTGCAACGACCATGCTTTATTTCCAGCCTGCTACCTGATTAAGCAAGCCCGCAGACTGACCCGGATATTTGTTCTGACCGTGTCTGCGTTTGTACTGATGACCACCGGCTTCGCGGCCGAGAAGCAGCGGATCCAGGTCAACGATTACATTATCCATGCCGTGGTCTCGCCCCAAACCCATCAGCTGAAAGCCCAGGCTCGCATCAAATTCACCGCTCTGGAAGACATCAACATCGCGACCTTCGAGTTACACAATGCGCTAAGACCTACGCGCGTGATCGACACCAACGGGCAAACACTGACGGTCGAACGCGTCAGCCAGGATTCAACGGTGCGGGTATCGTTGCCGAGTGGGTTAACCAAGGGCAGCTCCGACACGCTGATCTTTGAATACGAGGGAGCGATTCAATCGGCCGATGACAGCCCGGTACAAGGTTTGAAACTGGCCTACATTGGCGATCCGATGACGTATCTCCTCTACGCCGGACGCTGGTTCCCCATGGTCGGCTACGGCACGGACCGATTTACCGCCATCATTAGCGTCAGCGTTCCCGCCGGATACACCGTGATCGGCAGCGGCAAGCCGAGCGCCGGCCCCGGCTCGGAGGCCACGGAAAATGCGCCCGCGCCTCGCAAGGGCGGTTCGCAGAGCGCGCTGAACCGGCTCGCAACTCCCGCTGGCGGGCAGACCTTCACCTTCACCTATGAAGACAGGCCGAGCTTCCCGGGAACCATCCTGATCGGCAAGTATGTGGAAAGCAAGAGCACCGAAGGCGGTCTGAACATCAGCGTATACACGACGCCGGAACACAAGGCCGTAGCCTCGCAATATGCCGATACCGCGGTGAAAGAATTTTTCTTCTTTACGACGACTTACGGACCTCCGTTCGATCAGCGGCTCAGCGTGGTGGAGTTGCCGAACGACACTATGCCCTCAGCGTGGGCGCCGGAAATTGCCGCGCTGGCCGGACATCATTTCACCGAAAAGGGCGACTACCGGCTGCTGGCGAACACGATTGCACACCAATGGTTCGGAACCATGGTGAGCCCGGCCACGAAAAACGACTGGTGGCTGAACGACGGAGCGGCGCGGTATTCCGAAGCGTTGTATGTTGAGCACGTCGCCGGCAACGCGGGATTCCAGGAAGTCACCAAAGACATGTCGGTGGGCGCGCTGGCGTATGTGTCGGTGCCGTTGGCCGACGTCGGTAAACTGGACGCGTTCTCGCCCGAGTTTCAATCGCTGGTCACCGACAAGGGTGGGATGATCCTGCAAATGTTGCGCTGGGTCATCGGCGATGAAGCGTTCGACAAGACGATGCGGACCTTTGTGACGCAGTACTCGGGCAAGCCGGCAACGGTGGATGACTTCCGCAAAGTGGCGGAGCAGGCATCGGGACAGCAACTCACCTGGTTCTTTACCCAGTGGCTCGACTCAACCGGCGCACCCGAGTTCAAGAACAAATACACCGTGTATCGCACGCAAAAGGGCTTCCGCGTGGTCGGAGAGATTTCGCAGGACATGGATTTGTTCCGCATGCCAATCGAGCTGCGGGTCGATACCGACGGCAAAACCGAAACCAAGCGGGTGGAAGTTGAGGGCACGAACTCGGCCTACGCGATCGAGACCTTCGGCAAGCCGCGGCGGATTTCGATTGATCCCAACAATGACGTACTGCAGAACTCGACTGATCTGCAAGTGCGCACCTCGATCATGCGCGGCCAGCAGGACATCGAGCAGGGCGACTTGACCGAGGCGCTGAAGGAATTCCAGAAGGCGCTCGACATCAACAAGAACAGCTCGCTGGCGCATTACCGGATTGCGGAAGTGTTCTTCCTGCAGCACAACTATCAGTCGGCGGCCAACGCTTACCGCGAGGCGCTCAACGGCGACGGCGAGCCGCGCTGGACCGAGGTTTGGAGTCACATCCAGTTGGGTATGATCTTCGACCTGACCGGACAACGCGAGCGCGCCACCAACGAATATCGCCAGGCGCTGCAGACCAACGACAACACCCAGAATGCTTTGGATACCGCTCGGAAGTACTTGCAGAGTCCGTACCAGCCGCAAAGCGACAAGCCGGGCTTACAGTAGCCGGAATCAGTGGGCCAATTTGAGGCCGCCCAGCCGGGCGGCCTTTTCCTGTGCCACATTGTGGGACATCAGCAGGACCTGGAAAGTTTCGCCCATGCCCGCGGGAGCAATCAGGTGCTTAAGCTGAAGCGCAACCTTGGCGCGCTCCTGCGGGAGCCGGCAATCCTGGAAGGCGTCGGCAAACTGCGTCTCTTCGCCGATACCGATGAGGAATTGCGATTGCGTTAGGAGCGCCAGAGGACCGAGTCCGCGATCGATGGCGCGGGCCCGCAAGGCGGTGAAGTTCACGTGGGCGGTGATGTCCTGTTCTCCCGGAGCTTGGTACGGCGAGGTGCCGGCAGTGTGCTGACGGTAGCTCATGACGGTGTCGCGGTGACGGCCGGCAAGTTGCTCCTCGCGAGTGTAACCGTAATCGATGAGGACAAGAAATCCGCGCCGATTCTGAAAAACGTTGGCGATGCGGTCCATCCATCCGAGAGAAGCCAGGGGCGCTTCGACGCGCTCACCCTCCTCGGGATGAACGCTGTAGCGGTCGAGAAACTCGACTTCAGCGGCGGACGGAGCGACGAAGGTTTCGATGATGCGTCCGCTCTCGAAGCCGACGCGTAGTGCGCCACGATAATCGATAACTTCGACCGGCAACGCGTCGAAGAACTCGTTGCCAAAGATCACGATGCGGTTGCTTGCGAGCGAGGCGGCCGACTCCAGGGAATCGAAGACCTCGCACTTCCCGGCGGCAATGTGCTCGGCCAGACGCTCCTGCAAAGTTTCGCGCAGATGAGGCGATTGTTCGACCAGAGCGTAGTGCAATACGCAAGCGAACGCGGGAAACTGCTTGGCTGACCAGTCGAGCACATCGCGCGCGAAGAGTCCCCGTCCAGGGCCGAGCTCGATTACATCGATTCTCTCCGGAGAATCCAGCGCGCGCCACATCTCTTCGAATTGCCGCGCCAGCAGGCGGCCAAAGACGGCATGAACATCGCTGGAGGTATAAAAGTCTCCGGCTCTGCCGAATTGTTCGCGAGCGCGCGAGTAGTAGCCGAGATCGGGCTCGTACAGGCAAAGCTCCATGTAGCGCGAGAATGGAATGGGGCCGTGGCGGCGGACCTCATCCGCGATGCGCTCGCGAAGACGGCTTCCCGGCAAAGCGTCGGCTTTGGAATCGTCAGAACCCAGCTTCACAACTTGCCCTCGCGCTCCATCTGCTGGTGTTCCTTACGATGCTGCGGGGTGCGGATAAACATCTCGACCAGGTAATCATGTAGGCAGTCGAAGATCTGGCGCTGGAAAGTCCACTCGAATTGCGCCTCGTCGAGATCGCGAGGATGCAGCTCGAAGAAGTAAGTGTGGACGGCCGGCTCGGTAAAGCGCGGGCGGATAATCACCTCGACCGCTTCGCCCTTGGCCCGAGCGTCGAACTCGACCAGCGGATGCTCGTAAAGGCGCAACTGCTGCTGTACGCGCTCGAGGCGAGAGGAAACCATGGGAGCGATTGTAGCCGAGGCAACATTGATGCCGGGGATGCTCTTGCATTTTCCGGATTGCCGCCGACGGCAAGACGTTCCAGCGCAAACGGGCTTCCCCAGGCGAGCGTCTCAGCCGCGCGGACGGCCCTTCGCGGAATTCCGCGGGCAGGTTATTCTGTAAAACAGGAAATGGATGACTCACGGATTTTGACTTCGCTTAATCCAACCGCAATTTCAGCCGATAGGGCCACGTCGAGTTCCCCGGCAACGGAGACTTCCCGGCTCGGGCGACGATTGTTCCTGGCGCTAGGCGCCATTGCCCTGATGTATGCATTTTTGGCCGGCCTGCGGACAGTTTCCGATCCGGACCTGGGCTGGCAACTGGCGACGGGACGTTGGGTAGCGCAGCATCATCAGGTTTTTTCGACTGACGTTTTTTCCTATACCTCCGACGGGGAACCGTGGATCTATCCCGTGGGCTCGGGGCTTATCTTCTATGGCGTTTACCTGCTCGGGGGCTTCGCATTAATTTCATGGATGGGTGCGGCAGCGTGCGTGGGCTCAGTCGCGTTGCTACTCCGCCGAGGCTCCGCCGTCAGCGCGGCAATCGCCGTCCTGGCTGTGCCCCTCATCGCCGCCCGCACTGCTCCGCGCGCCGACATGTTTACCGTGGTTCTTTTCGCGGCCTACCTTTCGCTTCTTTGGCAGAACTATCAGACTAGTCGCGCTCCGCTGTGGTTGTTGCCCTTGCTGATGATTGCGTGGGTCAATCTTCACCTGGGCTTCATAGCCGGCCTGGCGTTAATCGCGGCCTTCGTGGGGGTCGAACTGCTGGAGCTGCCCTCTTCTGAGACACGCCGGCGCGAGGCATTGCTGAGACTGAAACGCGCCTGGCCATGGTTCGCTGCCACGGCGGCGGCGACCCTGGTGAATCCTTGGGGATGGGGACTCTATCTGGCGCTGGTCCGGCAAGATCGCGCCACGGAGCTGCACTCGCATTTCATCGCTGAGTGGGCCAGTTCGCGGTGGAGTTGGGCCAACCCTCTGAGCGCTCTTTCGCTGCGGAACACGAACAATAGTTTCAACCTGTTGCTGTTGATTGTCGTGATCGCTACGGTGGCGGCATTTCTGCAACGCCGGCCGGCGGCAGCCATTTTGATGCTGGGAGCGGTGTATGAGACCACGCGGCACGTTCGATTCGTGGCGCTCACTAGCTGTGTCGTGGTGGTGGTTGCCGGGTCCGTTCTGCTTGCGGCGATGCCCTGGATTCGCTCGCGAATGCCCCACCCGCGAAGGCGCGCCGTGCTTGCCACAACCGCAGTTGCACTGTTGGCGGCGCTGACGGTGGTGCGCTCCATCGACCTGATAACGAACCATCAGTATCTTGCCGAAAATAGCATTTCGACATTTGGCCCTGGATTGACCTGGTGGTTCCCGCGGCGCGCGGCCGAATTCGTCGAACGCCAGAACCTTCCGGGACAAATCTTCAACAGTTATAACGAAGGTGGGTACTTCACGTGGAAACTGGGCCCCCGGCGTCGCGACTACGTCGATGGCCGGGCCATTCCCTTCGGTCCAACCATCCTGCAGCATGAAAGCCAACTGCTGGGCACGTCACTTGATTCCGCGTTGTGGCAGCAGGAAGCCGAGCGCTACGACATCAACACCATCCTCTTTCCACTGGGCAGTGAAATTCCGTTCGCGCGGCTCAAGGACCTCTGCAACAGCCGCGACTGGCGCCCCGTCTACCTGGACGAAGTGTCCGCGGTCTTGGTGCGTCGCAAGCCGGAGACGGAAGATCTGATCAAGCGTTTGGAAGTAAATTGCGCCACCGTGCCTCTACCCGCCGACCGGCTCCCCGTTTCCTCCAGTTCGTTCAATCAATGGAGCAACGCAGCCAATCTTCTGGCCGCTCTAGGGCGTAATTCCGAGGCGCTTGCGGCAGTCAACAACGCACTCTCGATTTTTCCCGATAGCGCCAACGCGCGCTGGCTTCGGGGGAACATTTTCTATACCGTGGAGCGCTACTCCGAAGCCGAAAAGGAATGGGACGCGGCGCTTGCTCTCGCACCCCGCGAGGCCACGGTCTGGTTTTCGCTCGCCGACCTGTACCAACGCGATGGGCGCACCCCAGAGGCCATGCACGCGTTGCAAGAGACAATCCGGCTGTCGTCTGACCCAGCGATGAAGTCACGCGCTTTGGTCAAGCTGGCGCGACTCTATTTTGTGACGGGACAAACTAAGGCAGCATTGCAAGCGCTGGATGAGGCCGTGCGCGGCGCGCCTGCTGAGTTACTTGCCGCAACCGAAGGCCGCAGCTTCAAGTTCGATGTCGCCCAGGGACGGGCCGCCATTTGGAGATCGCTGGGCGACTTCGGACAGGCCATTTCGTTCGAGGAAGAGGCAGTCCAGCTTGATCCGGACGCCGCCGATGCCTGGTCTCATCTGGCGAAACTCTATCAACGGCAAGGGCGAGTGGCAGATCAGCAACGGGCCGAGGCGCGCGCTGCAGCGCTGGCCGCGAGCCTGAATCATTGACCCACGATAGTGGGTTGTGTGTTGCGCAACGGTTTGGCTGAAAGCTGAAGGCTGACAGCTAATTCTCATTCGTAGCGTAGTGCCTCGATGGGATCGAGGCGCGACGCCTTGATCGCGGGCAGCATTCCGCTGATCAGTCCCACAAATGTAAGAATGACCGTCGCGACGATCACGATCGTAGGATTGATGATGAGCCGAATGTCGGCCGCTTCGGCATTCTTGGCAACCGCGCTATAAAACGTCAGCCGCCCCACTCCAATAGATACCGCGTAAGCCAGCACAATCCCCGCGATTCCTCCGACGAAAGTAATCGCCATCGCTTCCGCCAGAAATTGCAGAAGGATATCGCGACGGCGGCCGCCGAGAGCTTTCTCGACGCCGATTTCGCGGGTGCGTTGCGTCACCGACACCAGCATGATGTTCATCAGTCCCACGCCGCCGATGCCGAGTGTCAACGTGCCGATAAATGCCAGCAAGACCTGCAGCCCGGCAATAATGATCTGGAACTGCTTCAACTGCTTCATCATGTTGTACAAAAAGACGGCGCGCTTGTCGTCGGGTTTGAAGTTGTATTGCTGCGCCAGCGCGCCTCGCACCTGCCTCTCGATCAACTCGGAATCATTGCCTTCGTAGGAAAGCCAGATGCCGTCAAGGTAGTGGGTGTCCTTAAAGTCGCTCATGGTGCTGAAGGGGATATAGATGGTCTTGTTGACGCTGTCGTCGCCTTCCTGCATGTGCGGGCTGAGAACGCCAATCACCCGATAGCTGATGCCATCGATACGAATGTGCTGGCCCAGCGCGTACTCTCCCGAGAACAGCTTGAGCTTGGCGTCGGAACTGATGACGGCCACGCGCCCCCGCGACGCCTCATCGTCTTCATTCAGCAGTCGGCCTTCGCCCAGATGCAAGGCCAGAATCTGGAACATGTTGGCATACACGCCCTGGATAGGAAGAGTGTAGGTGCGAACATCCTGCTGAACGTTGGATTGCTTCTCCACCAGGGGGGTGATGTGGTTGACCAGCGGCGCAGCCGCCACGATGCGATCGATGTCGTCGATGGTGAACTTGATCTGGGTGCCGGCCTTTTGCCCGCCCGCCTGCTGCGAGGTGCGTCCGGGAAAGACGCCTATAATGCGCGTGCCCCAGTTGGCAAAGATAACTTCGATGGCGCGGCCGAATCCGGCTCCATAGGCCAGCAGAAGGACCACGGTGGCGATGCCCCAAGCCATGCCCAGCATGGTGAGTGCGGTGCGGCGGCGATTGTGCCGCATGGCGCCGTAAGCCTGCGTCAATAAATCTCTGACCATGACTACTCCGCTCGCAGCGCGTCAACCGGCTGCAGCATGGCAGCCTTGCGCGCGGGATAAATTCCGGCAACGATTCCGGCGATCGCCAGGGTGCCGATGGCCAGCGTGGCCGACATGAACGACATGGTAGGAGGATCGAAGCCCGGCACCTCGCCCACTCCGCTCATCATAAACATAAGCAGCGCGGCGCCGCCCATGCCGATGCCGCCGCTCATCAAAGTGAGAAACGCGCCTTCCAGGAAGAACTGCAACAAGATGCTGCGATTGGTCGCGCCCAGCGCCTTGCGCAAACCAATTTCGCGGGTGCGTTCGCTGACCGCAACCAGCATGATATTGACGATGCCGATGGCGCCCAGCGTCAGCGTCACCAGCCCGACTCCTCCCAGGAAGAGGTCCATCACGTCAAAGATCTTGCCGACGGTTTCGGCGTTCTTGATGGTGTCCCAATCCTCGAAGGCATCTTCGTTTTGCCAGTCGAAGCCGTGATTGCGGGCAATGACTTTGCGGACCTCCTCGCGAGCCAGCGCATGCTCCTGGCGGATTCGCGGGCGATAGTTGATGAACGACACTGCCACCTCTTGCCCATCCTTGGTCAGAGGGAAGAATTGCCGCATGGTGGTGAAGGGCAGGAAAACACGGTTGTTGGTTGAGTTGTCGTCGCCGTGGCCGACGCGCTGCACCACCCCGATGACCTGGAAGCGAATTCCGTCCAACAGGATCGTGTTGCCCACTGCCGGCCTGCCGGGAAACAAGTTCTTCAGCATCTCATCGCCGATGACGGCGACCATGCGCTTCTGCGACTCGTCGTCTTCGTTCAACCAACGGCCTGCCGTCAGCGGCAAATATCGAATCGCGCTGTAATGCGGAGGAACGCCGCTGACTTCGCCATTGGTGTTGCCGTAGTCGCTTACCTCGCGGATGTCCAACCGGGACAACACGGGAGCAACTGCCCGCACGTGCGGAGCTTCGCGGGCGATGTCGTAGTAGTCCTGATCGGTGAGGTTGTAGCTGCGGCCGGAACTCATATTGCCGGCAACCGCCGGCGCCCGGGCCGGGAAAACGAACATGATGTCTTCGCCCAGCGAGTTCATCTCGCGCCGGTTGCCGGAGCGGAAACCTTCGCCCAAGCCGACCAGAAGCAACAGCGATCCCACTCCCCAGGCAATGCCAAACATGGTGAGGAACGAGCGTAGTTTGTGCGCCCATAAGGTACGCAACATCTGGCGGAGAATCTCAAAAAACATCATCGGGATCGCCGGGACTCCCACCCGCTTTTATATACGCGACGGTGGCAAACTTGGTTCCAAGAAACGAAAAGCTCAACCTTCATTGGACACGATTAAGTCGATAAACGATAGTGACTTATGCTGGAATGAGACCGGCAGCAGTAACTCGATTCCAAGTTGATGAAAATCGTGGAAATCGGCACTTTTGCGCCCCCAAAGCGTGGCGAAATTGGTTATAGTAGGAGGAACGTATCGGGCCGCGACCATCATGATTGAGCGCGGACCGGATGCAAAAATCTGTGAAATTGGGAGCTAAGTACGATGCCGAAAGCACCTCGGGACAAGGAAAATACGACACCAAGAAAACGGACTCGCAAGGCCACATCCGGGCCGGGAAATGGAGTTCATCCGGAAAATGGGAATGGCGCTGAAGTGGCGCTGGCCGTGGTAACCTCACCCGAAATTACTAGCCAAGCTGTGGTCTCGTCGCATCTGGAGGAGAAAATCCGCGTGCGGGCCTATGAATTTTATATGCAACGCGGTGGAAATGGCGGATCTCCGGAACAGGACTGGCTACGCGCAGTGGAAGAGCTCTGCGGTCAGCAGCCTAGCGTTTAGTTCAGGATACCTGTGCATTGGGCCGAGTTTATGTGGCTGGCGCGTTTCTTGTTGGGCTCCGGCAGATGTTTTTCTGCCGGGCAGGTGGCGGCAGACGATGATCGAGCACTTACCTTTATGCGACAATAGGTAGGGGAGTGGGTTTTGCGCTTTCTAGCGAGTTGAGCTAGGGTGCGGCGCGGTTGCACGGGCGCTCCCTGGTGGCTGGGAAACGCGAGCCAATTAGCGTGAATAGTTCGAGCCAGGTTTTGCTCATCGACGACAACCCGCTTCAACTCAGTGTCCGCGAAGCGGTCCTGCGGAATGCGGGCTTCCAGGTTTCCATCGCTACTACAGCGGACAGCGCTCTGGCCACGCTGCATGTGCTGCCCGACCGCATTGGAGTCGTGGTCACCGACCACCTGATGCCGGGATGCAGCGGAGCGGAATTAGTGCGCAAAATCCGGGCGGAAAACGATTGGATCCCGGTCATCGTGTTGAGCGGTTTGGCGGACGCCGGATCCGAATATGCCGGCATGGAAGTCGTCTTCCGGTCGAAGCCTTTTCCACCGACGGAATTGATCGAGTTGGTCCGGTCAAGCCTGGCCCGCGCCGACCAACGGCGGGGCGCCGCATAAACCCGCTTGTCTGTGACTAAAGTCACATGGCGCTGTGAGAACAAAGGCGCTATCCTTAAGACTACATTCTGGGTCCTGCCAAGACATCGGAGGGTGAGCAGTCTACCATGATGTTAGCTGGCGCCACCAGGATGGGATGCGGGCCGGGGCGGTTGCTCTTCGCCGTCCATCGCGACGCTGAGTCCGCGTTCGAGGGAGTATCGTTCAATGTCTGAACAGGGACGCAGGTATATGCGCTTCGGCGCGGTGATGGCGGTGATCGTGATCGCGCTGGGCTATCTGGCCTACACTGGCGTGCAAGACAGCAAGAGCTACTATGTCACCATCAAGGAACTAAACGGCATGGGCAACGGCGCTTACAGCAAGCGCTTGCGCGTAGCCGGCAATGTTCAGCCGGGCTCTATTAAGCGCCAGGGCACCCATCTGGAGTTCCAACTGGTGGAACTGGACCGGACTCTGCCGGTGGTTTACAACGGCACAGAAGCTCCGCCTGACACCTTCAAAGACAATGCCCAGGCGCTGGCGGAAGGAAAATTTGGACGCGACGGCGTCTTCCACGCCACCAACATTCAAGCTAAATGCGCCTCCAAGTATGCTCCCAAGCAGCCTGGCCAGCCCGGCGCCGCTCCGGCCGCGCAGGGCAACGCGCAAAAGGCTGAGTTGACGGGAGCGGGTCCTGGCATGGGCCAGTAAGTCTGATGGGGATTGCGCGGTTCAATCGGACACCAAGGTAGAATGATCGCATGACGATACAAGCCGCGATTCCTTTCTGGCAATTGCTCACCGTGGTCGCGGTTCCCACGCTCATGATCTTCATAGGGATTCCGCTCAACCGCCAGGATTACCACAGTCTAGATGGCAAAGTCGGCCAATTGCATAACGGTGTGGACGCGAAAACCGGCCAACCGCACAACGACATGATTATGGTGCACTCGATCCTGCGCGAGTTCGAAGGACGGCTCAGCAAATTCGAATCGCGTCCCTAAGGAAGCAGGTGATCGGAATCGCGCCATCCTCTCCGCCTGTCATCGTCCTGGAAAATCTGGTGAAGTTTTTTGGCCGGTTCGCGGCCATCCGCGGCATTTCGGCCAGCTTCGCTGGAGGCCGGTTATACGTTATTTTGGGCGATAACGGCGCGGGCAAGAGTACCTTGCTGCGCATCGTTGCCGGGCTGATGGAACCGAGCCAGGGCAGCTTCACGCTGTTGGGAGCGAAGACGGTCCACGAGGTCGCACATCGCGTGGGCTACATGGGACACGCTCCCCTGCTCTATGACGAGCTCAGCGGCATGGAGAACTTGCGCTACTTCGCGGGCCTGTACGGACTTCATGACGACGTGGTTGGTCGCCATGCCATGCAGATGGTCGGGCTCGATCCTGAACTCACGCGCCGTGTCGGCCAGTATTCGCAAGGCATGCGACAGCGGTTGTCGCTGGCGCGCGCGGTGCTGCACAATCCCGAGCTGATGTTACTCGACGAGCCATTCTCCAATGTGGATGTGCGTTCGGCGCGAGACATGGCGGCAATTCTGGGACGAGTCCGCGATCAGGGCAAGACGATCTTCGTGGTCACGCACCAGGCAGCGCTGATGGAAGGCGTGGCGGATGAGCTTGTCCACATGGCCGAGGGACAGATCGTCTCGCGAGCAGAAGTAGTACGCGACGCGGCTGCGAACGCCGCACTGAGGACGGCCCGATGAGCACGCTCGGCGTCACCGGCGCATCGCTGGTGAAAGATCTGCGCATGGAGTGGCGCTCCAAGGACGCCATCAACTCCATGCTGTTCTTCTCGCTGTTGGTGGTGGTGATCTTCAGCTTCGCCTTCAATCCCACGGCGGAAGAGTCGCGGCGAATCGCCGGCGGCCTGATCTGGGTGGCGTTCCTGTTCGCTGCGGTGGTGGCGCTGAACCAGACCTGGGCGCGCGAGTTGCGCAATCAGGTGCTGGATGCGTATCGCGTTTCGCCGGCGCCGCCGAATGCGTTGTTCCTGGCCAAGACAGTGGGGAATTTTCTCTTCGTCGTCGTGTTGGAAATCCTGATGGCGCCGCTGTTCGTAGTCTTCTACGAGCTGCGATCGGTGGGGCCGGTGTGGCAGCTGCTTGTCGTAGCGCTGTTGGGCACGTGGGCGCTGGTAGTGAACGGGACCTTCTTCGCCGGGCTGTCGATCCGCACCCGAAATCGCGAGATCATGCTGCCGCTCCTGCTTTTCCCAATTACCATTCCGGCGCTACTGGCCATGGTGGATGCCACCACCTCGGTCCTGACTGGCGAAGCTTCTCCCGACTTTTGGATCAAGCTGCTGGCGGTTTACGATATCGTGTTCACGGCGCTTTGCCTGCTGCTCTTCGAAAGTGTGCTCAACGCGGAATGAAAAAGCTCACACTGATTTCGGTTCCCATAACTGTTGCCCTGCTCGCCTACACGAGCTATCTTGCACTGATTGTCGCTCCCACCGAGCAGACCATGGGCGACGTGCAACGCATCTTCTACTACCACGTGCCGTCGGGCTGGGTGGCCGGACTCTGCTTCTTCATCAACTTCGTGGCCTCGGCGCTCTATCTGTGGAAGCGCAGCCCAGCCAGCGATGCTCTAGCAGCGGCATCGGCGGAAGTCGGAGTAGTGTTCTGCGCTGTACTGCTCATCACCGGACCGCTGTGGGCGCGGCCGGTGTGGGGCATCTGGTGGACGTGGGACGCTCGCCTGACGACCACGCTAGTACTGTGGCTGATCTATGTCAGCTACCTAGTGCTGCGGCGCTTCGCTGCCGGAGGACAGACGCAGGTGCTGGCGGCGGCGTTCGCCATTTTCGGCTTCGCCGATGTGCCTATCGTTTACATGTCGATCCGCTGGTTCCGCACCCAGCATCCTTCGCCGGTGATGGGCGGCGGAGAAAACTCAGGTCTGGCTCCTGCGATGCTACACGTCTTCCTCATTAACCTGGTCGCATTCACGGTGCTGGGAATTCTATTTGTCTGGCTGCGCTACCAGTTGCAAATGCAGGAACAGGCGCTGGAATCGGCCCACGCCCAATTGGCGCTGAAGGGAGTCTCGCGATGAATCCGATTACCTTTTTGAAAGCGGCCTACATTGTGGCTTGGGTGGTTTATCTGGGATATCTGGGACGAATTCTGCTGCGCATGAAGCGAGTGGAAGAAGAGATGAAGGAACTGCAGCACAACGGTTCCCATTCTTCACGACAGTAAGAAATTCCACCACCGAGGCACAGAGACACCGAGGAAGCGGGACCTTGAATATTCGGGAAACACTCAAACTTTCGAGGCCAGGCGCCAGACAAGTTGCTTGTTTGTTTGGAGCAGACCTCTGCGTGTCGCCGCGTCCCGGTGGTGATTGCGGCTTTAAGGAAAGCGCGTGACCAGCGAAAAACGCGGCGTTCTGCAGTTCATCGGCGTGGCCAATCTCATCGTCTGCGGACTGTTTGTCATCCTCAGCCTGCCGTTTTTCTGGGGACAGTATCGAGTGCTGCACTCTTGGTCGGTCACGCAGGCGGAGATCGTCGGCAGCGCCGTCGTCACCCAACCGGCGGCCAAGCACGACCAGCTCTACGCTGCCCAGTTGCAGATTCGCTACGTCGTGGACCAGAAGCCAGTCACGGTTGAGCTGACCAGCTTCCAAAGCAGCAACTACCAAGCCACCGCGCGCCGGGCGGCCGAGTTCCCTGCCGGCAGCAGCCATGCCATTCGTTACGATCCCCGGAATCCCAGGCAGGCGCGAATCGGCGCCGGCTGGAACCACCGGTTCTTTGCTGTGCCGCTGATCACGCTGGGCTGCGGGCTAGTATTCGCGGCATTGGCTACCGGATTTTTTATTGCCGCCAGACTCGCTCAACCGGCTGCGGCACGGCCGTAACAAACTCAATCTCCCGGCAGGCTGTCTTGTATCAGGGCACGACCTGCAGTCGTGCCCTGAGAGCGCAGCCAACGTGAGGGCTTCAGAGACGGTGTCGCCACTCGTGTCGCCGCTCTGTTGATCCACCCATAATTAGGCGATTTGCTTGCCTGCGTCGGGACCGACAGACTGATCGAATACCGCCTCCACCGTGATCTTCACTACGTGGTGCAACGGTGGCAGTCCCGCGGGCGATTCCTTGAGCTGCTTGCTGGTCTCGTCGAACAGCGGGCCGGAATCCACCACTTCGGCCGTGCCCTTGATTTGATAGCCCTTGGCGGTGGCGGCGTCCACTACCGTGACCGCAACCCTGTTGTTCTCCAGCAGGTTCTTTCTGGTCTTCAGCGAAAATAAATCGGAGAAAAGCACGTGGTTCTCGTCCATCAGTTTCAGCGTGCCTTTGGGAGTGACGTTGGGCTCGCCGTCGCGCGCGGCAGTTGCCACCCACGCCAGCTTGCCCGGTAGAAAATCTTGGACGTGCTTCGGAATACTTACCATAATGGTGCCTCCAGTAGGAATGTCCTGGACCTGCCTACGGCGGCCCGGACCAGGGAACTTGTTTGCTTATCCACAAGAATCGGAAGTGGCAAGAGGGATCGACATCGCAGAAATGTCGGCGAGCCGGCGGCGGTCCAGCAGCGAACCCATCTTCAAACTCGACTCAGACATCATAGCAGGCTAACCAGCAATTCAGGAGGCCCCACCTGAACTGGGGCGCAAATATCGCGTACCGATTTCGTATCCAGCTACATCCAATGCTCGCAGGAGTTACCAATGAAGCTTCGCACTCTTTCCCTGCTGTTGCTGGCCGGTATCGCCGTACCGTTAGTGGTTGGGCAAACCTCCGCTCCCGACAAGCCAAAGTCGAGTGTGCCCGCGCGCAAGTTTCGCTTCACCTACTCCTTCACCGTGAAAGACATTCCCAGCGGAACCAAGGTAGTGCGAGTGTGGGTACCGGTGGCACACACGGATGAACATCAGACGGTAAAACTGCTGAACGTCAAGGCCCCCGTGCAGACCCAAATGGCAGAGGAGCCGAAGTACGGCAATCACATCCTGTATGCCGAGATCCACAACCCGGTGCAAGCCACGGCCGACTTTACGCTGGAATACGAGGTGACGCGCCACGAATTTTCGCGTGGCGACTACGCCCAACTGGAGCGCAAGGACACCAAGCCGGGCGTGGTGCTGGTTTCGATGCAGCGTTACGTCGAGCCGGACAAGCTGATTCCAACCGACGGCGAGATCAAGTCACTGGCCGACACGGTCACTGGCAGTCGGGCGGGGACAATCGCCAAGGCCAAAGCCGCCTATGACTACCTGTTCACCACCATGCGTTATGACAAGACCGGCACCGGCTGGGGACGCGGCGATGCGCTGTGGGCCTGTGACGCCAAACACGGCAACTGTACCGATTTCCACTCGCCCTTTATCGGCATGATGCGCGCCGACGACGTTCCCGCGCGCTTCGACATCGGCTTCCCCGTGCCGGAAAACAAAGACAAGGGCGACATTGCCAGCTATCACTGCTGGGCCGAATTCTTTGCCCGCAGCATTGGCTGGGTCCCGTTGGACATCTCCGAGGCATGGAAGGCCAAAGAAAAGGCCGACTATTTCTTCGGCAGCGTGGATAGCAATCGTGTGCAGTTCTCAACTGGCCGCGATATTACTCTGTCGCCTAAGCAGGATGGCCCGCCGCTGAACTACTTCGTCTATCCCTACGTCGAAGTCGATGGCAAGACCTACGAAAGCATCGGCAGGAAGTTTAGCTTCGCCGAAGTCAGCGAGCAGAATACGGCCGACTTCCGCCCGGATCCCTCGCCGGCAATGTGAGGAAATTGAGCTAGAAGTCGAGGGAGAATTTGCCGATAAACAATTTGAGGCCGACATTTTTATCGATGCCGTAGACATCGACCGGGCCCGCCGCCTGAATAAGATTGCCCAGCCGTTGGAAGAAACTCCCAGCCGATAAGTCGCAAGGCGGCCGAGCGACCGGCACCTGTCGGGTCGATGCTGACGGGGCCGTGGATTTTTCCGCCAAACATCTTATATCATACCCCCCTTGGGTATCTGAGCAGGAGGGAACACGAGAACATGAAGGACAAGATTCGTGAAGTTTCCCGAGAGAAGCAGAAACTCTTATTTCGCATCAAGCGCATACGCGGCCAGTTCGCCGCCGTGGAGCGCGCGTTGGGGGCAGGGGACGAGTGCGCCGACATTCTAATGCTGCTGGCCGCTATTCGAGGCGGGGTCAACGGGTTAATGGCCGAGATCCTGGAGGACCACATCCGGCTGCACATGATTAACCCACATCAGAAAATGGAGTCGCCCGAGGAGTTGGGTGAAGACTTGATCGGCCTGGTACGCGCTTATCTGAAATAGCCGGCAGGCGAGGTCAGCCGCGGTGTCCCGGGGACAGCTCGCGGCCATCCATGACTGAATCGCGACCCTCCGTGCGTCACCATGAGTCCCCCGGCGCGCACGTCGTAACGTAATCGGAGCTGCGGATTTGCGCTGGCCCGGGCGGACCGTAATTTGACTTTGGAGGTGCGGCCGCCGGTATAGGGACTCCCGTTCTCAATCCGGGGGCGAAAGCGAGCGACTCTGCTGGACTGAATTTCACCCCCAATTATCGTCACCAAGCGGAAGCCCTGCCCGGACACAACCCCAAGGCCAAGCGCGCCGGCCTTGGGACAGCATTCCGTAACCCCTTGGAAAACAAAGCCTAATCAGACTTCTGCGCGCAAGGCTCGGCCAAGGCTCACACCTGCTTGTGACGACGCTCACTGTTATATTGGTCATCGCCGTACATATTGGCTAAGAAGGATACAAGCATGACTGCAAACGACTCAAGCCTCAGTGAAGAGCGGATTGCTTACCTGGAGGGACTCGTCCGTCAATCCAGGACCGCCGCCGCCGTTTTTACGCAATACACCCAAGAGGACGTCGATCGCATCGTCAAGCAAATGGTCCTGGCCGGGCTGGAACAAGCGCAACACCTGGCGCGCCTGGCGATTGACGAGACCCGGCTTGGGGTGCTGGAAGACAAGGCCCTCAAGAACATGGTAGCCACCGAGTTCGTCTACGACTATGTCAAAGACAAGCGTACCGTCGGCACCATTCGTGAGTATCCGGAACGCGGCGTGGCGGAGGTGGCCGAACCCATCGGGGTCATCTTCTCGCTTACTCCGATTACGAACCCGACTTCGACCGTTCTCTTCAAGTGCATCATGGCCATCAAGACCAGGAATGCGGTCATTTTCAGTCCTCATCCCAGCGCCGGACACTGTTGCTATGAGGCCGTACGGATCATGTACGAGGCGGCGGTAAAGCATGGCGCGCCCGAGGGTGTTTTTACTTGTCTGCAATCGCAGACCCTGCAGGACAACGCTTTTCTGATGCACCACAAAGACGTGGGCTTGATTGACGCCACGGGTGGCCCGGGCATGGTCAAGGCGGCTTATGGCTCGGGCAAACCAGCCTTGGGCGTAGGACCGGGCAATACGCCGGTCTATCTGGAGAAGACGGCCGACCTGAACATGGCCGTGGTGGACATCATCACCTCCAAAACCTTCGACAACGGCACCATTTGCGCCTCCGAGCAGACGGTGGTGATCGATGACGAAATTTATGACATCGTGCTGCGAAAATTTGCCGAATTAGGGACCCACGTCTGCAATGAAAAAGAGACCGAGATATTGGGGCGCACGGTCATCGATCCCACAACCGGCTTCATGCTGCCCATGGCGGTCGGCCAGAAAGCCACCGATATCGCCCGCATGGTCGGACTTTCGGTCGCGCCGGAGACCAAACTCTTGATTGCGCCGATTGCCGGAGTAGGCCGCGAATATCCCTTGTCGGTCGAAAAACTTTTTCCCGTGCTCGCGGTCTGCCGCGCCAACTCCGTCGATGAAGCGCTCAAGCTGTGCGTCGACGTAAATCATGCCGGCGGCCTGGGACATACCGCGGTAATCTTCTCCCGCAACGACGAAGTCATCCAGAAGTTTGGCGAGGTGATCAACGCCGGGCGGATCATTGTGAATGCTCCAGGATCTATCGGCGCCCTCGGAGGCATTTACAACGACATGGTGCCGACCTTCTCCTTCGGATGCGGGACCGGCGGCGGCAACAGCACCATGGACAACGTGAATGTGTACAACTATCTCAACATCAAACGCGTTGCGCGGAGGACTCCAGCCCATATGTGGTTTCGCGTTCCCAATCAGATCTACTTCGGCATGAACGCAGTGGAAAACCTGCGCCATTTCCCGTCGCGCTCCACCGTCATCATCACCAATCCGGCCATGGAGCAGATCGGCCATGTCGACGTCGTCCGGCGCAACATTCCCCCGGAGACGCATGTCCATGTCTCGGTCATTCCCGATGCTGAGCCTGAAGTCAAGGTCGTCATGCAAGGCGTCGAGGCGCTCAATTTCTATAAAGCGGACCAGATTATCGCGCTGGGCGGCGGTTCTGTTATCGACGCTGCCAAGATCATGAAGCTCAAATACGAGTCGCCGCAGGCGGACTTGGAAGAGCTGGCCGCGCCGTTCCTCGATCTGCGCAAGCGCGTGATTCAGTATCCGACCGAGAAGGTTAACCGGGCGCGGTTGATTGCCATCTCCACCACCAGCGGCACCGGCAGCGAAGTCACTCCGTTTGCCGTCCTCACCGACAAAGCCGCGGGGCGCAAGGTGACTCTGGCTGACTACTCGCTGAGCCCGGATGTAGCGATCGTCGATCCGCAGTTCGTCATGTCCATGCCAAAAGGGCTCACCGCCGATACCGGCATCGACTGCCTCACCCACGCCCTGGAAGCCGGCGTTTCTATTCTCTCTTCTCCCTACACTGACGCTAACGCCCTGCAAGCCCTGCAACTGGCATTCAAGTACCTGCCTATCGCTTATGAGAACCCTGGCGACGAAGAAGCGCGCACCATGATGCACAACGCCGCTTGCATTGCAGCGATGGCGTTCTCCAACGCAGCAGTGGGCGTAAATCATGCGCTGGCTCATGCCTTCGGCGCACGATTTGGCGTAGCGCACGGCCGGGCCAACGCTCTCATGTTGCCGCACGTCATTGCCTACAACGCGGCGGTGCCCTCTAAATTCATGCCGTCGCCCAACCAGAAGGGCTATGTCGCGCACAAGAAATACGCCATGATGGCCGATCTGCTCGGTCTGGGCGGCGAGACGGTCGAGGAAAAAGTGCAGAACCTGGTGGCGGCGATAGAACAGTTACTCGATCAGCTCGCATTTCCACGTTCGATCGCGGACTTAGGAATCTCCAAGGAAGAATTCGAACTTGCCATACCCGATCTGGTCAGAATTGCCTTTGAAGATCCTTCCTGGCGCTCGAACCCTCGCATGCCACTATTGACCGAA
Organism: Acidobacteriaceae bacterium; assembly: GCA_003165795.1. GTDB lineage: Bacteria > Acidobacteriota > Terriglobia > Terriglobales > Acidobacteriaceae > Bog-257. The sequence goes on from PMWW01000183.1 coordinate 31,937, forward strand.
CTGGCCGAGCTGTTTTGGAGCGCTTATCGGGGACGAAGTTTGGCAAAATTGCCCAGTAAACGTCAGCAGAAAGCGGTAGATGAACGGTTGTGCGTATGACGACAATGATGAATGTTTGCCTCGAAATCGATGAAAAGCACGTGGTCGTCGCGCTGCAGGAATCGTGCGACAAGCTGGATGCCGCCGTGGGCGATGTAATGCTGGATTTCTCTGCCGTGCCGCGGATCGATCCCAGCGGTCTCAAAGCGATGGAAGCATTGGCCGGTGCCGCTGATGACAAGGGCATCAAGGTCGTGTTGCGCGGGGTCAACGTCGACATCTACAAGGTGCTCAAGCTGGCCAAGCTATCGTCGCGATTTGCCTTCGCCAACTGAGTCTCAACTCGAGACGGGCCGCGCGGCCGGGTGCCTAGCGAATTCACCCTGTGCTATCATCTCGGGTTTCACCCCGCTTCCCAAGGAGCCCTCATGCGGAAATGCTTCATGCCGCTTGTTGTTGTTATGTTCGCGGTGGTATCGATCTTCCCTCTACTGGCCGCCAGCCTGGCTGGAGTGACCCTGCCGGACACCGAACAGGTCGGTGGTACCAAGCTGGTGCTCAATGGCCTGGGAGTGCGGACCAAGGTCATAGTGAAGGTCTACGTCGCGGGGCTGTACCTTGAGCAGAAGTCGTCGGATGCCAGCGCCATCATCAAGGCCGACGCACCCAAGCAGATCGTCATGAAGTTCGTGCACGGCGCCAGCAAGAGCCAAATGGCTGATGCATTCAACGAGTCGTTCAACGACAATACGCCGGATGCCGTGAAGACGATGAAGCCTGATATCGACCGGTTGCTCGGCGCGCTCGAGCCCATCAAGGTGGGCGACCAAATGGTCTTCACTTACGTCCCAGGCACGGGCACAACCTTCGCCATCAACGGCACCCAGAAGCTGACCATTGCCGGTCCGGCTTTCGGCCCAGTGCTCTTCTCGGTATGGCTCGGGCCAAAGCCGCCCAATGCGGACCTCAAAAAGGGGATGCTCGGGCAGTAGAGCTAGTGCCGGCAGAAACTATCCCGCACCGCTTTACGATTGAGGTTGCCAAGACGGAACGTCCGCACATCTTCAATTCGGGCGTGCTGGCAACCCATCAGAATACTTCACCGCCGAGGTCTGTAATGCGAAAACTTCCCGCCGTTGAAGATGCCCGGGCGATCATGACCCGAGGCATGGACTGGGGCATGTGGAAATGGCTCCTGGAAAAGAAAACCGTACGCGGGATCGCCGATAAGGCCAGGGCCGCACTCGATGACGTCGAAATGAAGGTCAAGCTCTCCTGGAGCGACGACCTGAAGATTGCCTACAATCAGTTAGTCGAAGAAAGCGGCGACTCCAAACAAGCGCGTCGCAAGGACAAGAACAAAGAAAAGGGCCAGGGCCTTAAGGTTCTGCCTGCAATCAAGGCGGTTAAGCAAGCGGACGACGACGCCTACAACGCCCATGAAGATGCCGAAGACCTCTTCGCTGAAGCGGAGAGAAAAATGAGCACCAGTATGGCTCGTGAAGCTGCCGCTAAAGCCCTCGTCGCCTATGATCTGCACGAAGCCGCCATTCGCAAGGCTGAGGCGTTGGCCAAACCGAAGGCGTGACCTGCTAGTCAAAACCGGGATACTTTATGGGTCCGGTCTAGCAGTTTCTAAAGCGGCAACGTTCGGGTAGCGCTGGCCTTCGAACCGGCATGTAAAGCCCTATTCTTGTCATCACAAACCGGGCTTCAGAGACTGTGTCGCGACTGAAAAAGAAAGTTTGTCGTGGAACAAAACGCTAGCAAAACCGAATAAACTAGCCGCGCNNGAGCGCCGGGTAAAGTGGGAAATGATCCCGAGCCGCGTAGCGGCGACAGGGGTTGCGACACAGTCTCTTCAGCCTGGCGAGGGACCTGCTTTCCGCCTTTTTGCGCAGCCTCTTCAGTCGGTGAGGGATCGACTTCTTCGACACGTCTCGGCACTCTGTTTAGCTGACAACACATCTCCTTATTAGCTCGCATGAATCCCGGAACTTTCCCCACCCTGCTTCCGTAATTCAGAGTGCCTTTAGATTTCAGACGGCGACGCGCAGCTTGCACCGCCGCAAGAGGAGTCGGACGATGGACGGAAACATTGTGGGGTTTGCTGCAGTTGTGATGATCTTCGGCATTCCGATGGCGGCGCTGTACACCTACTATCGGGTGCGCAAATTGCGGACTGAAGAACGCCTGGCCGCCATAGCACGTGGCGTGACGGTTCCCATGGAGCCGGAACTATCGCATGCGGCGCGTTCCCGCCGGGCCGGCATCCTGCTGACCAGCGTTTCGATTGGATACAGCATCGCATTCGCGCTGATCGGACGGGTCGAGCCCGATGCCCTGGTTGCAGCGGCGTTCGGAGTCATACCATTCGCCGTCGGACTTGGATTCTTCCTGGATTCGAGCTTGATTCGCCGCGACCTGCGCGCATAAGGACTAATCAACGGGCCGCGTAGCTTTCGGGCGGCGCGGCCGACTTCGATGCGCGATCATTGGTGTAATGGGTATTTATCGCCAGTTATGAACAATGGTATAGACATCGCATCTGTACACGGATGCTATTGCAATTATCCGCTGCGGTCTGAGTCCTTCACCGTTGTCCGCTTGGTGTCAGCTTGAATATGGCTCCCGGTCCATTATCACTGCTGATATACATTGCGCCATAGAAGCTGCCTTGCTGGCCCGGTACCGCTAACAACTGAAATGGCTCTCCGTCGTTGAAGCTGTAGAGCACGGTTTCATGGCCGGACGCGTCAACCTTAAATGCCGTTCCCGAGTCCTCGAATGCAGTGACACCATAGAGGTTTCCTGCGCTGTCCAGAACCAGCGTAGAGAATGGAGAGCGGCCATCGCCGCCGGTTCCGATGAAGCGATAGAGGACAGTTTCTTGTCCGGATGCATTCAGTTTAAAGACGGTTCCGCAGCCTGGAGTAACAGTGTCGCAATTGTTGATGCCCCCATCGAGAGTGGTGCCATACAGGTTGCCTTGTGCATCGCGGGTTAGACCGCTGATGGGTGTGGCGCCGTCCCCAGTTCCAATGCCGCGGAAACTATAGAGTACGGTTTCGTTGCCGCTGGGATCCACTCTGAACACTGTTCCATACTGATACGTCCCGCCAAAAGTTGTCGTGCCGTACAAGTTGCCTTGTGCGTCGAGTATGAGACCAGAAGGAAGTTCGCCGTCAACGTTACCGCCGATGAATCGATGGAGCACGGTTTCGTGACCGGCAGTGTCAATCTTGAATACCGTCCCGCAGCCCGGCGGGCCGCCGAAAGGCGAATTGCATTGGCCATCCCCGCCATTGCCTGTAGTTCCGTATAAATTGCCGAGTCCGTCCTGCACCAGAGGTGCTGCCGGGGCTGCGCCGTCACCTTGTGACGCGCCTTCGAAAGTGTGCAGCACCGTTTCCCGCCCGCTTGGGTCAAGCTTGAAAACGATCCCACAGCCGTAATACTCACCGCCAGGGAAGCATCTGGGATCGCCGCCGTAATACGTTGTGCCGTACAGGTTGCCCTGACTGTCGCGTATAACACTACCTTCAGAGAACGGAACCATACCATCGCCATTGTTGAAAGTGAACCTGTGAAGAACCGTTTCCTGCCCGGACGTATCCAGCTTAAATACTGTGCCGCAGCTTATTAACGGTCGCTGCACTGGCCCACAGCTAGGCAGGCCCCCGTACTGGGTAGAGCCGTACAAGTTGCCTTGAGAATCGAGCACGATCCCGAGGGGCCCCTCTCCATCGGGTGGACCCGTGAATGAATATAAGAGGGTAAGTGTGTAGCTCTGTGCGCTCGCCGGCTCCGCGAACCCGGGGCTGAGAGCGAGCACAAGCATTGCTGCCAGCGCGACGTTTGCTACGCACTCGATAGCGCGGACAATCCAATCGCAAAGCGAACGGGAGTGTGACATGAGATGTACCTCCTTACAAAATGGGGGACGGGATCTTGACCTGGAAACGGGCCCATGAAAAACACAACTGCAACAATCGGGAGAATAACTGTAAGGCATTCTTGTTCCCCGTGGCTGCCCAATGAGAGAGGATTACATACCCGCGGTGTGGACTGTGTCAATTAGGCAGTCAGTCTCTACCGCAGAGAAATCAGCCGCTTCGCCGCGTAAGTACCCGAGAGCATAGGGACTCGCTCGTTAGGATACTTTGTTGGCGGTAACAGGCCATTACACAACCGATCCGCCAACATATCTAATCGCGGGCATCTCTGGGTAACGATCACCGTCGCGACGCGCACTGCAGCCGTTAGCCAGTACACCCTTTCTTCAGTCGTAATACTCCAGGCCCAGATGCGTGATCATCTCTTCGCCCATCAGATGGCGCAGCGTGTTCTTCAGCTTCATCGATTGGATAAACAGATCGTGCTCGGGATAGAGTCCTGGGGCCGTCATCGGCGACTTGAAGTAGAAGCTCAGCCACTCCTGAATGCCGATGCCGCGCAAGGCGGACGACCGCTTCGCTAGGTCGAGAAACAGCACCAAGTCGAGCACGATGGGCGCCGCCAGAATCGAGTCGCGGCATAAGAAATCGACCTTGATCTGCATTGGATAGCCCAGCCAGCCGAAGATATCGATATTGTCCCAACCCTCTTTGTTGTCACCACGCGGCGGATAATAATTAATGCGCACCTTGTGAAAAATGTTGCCGTAAAGATCGGGATAGAGCTCAGGCTGAAGAATATGCTCCAGCACCGACAGCTTCGACTCTTCCTTGGTCTTGAACGAGCCCGGATCCTCCAGCACTTCGCCATCGCGATTGCCTAGAATGTTAGTGGAGAACCAGCCGTTCAGCCCGATCATGCGCGCCTTGAAGCCCGGCGCGAGGATCGTCTTGATCAGCGTCTGCCCGGTCTTGTAGTCCTTGCCGCAAATGGGCGCATTCATTTGCTTTGAGAGTTCGTGCATGGCCGGAACATCGACCGTCAGGTTGGGAGCGCCATTGGAAAACGGAACGCCTTCCTTCAGCGCGGCGTAAGCGTAGATCATCGACGGTGCAATACTCTCGTCGTTCTTCTGCATGGCTTTCTCGAGGGCCGCAACCGATTGGTGGGCCGGCCCAGCTTCGATGAAGGTTTCCGTCGATCCGCACCATGCCATCACCAGGCGATCGGCGCCACTGGACTTCCTAAAATCGCGAATGTCGTCGCGTAGCTGTTCGGCCAGATCCATCTTGTTCTTGCCCTTTTTCACGTTGGGGCCGTCGAGCTTCTTGACGTAATTCTTGTCGAAGACGGCCTTGCGTGGCTTGATCGACGAGAGAAAAGGTTTCACCTGCTCCAGCAGCGAGCGATCCAGCACGCCTGCTTTGCCGGCGGCCGCGTACATGTCGTCTTCGAAAATGTCCCAGCCAGTAAAGACCAGGTCGTTCAATCCGGCAAGCGGAACGAACTCGTTGATTTTGGGAGAGCGACCATCGGTGCGCTTCCCGAGGCGAATGGTCCCCATCTGCGTCAATGATCCGATGGGCTTGGAAATACCTTTGCGTACCGCTTCAACGCCGGCGACGAATGTGGTCGCGACGGCGCCCATGCCGGGAATCATGACCCCCAGCTTCCCTTTCGCCGGCGCGATTTCTCCTGTGCCAGTATTACTCTTGTTCTGCTTCTTAGTTGTCGGCATGTCTATCAGTCCGTTTCATGAAGTATGTGTAAACTTATCATCCTCTCGTACTGGCGGGGTTGACGCAATTGTTGAGGCGCGAATGGGCTGGTTTGCCTGTTGTTCTGCAATCTGAGGGATTTGATGGAAAACCATGACTGAGGAAAAAATTGCGGTTGTGACCGGAAGCTCCAGCGGGATTGGCCTGCTGACGACGGTGGAACTGGCGCGGAACGGCTATCGCGTGGTGGCCACCATGCGCGATCTGGGACGCAGTGGCAAGCTGGAGGAGGCCGCCCAGAAAGCCGGCGTGCGCGACCGACTGGATCTGCGCCGGGTCGACATCACCGAGTTCGATTCCCTTCCCGGCGCAGTGGAAGCGATTGTCCGCGACCACGGACGTATCGACCTGCTGGTGAACAACGCCGGATTCAGCAGCGCCGGCTTTGTGGAAGACACCCAACTGCACGAACTCCGCCATCAGATGGAAACCAACTTCTTCGGCAACGTCGCCATGACTAAGGCGGCGTTGCCCGTGATGCGCGAGCAACGCTCTGGCCACATTGTTCAAGTCACGTCGGTCGCTGGACGTGCGGCCGCGCCTATGCTCAGCAGCTATGCCGCCTCGAAGTTCGCCCTGGAAGGCTGGAGCGAAGCCCTACGCATCGAAGTTCATTCGCTGGGCATTCGCGTGGTGCTGGTAGAGCCTGGCTCCTACGACACTGACATCTGGGAGCGGAATCTGGTCATCGGGAAACAAGCGCTTGATCCCAGCTCGCCGAATAAGGAGCGCAGCCAACGCTTTGCCGAGTTCGTGAGGTCGCAAGCCAACAAGCGTCGCGACCCAGGCGAGATCGCGCGGCTGATCGCGCGCGTGGCCAACGATCCCAATCCTAGGCTGCGATATCTGATCGGTCCCGATGCCCGGATGCAGACGTGGTTGCGCGCCCTGACGCCGTGGCGAATATACGAGCGCATCGTGGCAAGAGCGACCAAGATCGATTAGCCGGCACGGCAACACTGTTCAGCCGCGCTCGCCCTGTCGCGGCCAATCCCTTTCCCTGGTACGTTCCCGTCGAAGCGGCCTCACATTCTTGATCGCGTATAGTTTCAGGCTATTACTCATATCGCAAAATGACCGAACCGGCGACACCCCCAGCTAGTTCTGCAACCCCAGCGCCCACCCTCGTGCGCGAGCTTGGTGTGAGCCATGCCGGCGCCATCGTAGTAGGAACCATCATCGGCAGCGGAATCTTCCTCGTCCCCTCCGAGATGATGCAGGCTGTGGGCTCGGCTTGGCTGGTGTATCTCGCATGGATTGTTGGCGGCGTGCTGTCGTTGGCAGGCGCAATCACCTACGCCGAACTCGGCGCCATGAAGCCGCAGGCCGGAGGCGAGTACGTTTATATTCGCGACGCCTACGGACCGCTGCCCGCCTTTTTATATGCCTGGACTTGGTTCGCCATCGCCAAGCCCGCTTCGGTGGCGACGCTAACGATCGGGTTCGTCCGCATCCTGGGCACGTTTCCCGCATTCTCATCGTTCAACCAAGTTGCCATTCGCTCGCTGTTTGCCATCAGCTACGGACAACTGGTGGCGATAGCAGCCGCCGTACTCATCACCGCACTGAATTACATCGGCATCAAGCGGGCCGGCGACTTCCAAGTGCTGTTCACGCTGTTGAAGATTGCCCTCATTGTCACGGTTGCCCTGCTGGCATTCACTGCCAGGCAAGGAACATGGCATAACTTCGCAACCACATTTAGCGGCGCTACCAAAGGCTTCGCGGGATTCATGGCAGCCCTTATCGCGGCGCTCTGGGCCTACGACGGCTGGAACGATCTCAACATGGTCAGCGGCGAGATACGTAATCCCGGGCATGTTATTCCCACCGCGCTGATCGCTGGAGTTGGAGTTGTTGCCGGCCTCTACATGCTGACCAACGCGGCCGTGCAATATGTGCTGCCCGCGGCCAGCATCGCGGCCTCGCCGCGTCCGGCGTCGGATGCAACTGCTGTCGCGGTCGGAGCGTGGGGAGCGGCAATCGTGTCGGCGGGAATGGCGCTGTCGATCCTCGTCGCTTTGAACGGCACCATCATGAGCGGCGCACGCGTTCCCTTCGCCATGGCTCGCGACGGATATTTCTTTCGCGCCCTGGCCGAGGTGCATCCGCGCTTCCACACACCTTCGGTCGCCCTCATCGTCCAGGTGGCATTGTCGATTGTGCTGCTGCTGTTCGCCGGAGATTTCCGCCAACTGTTCTCGCTGGCCATCTTCGCTGAGTGGCTTTTCTACCTGGTATCCACGACTACGGTGTTTGTCCTGCGCAAACGGGAACCGTATGCCGCGCGGCCCTACCGCACGTGGGGATATCCAGCGGTGCCAGCGCTGTTCGTCGCCGCCGCCGCCGTACTGTTGTATTACACGTTCACGGAGAATATTTGGAACTCGCTGTGGGGCTTGGTAGTGATCGCAGCGGGCGTGCCGATCTATGCGTATTTTGCGAGGAAGAAGAGGAAGGCAGCGGCGAGCAACTAAAACCTATCTCATAAATCGCCGCAGGTCCGATTTGTATCAAGGCATGACTTCGAATTGTGCCGTACGCGACGCAATAAACGTCAGGGCTTTAGCCCTGCAAGAACAAAGTCTCGCGGGGCTGAAGCCCAAGTCATTCCTGACCCGGTTGCGGCACGGCTGAAGCCGTGCCCTGATACAAATCTCACCTCCATCGACGAGCTTCTTGTTGCTAAAAGCTAAGCGCTAATGTCCAAGAGCTAGTTGCTACGTTGCTGCTTTCATCTGCCTCACTCGCTCATAAACCTTCGCATATTCCCGAGCGGAATTGGTCCAGGAATAAGCTTGCGCCATGCCGTTGCGCATCAGTGCTTGCCAGGCCTTCTGGTCTCCGCGATACACCTTAATCGCAACCCGCAAAGTCTCCAGCATGGTCTCGCCGCTGTATTCCCGGAACTTGAAGCCCGTCCCTTTCAAGGTGCGGGGATCGAACTGCTCGACCGTGTCGTCCAGTCCTCCGGTGGCGCGCACCACGGGGATGGTGCCGTAGCGCATGCTGTAGATCTGATTCAGGCCGCAAGGCTCATAGTGCGACGGCATGAGAAACATGTCGCTGCCCGCCTCGATCTTGTGCGCGAGGGCATTGTCGTAGGCGATCTTGAGCGCGAACTTCTGCGGGTACTGTTTATTCAGCCGCCGGAACATCTCTTCGTACGCCCGGTCACCGCTGCCCAGCACTACCATGATCAAATCTTCCAGCGCCAACCTGTCGGCCACCTGCTGAATGAGATCGAATCCTTTCTGCGCCGCGAAGCGCGACACGATTCCCACCACCGGCACCTGCGTGTCCTGGGCCAAGCCAAATTCCTTGAGCAGGTCGGCCTTGCACACGGCCTTGCCGATGAGGTCGTCGGCCGAGTAGGGCGCGGCGACATACTGGTCGGCTTGGGGATTCCAGGAAACGTAATCGACGGCGTTGAGGATTCCGCTGATCGTACTTCCCCGCGCGCGCAACACTCCCTCCAGACCGAAGCCGTATTCGGCCGTCTGGATCTCCTGGCTGTACTTCTTGCTCACGGTGGTGATGAAGTCGGCCATGGAGATGGCGCCCTTGAGAAAATTGACCTTGCCGTAGAATTCCAATTTCGACATGGTGAACAGGTCCCAGGGAAGCATGAGCAGCGGCAGGATTTCGGGCGGGAACAGTCCCTGATAGCCCAGATTATGAATGGTAAGAATACAGGGCGTCCTGGAGAACGCTGGATCATCGTGGTACAGGGTCTTCAGCAGGATGGGAATCAGGGCGGTTTGCCAATCGTGACAATGAAAGAGGTCGGGCGTTCCCACAATCTTTGCCGCCTCCAGCACGGCCCGGCAAAACAGCGCAAAGCGCTCGGCATTATCGTGATAGTCGCCTAGCGGCGTACCATAAAGCCCTTCGCGATCGAAGTATGGCGGATACTCGATGAAATAGAATTGCACTCCGGAGCGCACTCCGCCGTCGAGCAGCGAACAGAAGCGATAGCGATCGTCGAACGGCACCGTAATGCTGGGAATGACAGTTTGCGGATTGTCGAGCTTGGTTTGCCGGTAACGCGGGAGGAAGACGGTAACCTTGAAGCCCAGACTGGCGAGCGCCGGCGGCAATGCGCCGATGACATCCGCGAGGCCGCCCGTCTTGGAAAACGGAACGCACTCGGATGCCGCAAAGGCGATGTGCATGAATCCCTCCCGGCGCGACGTTGGTGTTTCCGCGGGGTATGCCGAACTGCATCACTGAACTACGTTAGGATGAGCGAAATGCCGGAACAGTTGAGTCTAATTGCGCAGTCGGAAGAGGGTCAACGTGGTTAAGACCGCGTCGAAAAAAACCAGCGCCAATGGCGCAAACCCCAAGCCAAGATTGGGACAGAATTTCCTGGTCGACCCCAGTGCGGCACGGCGAATCGTCGAGGCGCTGGGCGACATTTCTAATCGCATCGTCATCGAGATCGGTCCCGGCCGCGGCGCTCTCACCGATCTATTGATCCCGCAGGCCAAGCGGGTGATCGGCATCGAACTGGATCGCGTGCTGGCGGCGCAACTTCGCATGAACTACGCGACCAAACCGAATGTCGAAATACTCGAATCCGATTTCGTCACCGCCCAGTTCCCATCGATGGTTGGCCGCCGGCCCGGTCCCCTGCACGATCTTCGTCCCACCCAACCGGAGACCGTCGATGTCGTGGGAAATCTGCCGTACTACATTACCTCCGACATCGTGCTGCGAATTCTGGAACTGCACCGCAACATCGAACGCGCCGTTATCATGGTGCAGCGCGAGGTGGCCGATCGCATCTCAGCACAACCGGGCAGCCGTGACTATGGTCTGCTCTCCGCGACGGTGCAATTGTTCGCGCGCGTGGAAAAATTGTTCACGCTGCCGCCAGGAGCGTTCTCGCCGCCGCCGGAGGTGCACTCCAGCGTGTTGCGGCTGACCATGGCGCCTCGGCTGGAGGAGTTGCAAGTCGAGGAGGTAACGTTCATCGCCTTCCTAAAGCTGGCTTTCGCGCAGAAGCGTAAGACGCTGGTCAACAACCTTCGTGGTCAATACGACCTTGCCGCAATTCGCACCGCGCTCAAGGCTGCCGGGCTGCGTCCCGATGTGCGTGCGGAAGCGATATCGCTGGAGAAAACAGCCGCCGTATTCCGCGCCCTGCAAGGGGCGTAGACTTTTCGTAGGCCTGATATGTCAGATGCGATTCTGAAGGCTTTGCAGGCCCGAGAAAAGCTGACCCGGCTGAAGCCGGTCGGGATGACAATAATTAGAAAATCTATACGGCGCAGCTAAAGCTGTGCCCCTTCAAAACGCTCAACTCGGAGTGGACATGTCGACCGCCATTCGTCAACCAGCCGTCGCCGGTCGATTCTATCCGGCCAACGCGCAGCACCTTCGCGCCGAAGTGGAAACCTACACCACGGCCCCCGCAGGCGCTCCCGCTAAAGCTAGAATTCGTGCGCTGGGGTGTGTTGTGCCGCATGCCGGGTACATGTACTCCGGACACGTCGCCGGCGCGGTCTATCGCCGGCTGGAACTGCCGCGTCGCTACGTGATTCTCTGTCCGAATCACACCGGCAAGGGCGAGCCTCTGGCTATCATGAGCGAAGGCGCGTGGCAGACGCCGCTCGGAGACGCAGTCATTGATGGCGAGACGGCGGCCCAGCTCAAGTCGAACCTGCCGTTGCTCTCAGAAGATCCAGTGGCCCACCGCTTCGAACATGCTCTCGAGGTGCAGCTTCCCTTTCTGCAAGTATTGGCGCCGGGATTTCGGTTCGTCCCCATCACCGTTGGCACCAGCAATTTCGAGGTGCTGAGCGCACTCGGCGTGGTAATCGGAAACGTGCTGGCCCAACAGCAGGAGCCGTTCTTAGTGATCGCCTCGAGCGACATGAATCACTATGAGAGTGACGAGATCACCCGAGTGAAGGACCGCCGCGCCATCGATCAGTTGCTGGCGCTGGGGCCGCGCGGGCTATACGACGTGGTACACGAAGGCAACATCAGCATGTGCGGATACGGCCCCGCAGTGGTGATGCTGACGGCGGCCTGCAAGCTCGGCGCAACTCAGGCGGAACTGATTCGCTACGCCACCTCGGGCGACATCTCCGGCGAGAAAGACATGGTCGTCGGGTATGCGGGCATCGCGGTGTGGTAGTGGCCGCTTGACGGCATCGTCGCGCAGACGCCTGCGTCCCATCAAAATGGGTGGCCATAACCGGCGCTCATTGTTCGGTTGCCGCTTCTCACTTGGGACTTGCGCTGGAACTGTGATTGCTAGCGCTGCTGCCGTGCGCCGCCGTCGCCGGCGATGCCCCCGCAGCGCCCGAAATGGCGCTGCCGTAGCTGGGAGCGACCAGTAACGGCCCGCTTACGATCGCGCGTGGGGTTGGAGCAGCGAAAACGTGCGCTGATGAGGGGTGGTATGCGGTGGCGGCCCTGGCGTCTTGGGCAGGAAACACATTGTGATTGGCGCTCACGTTCCCAGCATTTGGAGCGGTAAATCCATGGGATGTCGCGTTAGCGGCGACAGCACGTCCTGGGATCACACTTCCAAAGTTCGGGGGAATTCGTCCTCCGGGAACGTAGGCCGGGGATGCCCCCTCCTTGCCAACCGTGATCGTCGGTCGCGCCGAGTTCGTCGCTGTGTTGATAGCTGGAGGGGTCGCGGCGGTCCAGCCCGCCGGCGCCTTCATGACCGTGGGAACGTTATGGAAGTTACTCGCATACCACTGGCCGCCGTAGTTGCTTCCGGGCAACCAAGCCCATCCGGTCCCTTTGATGTACGCCCATGAGCCATAGTGATAAGGCAGCCATCCCCACGGATACGCCGAAGCCCAGGAGTAACCCATCCCGGGATAGAACATCCAGGCTCCATTGCTGTACGGGCTCCATCCGATCATCGAGTTCGCGAAGCCATAAGGCTGCCACACGTATCCATAGCCGGGCGCATAGGAGTAGTCACCGTAGTAATTGAGGTCCTGCAATCCATAACCGCGACTCGGGCCGCCGTAGCCGGCATTCTGAGCATAGGTATTGCTGTAGGCTTCGCGTTCTTTATTCCAGTTGTCGAACGGCAGCGCCTGGGCTCCTTTGGCTATGCTGTAACCTGCTGCATTCTTTGGGTCGAGGGTCAACGTTTCTTTCTTTTGGACAATAACTGCTGGCGCCTGGTTCTCGAGTTGGACATCCCCTTTGAAGACTGCCACCTGAACTTGGCCCGAAGCCGCATTGACTCGCATCAGCGTGTCGCGACGTACCAATAGATTCGTCCCACCAACCGTGACACGAAAGATGTCGTCGCCCTTCGAGATCGCGTCCAGATAAACGATGCCCTTGATCACTTCGATCTGGTTGACCTTGGCGCCGGCATCGTTCATCACGAGCTGGGAAAACTTGACTTCGGAATCGTCCGCCAGTCGCAGCGCGCTCTGGTCTTCGAACTCAACCTCGGCAAGACCGTCGCTTCCCGTAATTAAGCGAACCCCCTCGACGATGGGTGTGTTAAGGATAGCGCGCTCCAGTCCCTGTCCAGTCGCACGGTCCATCTGGACTTGTCCCTCGACGGAGCTAAGACGAACGATCCTGACGTGCGATTCCGCGAAGGCTCCAATTGAAGCTGTGGCTAGAACGAACGCGATAGCGGCTGATAATGCGAACCTGGCACGCGCGGTCATCTCTGTACTCCCTGGCCCGAAGATTGCCAACTCCGACCCTGAGAGCAGGAGTGGGAAAGTCAGTTGGCAAGCCCTTTGAGGCCTTCTCTTATCAACCCCATTAGACAACATTTGATGCCTTGGTTTTAGAAAATTCGGATGCTGGAATTGTCAAACTTTCGTTCCTACGACAAGGAGATGTCAGGCCGTAAAGACCCCAGATAAGCCTCTGGTCATTGCTGGGCGGGATTTTGTGCAGCCAAACCCGAGCCATTCATCGTCTGCAGCAGGTGTTTCGCAGTCTGACGGCTGATGTTCATCATGTTCGGATCGTTGACGATCTTGCGCAGGATGGGAGCAATTATGCCTATCTCCTCCACCTCGTGGCTCGCTTGCAGGTCCTGCAATTCCTTCAGCCGCTCATCCATTCCCAGCTTATCGAAGCGATACTGAAAGGCCAGTTTGCGACCATAATCGATCGTCATGGCGATGGCCTCGAACAGTTTCGTCAACTCCTCCACATCGGCATTTTGCGACCAGTTGTAGGTGGTTGCACCCTGGATCTGTGGTGAGCGGTACTCCAAGGTCTTCCGGCCGGTCTGGGCAATGTGCTTCAGATGCGAATCGAAATCACCGTGGAAATAGTTGAGCTTCTGGCTTAGCTCAAAGATCTTCTGGCGGTTCACCTCCGACATCAAGAAGTCCTGTGGATAAGCATCCGTGTCATGGGCCTCGCCGGCATTCGGAGTTCCGTCGAAATGCGTTTTGCCATCCGACTGAACTTCAATGGAATACTCTTGCCAGGGAATGCCCTGGGGCCAATCGAAGCTGAAGCGGACGGACGCCGATTGGGCTGCGGCAGAAGGAGAGGTTGCAGTCTGTTGCGCCGCAGCCAGCAGAGGCATCAGCAAGACGAGGGCGAACCACCGGTTCATGGTGGAAGAATTCTATCAGCCAGCTCCGGCGTGCTGACGCTGCAGGGTGCCGGCGGTGTGCAGATGACAGATCGCGATGGCCAGAGCGTCGGCAACATCGGGAGGCTCGGGCGGCGCGGGCAGGTCCAACAGACGTGCCACCATCAGCTGCACCTGCGCTTTCTCGGCTCGGCCATAACCCACCACGGCAGATTTGATCGAAAGCGGAGAATAGGCGATCACTTGCAAACCGGCCTGAGCGGCGACCAGCATGGCTACTCCGCGCACGTGACCCAGCTTCAGCGCCGATTTCACGTTGACGGCATAAAAAACATCTTCGATGGCAACCTGCTCCGGCGAGTATCTGCCGATAATTTCCGTGAGCCCTTCACAGATCGTCTTCAGGCGGAGTTCCAGGGCTTCGCGCGGCGAAAGATGGATCGCGCCACTGCAAAGATGGCGCAGCAAGCCCTGAGCATCCTGCTCCACCACGCCATAGCCGGTGTATTCGCCGCCGCAATCGATGCCTAGGACGCGCATTGCGGAGAGTGTAGCAGATCACCGTCCGGATGCTCCCAAGTGTAATTGTTTCAGTATCTTGAATGTAAGTTCAATGGGGGGACATTTTAGAACGAATCCTGCTAAGTTATTGATTCCACATTGCAGGAGTTTGATTTGTAAGTCATTTTATTTCGTAATCTTGACGCAGCTGGAAACCGCGTCTTATTAGTAAGATTCTGTCCCTTCGTCTTACTAGTAAGACGTCTTACTGGTAAGACAAGCGTCCCAGCTTCCAGAACTGCGCTGCAAAAGTGAACTCCTTGCTGCAGAAATCTCCCGATACCTTTACTATTTGCTCAGAAGCAAGTTACCGATGCGCAACGCGTTTCAACACGTGATAGAAATCAAGTGAACAATGCGGGAAAGTTGGGGAGATCGCTAATGTACAGTCGGATCGTTCTGCTGCTATCGGTTGCGGGAGTTTTGCTGACCGCTGCCGCCGCGGCCCAAAGTCCGTTCGCACCGAAAGTTTCAGGGCCGCTGTCGCAGCGAGTCGTGGCCTATCAGATCGATGCCAAGTACGACCCTCCTAAGCATACGGTGGAAGCCACTGAGACGCTGACCTATCACAACCTCACTGGTCAGCCGCTGGACACGTTTCCCTTTCATCTCTATCTGAACGCGTTTCAGCAGAAGTCGACGTGGATGCATGAAGCGCATCGCGACGGTAATTTTCGATCCAGCAGGCTGGACGTGTGGAAGCCTGAGGACTACGGAGCCAACGAGGTGACTTCCTTCGAAGTGGTGGGCATGGGAGACCTGACCAAGCAGATGAAGTTCGTCTCTCCCGACGATGGCAATCCTGACGACAAGACGGTCTTCCAGGTGAAGTTGCCGCGAGCGATCGCTCCGGGCGAAAGCGTGCAGTTCAAGATCAAGTTCAAAGCAACCTTTCCCGAGGTGATCGCGCGCACCGGTTATAAGCGCACTTTCCTGCTCGCCGGACAATGGTTTCCCAAGGTCGGCTTGTGGTGGCACCGGCAGTGGAATTGCCACCAGTTCCATGCCATGACCGAGTTCTTCGCCGACTTCGGCACCTATGACGTGAAGATTACGTTGCCTAAGGATTATGTCATCGGCGCGACTGGAGTGCAGGTCGGCGACAACGATAATGCTAACGGCACCAAGACGGTAGCTTTTCATGCCGAAGATGTTCACGACTTCGCTTGGACTGCCGATCCCAACTTCAAAGTCGTAGAAAATCAGTTCGACGGCAGTGTCGGCCCGGTGAAGATTCGGCTGCTCACTTACGACAGTCACCACGGCTCGTGGCAGCCTTATATCTATTGCGTCAAAGAAAGTATGAAGCGCTTTGACGAGTGGTACGGGCCTTACCCTTACGCGCAACTCACGGTAGTCGATCCGCCGCACGGCGCGGGCGAAGCTGGCGGGATGGAGTATCCGACCTTCATTACCGGAGACAGCGGCTGGTTTATCCCTAAGGGAGTGCACTTGATTGACCTCGTCACCGAGCATGAGTTCGGGCACCAGTACTGGTACGGAATGGTGGCAACCAACGAGTTCGAAAACGGATGGCTGGACGAAGGCATCAACAGTTATACCGAAGTGAAGGTCCTCGACAACATGTACGGCAGCAACGCCAGCGTCCTGAACGTCATGGGCGCGCAATTGGGCGAACGTGGTTTGCAGCGGTTGGGGTATCTCGGCTCACCCGATATAGATTCGCTTGCCCGTGCCAGCTACACCAACATGAGCGTTGGCAGCTATGGCGACATCACCTATGGCAAGACCGCTAGTATGCTGATTTCGCTGGAAGCCATCGTGGGCGAGCAGACGCTGAAAAATGCGCTGCACACCTACTTCATGAAGTATCGCTTTACCCATCCCACGCAGGAAGACTTCATGCGCACGGTGAGCGAAGTTGCCGGCCAGGATCTAAGTTGGTTCTGGGACCAGGCAGTCTACGGGACGCAGGTGCTGGACTATGAGGTCCTCCGCGCCGACTCCAATCCCACCAACTGGTACGACTCCAATGCGACCGACAAGAAAGGCGAGACAGTTTACGAGACGCAGGTGATCCTGCATCGCAAAGGGGATTTCGTCTTTCCTGTCCTTGCCGAGGTAAAATTCGACAACGGCGAAAGCACAATTGAGCGCTGGGATGGCAAGGACCGCTGGGTGCGATACGTGTACCACAAGAAAGCGCAGGTCGAGTCGGTCCAGATTGATCCGGCCTACCAAGTGACGCTTGACCGCGACTACCTCAACAACAGCCAGGTCACGGCGTCGAAGCACGGAGCTATCCACAAGATCGCGACCTACTGGATGTTCTTGACCCAATTCCTGGCTCAGTTCCTGAGCTGGCTGGCCTAGAAGGAGAGACCATGGCAGACAACGAGAAAGGCGTAGTAGCTGCTGGGTTCGGCCTCCTCTGGCGGCGGCAGGGAATCCTGTGGTGGGTATTTGCTGTGAACTTCGTGTGTGGTGCGCTGGGCACCATTCCCGCTATGCTGGCACTGCACCGCACGCTGGCTCACTCGCTCGCAGGGCAACCGCTCAGCAAAGGCTTCGACGTAGGAATGTTCGTTGAGCTGCTGAGGCTACCGAACGTCAGCTTGATGCACTCGTCCACCACTTCGTACATTTTCGCGTTCGTGTTCTTCCTCTTCATGTTGTTCGTCAGCGGAGGAATCCTCGAGACCTACCATCAAGACCGCAAGCTCACGACCGGCGATTTCTTTGCCGCGTCCGGCGCGTTCTTCTGGAGGTTCGTGCGGCTGATGCTGTTGTCCCTGGTTCCCTTCGTCGCGGTGGTCATCGTCCATGGGGTACTCGACAAACTGGCGGACTACGTGGGCGACCGTGCCATCGCCGACCAGGTCGGCATCTATCTTTCATGGTTCGCAATTGCCGTGTTCGTCTTGCTAGCACTGGTTGTGAGGCTATGGTTCGATATCGCGCAAGTCCGCACCGTAGCGCAGAACGAGCGGCGCATGTGGCGCAACACCTGGAAGGCCTTTCACATAATCTTTCGGCAGCTTCCCAGCCTGTTCTGGATGTACTTCCGCATCAGTTTGTTTGGCTGGGCGACTTTGGCAATTGGTTTGGTGATTTGGGCGAAGCTACCGCCGACGGCGACGCCGGTCACCTTCGTTCTGCTTGAGCTGATCTTGCTGGCGCAGTTGGCGACGCGATTCTGGCAACTGGCCAGCGCCATGACCTGGTACCAAAGGCATGCCGAGGTGGTTCCCGCCGACGCGGTGGATTACACGACGCCGCAGCCGCAAGAAATCGCGGAGCTCACGCCAACGGTGGAACCTGCGCCATCGGTCGAGCCGTCGCTACGCGATCCCGGTCCGGAATTGCCGCCAGCCCAGGCGTGAGGACTAGCAAGATGGGGAGTTCAGAGACGGTTTTTCAGGATTTGTTCCACGTCTCTACGACCGTGGAGAATGGAAACCACCTGCAAGGGTTTTGTATCGGGTCGGTAGACGATCAGGTATGAGTAGACGGGAAAGAACTTCACGGTCTCGTCCGTCAGGTTCTTGCGCCAATGACCGGCACCGGGGTTCGCGGCAAGAAAAACAATCCTGTCCCGGATGACTGATTCAACACGATCCGCCATCTCTAAGCTGCTTTGCTTTTTGATGTAGCGCCAGATTTCGACCAGGTCGAACGCGGCTTCGGGTGCGAGAACGTATCGCTCCCTCACTCAGGCTTGGCCTTCAAGTCAGTCAGGTAAGCATCAAGTCGCTCTTCCGGGATTCCCTCGCCTCGGTCGAGTTGACTAATGCCGCGCCGAATCTTGGCATTGATCGCTCCCCGGTTCTCCAAGAGCCAGCGATCCTGCTCCTCCTGGGTTTCAAGCAATCGGACCAACACCTCCTCAACGCTATCGGAGCCGCTCGCCTGGAGCTGTTTTTGGAGTCTGGCCTCGATGGCTGCGTCGCGGATCTCGATGTTCATCGCTCGTTCCTCGTACGTCTGTGATTATAGTTTCTTTTCCTGGTCACTGATGATCCAGAAATATCAAGCAATGCGTAGTCAATCGGCTCGGCCCACCATTCGAAGGCCGTGGAGTCAATGCCGACATCCATGGCGTTATTATATTCTTGAGAGAAATTGTCGCTAATGAAAGACGGGGCGCCCGACGCGCCCCGCGTCATAAACCGGCTGCGAGATAGCTACTCGTCTTCCTGCAACTTGGCGATCACTCCCAGATCTTCCAGCGTCGTGACGTCGCCCTTGACCTCACCGCTGGTAGCCAGTTCACGCAGCAGGCGCCGCATGATTTTTCCCGAGCGCGTCTTGGGCAACTGATCGGTGAAGCGAATGTCGTCGGGCTTCGCCATCGCTCCAATTTCCTTCGCCACCCAAAGCCGCAGTTCTTCCTTCAATTCGGGTGAGGGTTGGTGTCCCATCTCCAGCGTGACGAAAGCCGCCACTGCCTGACCTTTCATCTCGTCGGGTCTGCCAACCACGGCAGCTTCCGCCACTTTGGGGTGTGCAACTAGCGCCGACTCGATCTCCATAGTGCTCAGGCGATGGCCCGAGACGTTGAGAACGTCATCCACGCGGCCCATGATCCAGAAGTAGCCGTCCTGATCTTCGCGAGCACCATCGCCGGTGAAATACATTCCGGGAATGTCAGACCAGTACTGGCGCACATAGCGCTCGGGATCGCCATATACCGTCCGCAACATGGCGGGCCAAGGCCGTTTGATCACGAGATATCCGCCAGAGCCGAGAGGCACGCGCTCGCCGCTGCGCGTCACCACTTCGGCAGCAATTCCCGGCAGCGGACGTGTCGCCGAACCGGGCTTGGTCGCAACCGCGCCGGGGATGGGCGAGATCATGATGCAGCCCGTCTCGGTCTGCCACCAGGTATCGACGATGGGACAGCGATTACCGCCAATCACTTCGCGATACCACATCCAAGCTTCAGGATTGATCGGCTCGCCGACCGTACCCAGCAGACGCAGGCTGCTCAGGTCATGCTTCTTCGGCCACTCGTCGCCCCACTTAACGAAGGTGCGGATGGCCGTGGGCGCGGTGTAAAGGATGTTTACCTTGTGTTTCTCGACGATCGCCCAGAAACGATCAAACGCCGGCCAGTTGGGCGCGCCTTCATACATCAGAACCGTGGCGCCGTTTTGCAACGGTCCGTAGACGATGTAGCTATGTCCCGTGACCCAGCCGATGTCGGCAGTACACCAGAAGGTGTCCTCTTCTTTCAGATCGAAGACCCACTTGGTCGTGATGTAAGTTCCAACCGAGTAGCCGCCGGTAGTGTGCACAATTCCCTTTGGCTTTCCGGTCGTGCCGGAGGTGTAGAGGATGTAGAGCGGATGCTCGGAATCCAGCGGCTCGGCGGGACAGTTGTCGCTGGCCTTGGCCATCAGCTCATGCCACCAGTGATCGCGCCCTTCTTTCCACGTAACTTCGGAGCCGGTGCGCTTATACACCACAACGTGCTTCACCGTCGGGCAGCGGTCCATCGCCTCGTCCACTGCGGCTTTCAACTTCACTTCGCCACCCCGGCGGTACGATCCGTCCTGGGTGATGACGGCCACCGCTTCCTGATCGGTGATGCGATCGACCAGAGCATTGGCGGAAAATCCGCCGAAGATGACCGAGTGCGGAGCGCCGATCCGTGCGCACGCCAGCATGGCGATGGGCAGCTCAGGACACATGCCCATGTAGATTGCAATGCGATCGCCCGCCTTGATGCCCAGCGACTTGAGCACATTAGCAAACTTGCACACCTCGCTGAGCAGCTGTTGGTAAGTAAGGGTGCGAACTTCGCCAGGCTCACTCTCCCAGATAATGGCAGCCTTGTTCTTGCGCCAGGTCTCGACGTGGCGATCGAGGCAGTTGTAGGACAGATTGATCTTGCCGCCGAGAAACCATTTTGCCCATGGTGCATCCCATTCCAGCACCTTGTTCCAAGGCTCGAACCAGTGCAGTTGGCGCGCGATGTCGGCCCAGAAGCCCTCCGGATCGGCAGCCGCCCGGGCACAGATATTGTCATAATCTTCCTTGGTGCGAATGTGGGCGTTCTTGCTGAATTCCTCCGGGGGTGGGAAACTGCGTTTTTCCGTGAGTATGGAATCAATGTTTGGGCCGGCTGCCGGCTGCGTCGTGGACATCTACATGCCTCCGATAAAAGTTGCTGAATTGAATTGCGCTAGTAAGGTGGTGCGCGGGCCCGAGCTTATGTTCATGCATTCTAGTTGCGGATTGCCAGGTTGGCGAGCAAAACCTGACCGGGTCCGGGCCGCCGTCAGAGCGGGCCCGGAATGAAAGCTGCTCACTGCTCCAGAGTCGAGAGGTCGCCGATCTCCGCTCCTGTTTCCTGCGCCTTCAGCAACCGGCGCATGATCTTACCGGAACGTGTCTTGGGCAGCGCCGCCACAAACTTGATCGCCGAGGGCGTCGCAATCGGACCCAGTTCCCGCCTGACATGCTCGATTAGGCTGGCCGTCAGCGTGTCGGAGGCCACGTGGCCGGCGCGTAATTGCACGAACGCCACGATTGCCTCTCCCTTCAATGAGTCGGGAATACCAATGGCGGCGGCCTCGGCAACTGCCGGATGCGAAACCAGCGCGCTCTCTACTTCCGCAGTGCCGATGCGATGTCCAGCGACATTGAGCACATCGTCGGCGCGGCCAATCACCGAGATATAGCCGTCTTCATCCTTGGTCGCCAGGTCGCCAGTAATGTAGCACCCTGCAAGTTCCAGCCAATCCTTCTCGAAGCGGGCAGCATTGTTCCAGATGGTACGCATGAAGTGCGGGAACGGCCGCTTCAGAATCAAGCGTCCGCTTGTCCCCGGAGCCACGGGATTGCCGTTGATGTCCACCACGTCGGCTTCGCAACCGGGCAGCGCCAGGCCCGCTTTGCCCGGACGCATGGGCATGGTCACCGGAGTACCCAGCGCCGGCCCACCGAGTTCGGTCTGCCACCAGTTGTCCACCACATAGCCCCACTTACCGTCACCCGCGATGTAGGTCTGCGCCCAGCGCCACGCCTCGGGATTCAACGGCTCACCGGCGCAAGCCACAACTCGCAAGGTACTAAGATCATACTTTTGCGGGAGCGCTTCACCATAACGCATGAACATGCGTAGAGCTGTCGGTGCGGTAAACATTTTGGTTACGCCATACTTCTCCACGATCTGCCACGCGATCGAGGGATCGGGAAAGTCGATGGCCCCTTCGCGAAACAGTGTCGTCACTCCGGCACAGAGCGGCGCATAAACAATATAGGAGTGGCCCACGATCCATCCGATATCCGACGTGCACCAGAACAGGTCGCGAGGGCCGACATCGAAGAACGACTTCAGGTGATAAGTTGTCCCCACCATGTAGCCGCCATGCACGTGCACAACACCCTTGGGCTTCCCGGTCGTGCCAGAGGTATACAGGATGAACAACGGGTCTTCGGAGTCCATGTCCTCCGCGGGACACTCGGCGGGAAACTTCATCAGCTCGCGGAAGTCGACCTCGCGAGCGCTGGCGGGTTCGAACGCTTTCGGATCGCGCGTGAAGACTACAACTTTCTCTACAGTCTCCAGTCCATCGAGCGCCTCGTCCACAATGCCCTTAAGCGGGACAGGCTTGCCGCGGCGGAAGCCGGCGTCGCCGGCAATGACCACTCGCGCCTGCGCGTCTTCCACGCGATCGCGCAGCGACGAATGTCCCAGGCCGGCATACACCACCGAGTGGATCGCTCCGATACGCGCGCAGGCCAGCATCGAGATCGCGCCCTCGATGGTCAGCGGCATGTAGATGACGACGCGGTCGCCTTTCTTCACTCCCAGCGACTTCAGGCCATTCGCGAAACGACAAACGTCGCGATACAACTGGCGATAGGTGACGATCTTTTCGGTGCCGTCTTCGCCCAGCCAGATAAAAGCCGCTCGATTGGCGTTCTCCGAGTTGGCATGACGATCAAGCGCATTCACCGTGATGTTGGTGCGGCCGCCGGTGAACCACTGGTGATGGATTCCATCCCACTCGAAGACCTTGTTCCAGGGCTTGGTCCACACGAACTGCTTGGCCGCGTCAGCCCAGAATGCATCGGGATCTTTCTGAAAGCGATCGCGCTCGGCTGGCCAGTCTTTCACCAGCGCCTGGTCTTTCACGATTTCCGGAGCGGCATACTCTTCGATCGCCGCCTTAGTTACATCCGGAGTTTCACCTACCTTGGCTGCGGTTCCCATTGCGACGGCCTCCTGCCAGAAAATCATTTAGACATGCTTCGGTCGGCGAGCCAACAGCTCAGCGACCAACGCCACGGCCGCCAGAACTGCAGCGGTGTAGAAAGCCATCTGATAGTTCTTGTACTTGTCGAAGAGCACGCCGCCGATTCTGGGGCCGATCACTCCCGCAACGCCCCACGCGGTGAACAGCATTCCGTAATTCATGCCCGCGTTCTTCGCACCGAAGAAGTCAGCAGTTGCCGCAGCATTCACCGAGAGCTGCGTACCGTAGCACCAGTAAACGATGAACACCATTACATACAGGGCAGTTACGTTGCCGCCCGCCATGTACAGCAGGGGCATGGAAATCATGGAAATACCAATCATCAATCGCAGAACGTTGAGACGGCCCAGCGTGTCGGACATCCATCCCGACAGGATCCGCCCTGAAGCATTGCCGGCCGCGCCGACCACCAACCCCATGGTTGCCAAGGCAGCGCTGGAAATGTGTACGCTCTTGGCGAACGGGACCAACTGGCTGATTACCATCAGACCGGCTGACGTCCCCAACGCGTACGCAATCCACATGAAGTAGAACGCTGGAGTAACCAGCACTTCACCCGGAGTAAATTCCTGCGTGGTGGCGCTGGATTTCGCAGTCGCTGGTGCAGGCGTCCATCCCGCCGGCTTGTATCCGGCTGGAGGGTTCTTCAGCAGGAAGGCGCCAATCACTGTCATGACAAGGAAAATCGCTCCAAGGATCATGAAGGCGTTGTGCACGCCATATTTAGGAATGAGGTACAAATTGGCCAGAGGCCCGAAGAGCGCCGACCCGGCTCCGTATCCGCCGACTGCCAACCCGATCGCCAGCCCGCGCTTGTCGGGAAACCACTTGGCCATCACCGGAATCGGCGTGGAGTAGCCAAAGCCGTTGCCTAACCCGCCGATCACGCCGAAGCAGACAAACAGGTACATCAGGCTATGAGTAAACGAGCATAGGAAAAAACCCAGGCTCACCAGTATTGCCCCGCTGAGCGATACCCAGAAGGGCCCGAACTTGTCCTGCAGACGGCCGGCGACAATGAAGCTCAGAGCGAAAACCACGACCGCGATGGTAAATACCATGGAAGTGTCGGCGCGCTTCCACCCGAACTCCTTCTCCAGAGGAGCTACGAAAACGCTCCATGCGTACAGGGTGCCGAGGGCGATGTTCATCATTAACCCGCCGAACACGCGCCACCAACGGTTCAAGCCGGGACTGCCGATTTCAACCGATTCGCCCATTTGGGTCGCTGCCACCATCGTATGTCTCCCTTTCTTGCAGAGCGCCAGGCGACTCGCGCCGCGCTCGATGTTGATGGATCGAGGAATTCTAGGCCTGAAATAGTGAAGCCCCGGGGCGCATGCGGGCCTGCCGAAGTCGCCGGCCTGGCGCCGATTGGAATCACCGATCTGACCTCCACGTAGCTGCGAGCTAAGAACCATCCTCGTCTGGCCTGGGCAGGGCCGAGCCGAGCCAATAACCGTCGGCGGGAAGCGATATTGGGTAGAGGAGAGTAGTCAAATTCCATCCTGAACGGAGCGTGTTCGCTGGCCGGAGCTATTATTCCGGCATCCCCGCCATGAACGTGAGTTCTAAGGCCGGGCCCGACAGGGCGAGGTAATCAGACCTTCGCTTCCCGCCTTTTGAGCCGTTGTGGGCGAGATTGTCCTTCGGGAGGCGGCCCGAGGTCTGTGACCCGAGATACGGGTGGGTGTGATATGGGTCACGGCAAAGCTGTTTGCGGGCTCCAGAGGCCGTCGGCAGACAAACCCCGGGCCCAGGTTGCACTTCCGACTGGCACTTACGGCCCGAAGGCTAGCCCCAGGGCGAGGGTGTAGCTGCCGGCTCAAAACGCCACCCTCCTACTTATGGGGGATATTACAGATGTGTAAGGTGATAGCATAATAGGTAACGTCGGGAGGGCATGTGGGATCACCTTACGGCTTTGAGCTGGTTGAAAATTGCCTTATTTGCAAGCTGCGAACCGATAGCTTTTTCTGCTCTCTCCCTAAGACTGCGCTAGAAGCCTTTGACAAGATCAAGTACGCGGCCTCCTATCCGGCGGGCGCAATCCTGTTCGTCGAAGGTCAATCGCCGCGCGGAATCTATATGCTGTGCAAAGGGCGAGTCAAGCTCTCCACTACATCCGCCGAGGGCAAAACCCTCATCCTAAAAATCGCGCAGCCGGGAGAAGTCTTAGGCATGCACGCCACCGTTTCGGGTACTCCCTACGAGATCACGGCGGAGACTGGCCAACCCTGCCAGTTGAATTTCGTCAAACGCGACGATTTCTTGAGTTTCCTGCAGAAGCACGGGGACGCTTGTTTGAAAGCGGCGCAACACCTCAGCAAGGATTGCCAGAGCGCCTATCAGCAGATTCGCAGCCTCGGGCTATCGCACTCGGCCCCAGAACGCCTGGCGCGGCTGCTGCTGGAATGGACCGCGACCAGCCATGAGCAGGCCGAACCCAAGGTGAAGCTGGCGCTGACTCACGAAGAAATCGCACAAATTATTGGTACGTCACGCGAGACCGTGACCCGCGTCCTGGCGGATTTTCGCAAGCGGCAGGTCGCCGTCCTCAAGGGTTCTACTTTGACCATTCGCAATAAATCGGTTTTGGAGAAATTAGTCGGCGCCTAGCGAGCAGCGAAATAGCAGCCAACCGGGCATGTCCATGCGATGTGCCTTTTTGGTTTTGCCATCCGGAGCACGGCGTTTTTCCTGTTTTGTCATCCTGAGCGCAGCGTCCGCCTAGTTTTCTTGGACTGCCTGTTCTTACGGGTCCGGTGGACGCGGCAGTCGAAGGACCTCTACCCTCAAAGCCGCTACCGCCTCAAGAAGGACCTGGGCGTCAGGCCTGCGGTGTTATTTCGTCGGCGCCAGGCTTTGCTCCCGCATGGTTCGCCTATGGCTTTCGACCGCATCTTGGACCAACCGGATCATTTCAGGCAAGCGGCGCACCGCCCCCGGCGATAGTTGGTTACTGAGGTCGAAGGACCAGCCCGCAAGCGTAATGCTCATCGCTTCTGGAGCGTCGCCGTAAAGCTGCTCGGCGGCCGCTAGCAAAGACGACGGAGAGAGTTGGTGGGTGAAACCACTTGGCCCTAACTGCGGTGCAAGCCGTGTCCGCCGCAGCGTTCCCGGTTTCTCGCCGGTTGCAGCGTCGAGAAAAAGTACAAAGTTGCTGCGCGCAACGTCTTCCGCCATCTCGGGCGTGAGCTGCTGCGAGGCGATTACTTCCACATCGGGATCGTCCTGGAAGAGTTGGTCAAGTTTGTACGCCACTCGGCATCCAACTGCGTCGTCGCCGCGCAACAGATTTCCGTAACCGATGATCAGGGTCCCAGGCACTTCAAGGTCTCCAAAGTTTAACGGGCTTTCGAAATTCCGCCGCCGAAGATCAGACGCCGGAAAGCTTCGCTATCAATTATCCATATCTTCTTCCCACAGATCTGGCTGTGCGATGCCTCACGTTATAACGTGATCGGGCACTGAAGCTGGACGCTCAGCAGATCCTGGGCAGTTGCTCCCCACTCAACATGTCCACCAGACGTTCGGTCCCTAGCTGGGTCTTCATGGTGACCAGACCAGCCGGCCCGTCCAACACTCTCCCAATGCAAACCGCTTCGCTGCTCACTGAAAATTTTCGTAGGATCTCGATTGCTCTTTCCGCTTCAGGTTGTGGTACAAAAGCTATGAAACGGCCTTCATTGGCAAGATACAGTGGGTCCAGTCCGAGTATCTCGCACGCTCCCACGACTTCCTCGCGCACCGGGATAAAGACTTCCTGAATCGCGTTCCGGGTTCCGCTGGCCTCGGCAATCTCGATTAACCCGCTACTCAAGCCGCCGCGGGTGAGATCGCGCAGGCAGTGAATCTTGACCCCCGCGCCCAGCAGTGCCTTGACTGGCTCCCACAATGGGGCACAGTCCGACTCGATCGCGCTTTCGAATGACAACCCTTCCCGGGTTGCCATGATCGCAATGCCGTGGCGACCGATGTCTCCGCTCAGCAAAATGGCGTCCCCGGGCCGCACGTTCTTTGGCGAAATGGAAACGTCACCCTCCACCACGCCGATTCCGGCGGTGTTGATGAAAATCCCGTCGCCCTTCCCTTTGTCCACTACCTTGGTATCGCCGGTCACTAGCTGCACTTCCGCAAGCTCGGCTGAAGAGCGCATGGACTCGACGATCCGGCGCAGCGTCTCCATGGGAAGGCCTTCTTCCAGGATCAGGGCTGAGCTTAGATAAAGCGGACGCGCGCCGCACATCGCCAGATCGTTCACCGTTCCGTTGATGGCCAGGGTGCCGATGTCGCCACCAGGAAAAAACAATGGTCTGACAACGTAAGAGTCAGTGGTGAAGGCCAATCTGGTGCCGCCGATGCTAAAGGTCGCACCGTCGTGGCGCTGCAGCAGGATGTCATTGCTGAAGCTGGGGAGCAGCAACCCTTCCAGCAGCTCGTGCATGCGCCGTCCGCCGCCGCCGTGGGCCAATTGCACGTAGTCGCCGTCATTCAGCGGGGTTGGGCATTGTAGTCGAAACTCCTTGATCTCAGCCACGGTTGCCGCCTTCAACTGGGGCGCCGGCCTCTGTCCTCAGCCGCCGATAACGATAATAGGCAGCGCAGGCCCCTTCCGACGAGACCATGGGCGCTCCCAAAGGATGATCGGACGTGCAGCGCGAGCCATAGGCCGAACATTGCTCTGGCCTCCTCGCACCTTGCATGATCAGACCGCTGATACATTCCGGATCTTCCTGCGCGGTGTACTGGGACACACCGAAGCGGGTCTCGGCATCGAACTGGGCGTAGTCGTCAGCCAGTCCCAATCCACTACGGGGAATGCCTCCAATGCCGCGCCACTTGCGATCCACTACCCGAAATACTTTCGCCACAAGGTCCTGCGCCGGGACATTGCCTTCGCGGCGGACCGCGCGTCCGTACTGGTTCTCTACCTCGCAGCGCCCCTGCTCCAATTGCAGCACGCACATGTAAATTCCCTGCAGCAGGTCGAGCGGTTCGAAGCCCGTGACCACGATGGGCACGCGATACTTGGCGGCAATCGGGTAATACTCGGTGTAACCCATCACGGTGCAGACGTGGCCGGCGGCGAGAAAACCTTGCACGCAGTTCGTAGGCGAACTCAGGATCG
This sequence comes from Acidobacteriaceae bacterium, assembly GCA_003165795.1. GTDB lineage: Bacteria > Acidobacteriota > Terriglobia > Terriglobales > Acidobacteriaceae > Bog-257. Next base: position 60,131 of record PMWW01000183.1, read on the forward strand.
CCTCCATCGCCGGTGGCACCAATACATGCGAGACCAGCACGGAATAGTTCGTCAGGCCGCTCTGCTTGGCGTGATAGACCGACATGGCGTTTGCCGGTGCGGTGGTCTCGAAGCCGACGGCGAAAAATACTACTTGCTTATCGGGGTTCTGCTTGGCGATCTGCACCGCGTCCATGGGCGAATAAACAATACGCACGTCCCCGCCGGCAGCCTTGACGCTAAACAAATCGCCGGTACCGCCGGGCCCCGCATTTGGACTTGTTGGGATGGTGGAGCCGGGCACGCGCAGCATGTCGCCGAAGGAACAAAAAATGACATTTTGTTGTGCGGCGATTCGTAGGGCCTTGTCGATCAACTCGACGGAAGTAACGCAGACCGGGCAGCCTGGTCCGTGCGCCAGTGTGATCTGCCTGGGCAGAAGTTCGTCGATGCCATACTTGACGATAGCGTGCGTCTGTCCGCCGCAAATTTCCATGATGGTCCACGGCCGGGTGACGATGCGCGCAATGGCGGCGACATACTGCTTGGCTGCAGCTGCGTCGCGGTACTCTTCCACGTACTTCACGCTTCACCTGGCGCCAATTCCAGCTCGCTCAACTCGTCCATTTGCTTCAGGTATTCGAAGGTGCGCAGCGCCTCCGCCTCGTCCAACAGGCTGATGGCGAAGCCGACATGAACGATTGCGTAGTCATCAACTCTGGCCTCGGGAACATAGGCCAGGTTGACCTCCTTCACAATTCCTCCGAAGCTGACGCGCGCGGTGCGCGCAAAGCCTTCCCCTTGAATGCTGAGAATTTTTCCTGGAACAGCCAGGCACATGCCAAATCTCCTACGCTCTAAGCCTAAAGCTGTGGAATCACGAGCGTCTGTGACGAATGACCGGCGTGGGTGTTCGCGCGATTGTTCGGCTTGCTTGCCAAGATCGGACAGAGAACCTGGCAAACCGGCAAATCGAATTACGACGGCTTTTTCTTCCCCGGTAGTCCCGCGGGGTTCTCATGGGTACGTTCGCGAAAGCGCGCCTTCATGCCCGTCGCCAGCGAGACCGCGTTCTCGCCATACTTCTCGCGCAGGCGGTCGGCGGCGGAGAGCGCCTGGTTCCACTTGTCGTGCGGGCCCTGCCCCACCAACCCGATCTGCTCGCTCTCGTCTTCGAAATGCGCCGCGTGAACCCCAAGCAGGCGAATCGCTTCTCCCTTCCAATTCGCGCGAAAGAGTGCACGAATCGTTGCGAATACTACAGAATCGATGGCGGTTGGTTCGTTCAAGGTGTGAGCGCGGGTGATGGTGTGGAAGCCGGAATCACGCAGCTTCAGCTGCAACGTGCGGGCGTGCAACTTCTGCTCGCGCAGGCGGCGGCAGACCATTTCTGACAAGCGCGCCAGGGTCGATTCGAGCTGTTGCGCGTCGGCGGTGTCGCGAGAAAACGTGTGCTCGTGGCTGATCGAGCGTGGCCCATCGGCCTCGCCGATATCGCCATCGAACCAGGCGCCGGCATCCAGGCCGTGCGCTTTTCCGGAGAGCGCGATTCCCAGCGCTCCAAAGTTTTGCTCCAACCAGCCTGGGTCGCGGGATGCGAGATCGCTCACCTTGTGGATGCCTTGGTCCTGCAGCCGCTTCTCCATCACTTTGCCGACGCCGGGAATCTTGCGAACGTCAAGCGGGGCGAGGAACTCCGCTTCCCTACCCGGCATGATCCACAGGACCCCGTTGGGCTTCGCCTGGTCTGAGCAAATCTTGGCGACCAGCCGCGACGTACCGATCCCGATGGAGCAATTTAGTTGGGTCGCAGTCTTCATCGCGACATGTAGCGCGTGCGCGGCACCCATCGGCGGACCAAGCAGGCGTTCGGTTCCGGTCATGTCCACATAGGCTTCGTCGATGGAAACCATCTCCAGCTTGGGCGAGAAATGGTTTAGGACTTCGTAAACTTTGGCGGAGTATTCGCGGTAACGGTCCGGGTGGCCATCAACGAAGATCGCCTGCGGACACAGCTTGGCCGCGGTGCGCAACGGCATCGCAGAGTGCACGCCGAACTTGCGCGCCGCATAGGAAGCGGCCGACACCACGCCGCGCTCGTTAGGCCGTCCTCCCACGACCACCGGCTTGCCCTTCAGCGACGGGTCGAACACCTCTTCGACGGAGACGAAGAAGGCATCCATATCGACATGAAAAATTGTACGGTGCGCGGCGGGCATACTGAGCGCGATTGTAGTCCAGGTATTGGCGGAACGGCGACGTTTCGGGGTGGGCCGCAAACGCAACGAGCACCGAGAACAAATATTCTCTCAATCTCATCTTATATTTGCCGCTCGGGACGAAGGCAGCGAGGCGGGAGTGTGTGTCTTGAGGCCGGCGGAATCAAGGGGACGCTCTGCTTGCCGCGGTGAAACAATCCGCGGACGCCATTGCCATCCCCGACACCAGCGCAACAGTTCAGTGCATCAATCCCGCGTTCACGGGGGGCAATATAGGAAAAGCACTCAACGAATTTCACCCCGGCGCAATGATCGGCCGGCGGGCTGGTTGGCCGACACTACAGCAGATCCATCACCCTCTAGTCGGAACGTTTACTTGCGATGGGTCAACGTCGCCGTTCGGGTGAATGTATTGTTTGACCAAGCCGCGCAGTAATTCCGCAAATTGCGGGTTTTCTCCAATCGGCGGCAGCAGGTCAATCGCCAGATCGGGAAGCTCTTTCTTCAGCTCATCGAGTTGCGCCGGGACGTCATAACATAGGTGAGTACCACTGGCCAGGAACAGGGGCAGTAATCGCGCGTACTTCGTACCCTCGCGCTGGAGTTGCCGGGCCACTTCTTCCAGGCTGGGGGAAGCGAGTTCCATGAAGCACAGGCGCACGCGCTCCTCGCCCACCTCCTGCTTCAGGCCGTTAGCCAATTGTTGGAAAGGGAGCAGCCAATTGGCATTCTTGCTGCCGTGCGCCATCAAAAGCAGGCAACTATCGTTTACAGAATTTCCGTCAGACATTTGTGCAACTCCGCCTTCAATTCCTGCAGATTCCAAACAATCGGTAATTCGCTAAGACTCTCCACCAAACCGGAGCAAGGCGTGAACAAGATGCCATTATTGGCGGTTTTCAGCATAGTGACGTCGTTGTACGAGTCTCCCACCGCGAACACGTGAAATCCCAACTGCTGGAAGTGTGCCACCGCAGCCGCCTTACCGCGCACATGATGCGGATGATGGCCGGAGATGTAACCCTCTTCATCCACTATCAGCCCGTTGCATACCATCAATGAGCAGCCAAGCTTTTCCACTACCGGTCCGGCCAGCTCGTGATAAGTGTCCGAAACGATGACGGCCAGCATTCGCTCCTGCACCCAGGCCAAGAACTCAACCGCGCCGGGCAGGGGTTCCATAGTTCCGACAATCTCTCGCAGGCGCGCCAACGTCAGCCCATGCGCGCGGCAAAGCTTCATCCGTTCGCGCATCAAGGCGTCGTAGTCGGCGATATCGCGGGTGGTCAATGCCAAATCGTGTACTCCCGTGACCTGTGCGACCGTCTGCCAGATTTCCGGCACCAGCACACTCTCCAGATCGAAGGCGACTACCGGCGGGGATGTGGGCAGGCAGTGCCGCAGCCCGCCAATCAGTTCGGGCAAACTTCCGCATGTGCCCGAGGTCGGCAACTCTGGCCGGTCCACCACAATCACCTGGCAACCTTCCAGACGCGCAGCCTCCAGCTTCTCGCGCACGCCTCCACGATCTCCGCTATCTTTGGTCACTAGCACGCCAATTTCAAACTGTCGCAGCAAGCGCCGATTCTGTTCCACGCTGAACGGGCCTCGACCGGTCACGATGCAATCCTCGGGAAGGCCGGCTTCGCAACAGGCCCGCACCGAGTCAGGATGGTCGAGTACCCGCGCCATGATCGGAACATTGGCTCGTCGAGCTTCCGCAACGTACGCTGCTACATGCTTCGAACCAATCGTCAACAACACCGGCTTGCCATGCGCGAAGGCGGCCTGTGCCGCCTGACTATGGGTGGCCACGTGACCCACATCATCTTCGCCCCCCACGCTGGCGGGACGTACATACGTCAAGTAAGGAATGTGCATTCGCTCCGCCACGTTGGCGGCCGTAGCGCGCACTTCGGAAGCGTAGGGGTGAGTGACGTCGACAATGGCCCGAATGTGCCGTTGGCGGACCAGCGATGTCATCGCTTCTTCGCTTAAACGACCACTTCGCTGGTAGAGGTTCGCGTGCGAACCGGTAGCGAGCGGAACGTCGGTGGCGACGGAGACCAGGACCTGATAGCCGGCCCCGGCGATGGCTTCTGCCACGGCGGCGGATTCGCCGGTGCCACCGAGTAACAGAATCATAGCTGGTAACCTCGCGGGGTCACGAACCAGCCGTTCAGGCATTTCGACGAACGGTTGCCGATGATGACTATGGTGCGCATTCCGATTTGCTCGCCCAGAAAATGGTCGAGATCGGTCATCACGATCCGCTCTTCGCTGGTGCCCACTGCAGTGGCCACGCCGACCGGCGTTTTGCCCGGACGATGCTGGCGGAAGATTTCCGCTACCTCTTCAATTTGCCGCACCCGTTTGGCGCTCTTCGGGTTATAGAGCGCGACCACCAGATCGGCTGCCGCAACCGCTTCCACGCGCTGCCGCACCTGGTCCCACTTGACCAGCAAGTCACTCAGGCTGATGCACGCGTAGTCCAGCATCAGCGGCGCACCCAATCGCGAGGCGGCTGCGTTGGCGGCCGAGACCCCGGCCACAACTTCGATGGCGACCGGCACATTCTCCGCTGCAATCATTTCCAGCGCCAGGCCGGCCATGCCATACACCCCGGCGTCGCCCGAGGACACGAAAGCAACCGTCGCTCCGCCTTGCGCCCGTTCCACCGCAGCCCGGCAGCGATCGACTTCCTGCATCATGCCGGAAGAAATCAGTTCCTTGCCATCGGTCAGATCGCGAATGCTCTCCAGGTAATGGTGGTAGCCGACCACGACGTCGCTCTGGCGAATCGCCTGCTCGGCCCGCCGCGTGCGGTCCAGCGCGCCGCCTGGACCCAGACCTACCAGGAAGAGTTTTCCCGCGCGATCGCCACCGTTACCTGGTTGAAGATAGTTTTGGGGAGTATTAATTGTGTCCTCCTTCCGGCCAGCAGCGCCGCCGGCTCAGCCACGGCCGGCAAGTTGACTTTCTTGGCTACGAACCGCGAATGGCGGAATTGCTTAGTGGTGGAACGAATCTCTTCGGCAGCGATGAACCTCAATTCCAGTCCGAGCCGCTTCGCCGCCAGTAGCAGCCCGCTTTCATCGCTCTTGATGGACGCCGAAGCTAGCATCCGTACTTGTTTCACGCTTGCTTTCGCTGATCGCAACGCCTGGCGAACGGCGGAAACTACGTTCTTGGAATCTACTCCGCGCCGGCATCCAACTCCGACAATCAAATTCTTAATCGCTTCCGTAGTGGTGGAGATCACCGGCTCGGCGGCTATGAGGTTGGCAACTTGTAGAGCCAACTGATTGGCTCCGCCCTCATGGCCGCTCAGCAGGCTGACCGCGTAGCGGCCACCGGCATCCACTACGACGACCGCGGGATCCGTAGTCTTATGCCGCAAGTGGGGCGCAATCGCGCGTACCACCATCCCACAGGGCGCGATAAATACCAGCCTGCGATACTGCTGAAACAGCTTTCCGGCAAGCGTCATGATCGAACTGAAACTTTTCGCTTCTCCGCTGCGCTTTACCGAGCGGTGGACGAACACTTGCGTTTCGCCCAGGCCTGCGCGCAGTCTTTCCGCGATAGCGACGCCCGGCTCGCAGAAGGTGACGATGGCAGTGCTCATCAGTCCGTTCCCTTCCGGTAGCCGTGGGAAAACTCGCTGGCATATAAGCGCGAGACCATTTCGCCCGGGACTAAAGCGCGTCCCACGATGATCATTGCGGTCCTGCTGATCTGCTCGGCGGCTGCTTTGCCGGCGATGTCGGCCAGCGTGCCGCGAATAATCGCCTGCTCCGGCCACGACGCTCGGTACACGATCGCGATGGGGCAATCGCTTCCGTATTGCAAGGCCAGCGTCTGCGCCAGCTCTTCGATCCGTCCTACCGAAAGAAAAATGCACAGCGTAGCGCGAGCTTCGGCCAGTCGTGCAATCTCCTGCGAGGCGGGCAACGGCGTGCGTCCCGCGCAGCGCGTAAGAATGATGGTTTGCGAAACCTCGGGCGAAGTCAGCTCGGTTTTCAACGCCGCGGCCGCCGCCTGGAAAGAACTGACGCCCGGCACCACCTCGTAGTCAATCCCCAGTTCGTCCAGCTCCCGCATCTGTTCGTTGATGGCGCCATAGATGGAGGGATCGCCGGAGTGCAGCCGCACTACATCCATATTCTGTTTGCTGGCCTGGCGATAGACTTCGACAACCTGCGGCAGGGTCATGCTGGCGGAGTCGTGGCACTCGGCGCTCGGCGGTATTTCCGCTAACACTTGCGGGCTGACCAGCGAGCCGGCATAGATACAGCAACGGCAAGTCCGCAAGAGTCGCAATGCTTTCACGGTTAGTAATTCGGGATCGCCGGGACCCGCACCCACAAATAAGACTTTCATTGCACCGACCTCCGGGAAGCGTGAACGATGATCACGGAAAGATAACCGGCTTCCGGGTCTTCCACGCGCAGCTTGCGCAGATCAAGCTCAATATGCTCGCGGTCCAATCCGGCCCGGGACACGAACACGCTGTGTTCGATCAAGCCGGACTCCTGCAGAATCTCCAGAATCTCGCGCAGCCGCTTGCCGATCTTCATCAACACAACGGTTCCTTCGGTCGCGAGCGCTTGTCTCAGCACGGTCAGATCGTCCGAAGTGGGCACAATGGTGATCAGCTCTTTGCCTTCGCCCAAAGCGAAATGGGTGGCTGCCGCCGCCGCGCAGAATGACGTGATGCCGGGAACGGTGATCGTCTTTAGGTCAGGCAGTCGTTCCGCCAAGGCACGCAGCAGATAGATGTAAGTCGAGTACACCATCGGATCGCCCAAGGTCAGAAAACAGGCGTCGTTTCCCGCTTCCAAGACCGGCGCAATCACCTCGGCCGATTCGCGCCAGCGTTGCTCCAACAAGGCCTGATCGGGAGTCATGGGAAAAACCAGCTCCTGCACCTGGGCGTCGCTGCGCAAGTATTTGCGGGCGATTTCCAAAGCTACGCTTTCCGATCCCGTCCGCGCCTTGGGCACAAACACATGCCGACAAGCCGCCATAACCGAAGCCGCTTTCACGGTGAGCAGCTCCGGATCTCCGGGGCCCACACCAATGCCATAAAAAATTCCCATATTCACGTTCGTATCTTCTTTCCGATAAACAACACGATGGATTGCGCAGAAAGTTTGGCCAAGGCCAGATCATCAGCGCTCACACGAGATACCTTTTCCTGCGCGAGCGTCAGGTTCTCGCAGACGAAGATTGAGTGCGTCTCCGCCAGCCGCTTGGCCAACCCTAGGATCCACGAAATCGTAGACGTATTCCCGGCCAGCACTGCGATCTTGCTTTCCTCGGCTAAGGAGTCCAGGTCGAGCTCGGGCGCGCGATGGTGCGCGCTTATCAGCCGCGCGTCGGTCCAGTCCAAGCCGAGCCGCGCAAAGGCAACTTGCACCGAGCTGATACCGGGGATCACCTGGCATACTTGCCATCCGAATCTCTGAATCACGGGCTGGGCCAGACTACAGATGCCCGGGTCGCCACTCACTATCACCACGACTTTGCGTTTGCCAATGTGAGGCGCGAGTTGGTCAAGCGCCCTGGGAATGTCGGCGCCAACCACGATCCGCTCCGCTCCGTTGGCGGCAAACAATTCCAGCAGCCGGGACGCTCCAACCAGAACCTCGGCTGCTTCAATCGGAGCTCGCGCCGCCGGCGTCAGATAATCCAATCCTCCCGGCCCGCAGCCGACAATCGTGATGCTCTGTCCGTTCGCATCCGCGGTCGCGGCGAGGTTTCGCTCTAGCGCCATGGCGTCAAATCTCCGAACGAGCCAATTAAATCTCCGCCCAGGTTGATGAGTGCGACTGCCAGTTCTTGTTGCGGGCCAACGCGCTCGCTAATTGCGCCATGAATCTTGGCGGCCAGCAGATCAGCCAATTGCGCGCGCTCCGCTTGAGCCAGCGCTTCGAGGATGCCTTCCACGGTTGTGCTCTCGGTGACCGGCGCACTCACAACCGACTTCGCCAGTTGCGTAACCACCGGCACAGCGCTGGACGAATGCGCCGAGTGCGTGTCCCACTCTCCCAGCACCAGCTTGGCCAGTTTGCCGGGATGTCCCAACACCAGCCAGCGCTCAAACCCATGCTCCTTGGCGCGATCCAGCATGTAGCCCCATTGATTGCTGACCTGGACAATCTGTTCCGGACGAAGAGAAAAATTCTGCCGCGCAGCATGTTCGCCAATGTTGCCGGGAACCAGGACGGGCGCCACAATACCGCAGGCTTTCGCCACATCCAGCGCACATTTCAAAGCTTCGCAAAGATCAGGCGCGCTGAACGGACGTACCCGGCCAGTGGTGCCCAGCACCGACAGTCCGCCTTCGATCCCTAACCGTGGATTGAACGTGCGCAGCGCTAACTCTCGTCCGCCGGGAATGGAGATGGTCACTCGCACACCTCGGGACGTCAGCTCGCGCACTGCGGCACGAATCATCTTCCGCGGGCCGGGATTGATCGCCGGCTCGCCGGGCGGCAACGCAAGTCCCGGCTTGGTGACCATACCTACGCCTTCACCCGCTACGAATACAATTTCTTCACCATCGATAAATGTCACCGCCGCAGCCACACAAGCCTTGTCGGTTACGTCGGGATCGTCTCCGGCAAACTTGCGGACCACCGCTTCCGCTCCGTCGGAGTTGCGCTGACAGGAGATAAGCGGAAAACTCACGCGCTCTCCATCCGGCAAAGAAACTTCGACCGAGTCGGCCATGGGCACGCCACAGAGTGTCGCCAGCGCAGCCTTGGCTGCGGCCGCCGCAAAACAGCCCGTGGTGTATCCGCCTCGCAGGGCCGTCATGCTTTCGCCTCCAGGAGCGGGGGCACGATTAGCTCTTGCGGAATCAACTCCAACAACTGCAGGCGAGCTTCGCCGATCGTCAGCGGCAGGCCGTTCATCGGAATGCCATCGAAGCGGTTCAATTCGTCGAGCAGGCGAGATACGTAAGGCAGCCGCAGGCTGGAACGGCGAAGTAATTCCTGGTCGCAGAAAACCTCGTGCGCCGGACCTTGCTTGAGCACGCGGCCGCGATTCAGCAGATAAATGCGATGGGCGAACAGGGGCAGCAAGTCCACCGAATGCGTGGCCAGAATGACGGTGATTCCCTGCTGATGATTCAGGTCGCCCAGCAAGCGCATCATTTCATGCTCGCCGGCGGGATCGAGACCGGCGGTCGGTTCGTCGAGTATCAGGATGGAAGGCTTCATGGCCAGCGTTCCGGCAATGGCCACGCGCTTCTGCTCGCCGAAGCTCAGGTGATGGATGGCCCGCTCCCGCAGGTGGTCCGCGCCTACGCAGTGCAAAGCTTCGTCGATGCGGCAGCGCACCTCTTCTGCCGTCAGCCCCAGATTGCGTGGACCGAACGCCACATCTTCCGCCACCGTCGCGCTTACCAATTGGTCATTGGGATTCTGAAATACCAGCCCGACGCGCTGATACAACTGGGCATCGGAATAATCGCTCAATGTCCGTCCGCCGATTTTCACGGTGCCGGTTTGTGGCTTGAGCAACCCGACTAATATCTTGATCAGAGTGGTCTTGCCCGATCCATTGGAAGCCAGCATGGCGACAAACTCGCCGGACGACACCCGGAATACCACGTCCTCCAGCGCCATGAACCCATTCGGATAGGCGAAGCTGACGTGGTCCGCGTCGATAGCAAAGTTGTCCATCAGCCCAGCCTCACTTGTGTCAACCCGAACGCGATCAGCACAACGGCCCCCGCCACCCCCATCGTCCACCACTGGCGTCTGGCCAGGGCGGGCACGGTCTCGAAGGGAATCTCGCCGCGATAACCGCGTAGCAGCATCGCCTCATGGGTGCGGACCGCCTGGTCCATCGAACGCACGATCACCGTGCCACCCACAATCCCCGCCGAAGTCCACGCCTTGCGAACGCTCGAGTACCCTAGTCGTACCCGCTGCGCCACCATCATGTCGGCTACCAGGTCCAGCAGGACGAAGATGTATCGGTACATCAGGAAGGCAATTTCCAGCCACGCTTTAGGCATTCCCAGCCAGCGCGAGGCGTGAAACAGCCGATGCGCCGGCGTCACCATGCCCAGCAAAAGCAGCACACTCACCGAACCGAGTACACGGCTGGCGATTAACCGGCCACTGTGCCAGCCTTCTTGAGTAACGGTGATTTTGTGGCCCAAGAGTTGAAGATTCGCAATCGGCGTCGATCCCGTCATCACCGACTGCAGAACCAGAACGATGAACGCGACTCCCAGCGGAGCCGACAACCGTAACACCACCAGCCGCACCGGGACTTTCACCGCCAAGGCGCTAGTGACCGCCAGAACGACAATGAACAACGGGAAAACAGGATTGCGCGAGAACATCAGACAAAGCAGCGTTACCAGCGCCACTACCAGCTTGGTGCGCGGATCCAGCCGGGTCAGCCAATTGTCCTGCTGGGCGAAAATGTCGGAGAAGAGTTCGGAGATCAAGCTCATGGTCGACTGCTCTCTAGTTGCGGCTCGGCTTCGGGCTGCTTACTGGTCAAGCTGGAAGTGGTGGGAGGAAACAGTTCGTGAAAGCAGTAGCCCATGACAAATCCGCCCAGTATTCCTGCAACCAGGAAGCAGAACAGCAGCAGATCGCCTTTCTCGGTGTCGATCAGCGGCCGGTGCGGCGGATGGCCGGCAGCCCGCGCGAACTTTTCCACCACGGTTTCATCCACCCCGGCCCACTTGCCGGAGCTACGCCGCAACAGAAAATATCCGCCAACCACCAGTACCAAAATCAACAGGGGGTAGAGCAGTAGCTTTTTCATACCGCTTCAGCTTTCACCACGCGCAGGCTCTGCAGTAAAGCCGGCCGGCGCGAGACGATGAAACAATAGACTCCGGCACTCACCACCCCCTCCAGAATGCCCAGCGGCAGTTGGGTAGGCGTGAAGGCCACCGCCACCGCGACGAACATGTGCAGGAAGGAGCCACTGCCGTGCAAAGCGCTGGCCAGTTCGAACGACGTGGTAGCGTAGGTGGCCCAGTCCGACAACATGCCTGCCAGAAACGCCGCCATCCACAGGGGCGATCCCAGCTTTCGCGCCAGGTGAAAAACTCCAAAGCCGACGAATCCGCCGGCGATCCCCATGGACGTGATGTTGGCGCCCAGGGTGGTCAGCCCGCCGTGCGACAGGAACAGCGCCTGCAATAGCAGCGCGACGCTGGTGACCAGAACGGTGAGTTGGGGGCCGATCAGGATAGCTGCCAGGCCGGTGCCGCAAGGATGCGAACAGCTACCCGCGGTAGGCACCGGAATCGGCATGCAGGAAATCACGAAAACCGCCGCGCCGATCAAGGCCACCATGGGCTTGAAGACCGGTGTCACATTGCTGCGCCTTCGCAGATCGCGCAGGCCCCAGGCCACAAAAGGGATGGCTACGACGAACCAGAACGCCGCCCACGGCGCCGGCAGAATTCCTTCCGATAAGTGCATGGCCGATGCCGGCAAAACGCAAACGAAGATCAACACCACCGAAAGTAATATCCACTTTTTCATGATTGGACCACTTCCCTTGCTTCCACTGTCGTCGCCGCTGTAGTGGTTCGTGCCGCCAGCGTGCACAGGGCATGCACCACGCTGACCGCCAGCGTGCTACCACCGCGTCTGCCCTCGATCGCAATGAATGGCACTCCCAGCGACATCAACTCCTGTTTGCTCTCGACCACATGCACGAAGCCGACCGGCATCGCGATCACCAGGGCCGGACGAATGTTCTCTTCCAACACCATGCGATTGAGTTCCAGCAGGGCTACCGGCGCATTACCGAAAACTGCGATTCCGCCATTTAGCAATGCCTTTGCTTTGCGGATGGCATACAGCGAACGCGGCAGGCGGCTGGCTTCCGCCTGTTTGGCTACATCGGTGTCGGCCACGTGACAGACAATCCGCTCTGGCCCATAGCCTGCATTGGCGCTGCGTAGGCGAGCCAGCGACAGACCGGCGCGGATCATGTTGGAATCGGCGTAAATCGTTCGGCCCCGCCGCAAGGCTTCCGTGCCGGATGCAATCGCATCTGCGGAAAACTTCACGGCCGCTGCCAGCGACGGATCGGCGCAGGTGTGAATCATTCGCCGCACGATCTCCCACGCTGCGGGAGAAAATCCGTTACAACCCGGAACCTCCTGGTCGATGATGGCGAAGGAACCGGCTTCGATCTCCGGCCCGGACAGCGGATTTTGCAACAGTTGATGAATGAGCGCGGTCATTGGTTATTCGCTCCTGACAAACCTTGGGTTGTCCCAACGCCGGCCGGCGTTGCGGGATGACACCGCTGCAAGCGGTTCACGAAATGTTCGACCGCAGCCGGCTGCGAGCCAAAGTGAAGATGCAGATAGCTGGCCAGAATGGAACCGGCAGCGTTCTGGAAGCCCTCATACGACTCGCCTTGCGAGCGTCGCGGAGTAACTTGGTAGGCCGCCTGCCAGTCGGGAATGCCGATCAGTTCCGAGTAGTGGAATTCGTGACCGCGCAATTGATCGCCGCGCCTCCCTAAGGGACCATCCTGCAACAGTGTCGCTTCGCGGTATCCGAGCGACCGCAGGCTCTTCGACATGCGAGTTGTCGCCGGCAGCAAACCCAGCATCCGGTGAAGCTTGCCATCTGTGGTCTCCAGAGAATCCGACACGTACATCAAGCCTCCGCACTCGGCGTAGATCAATCCGCCGCTGCCCGCGAAGCCCCGAATGTCTGCCAGCATTTCTGTGTTGGCTGCCAGCTCTGCCGCGTATTCCTCGGGATAGCCTCCGCCGAGATAAATCCCGTTCACGCCCTTGGGCAGCGCAGCATCATGCAGGGGCGAGAATGGAACCAACTGGCAACCCGCCCGCTGCAGCGCTTCCAGATTGTCGGGATAGTAAAAGTGAAAAGCCTGGTCGCGTGCGATTCCGAGTCGCGGGCCAGGACCTTTATCTGCGATCGCCCGCGGCAAGCCGGCGCTCTCAACCGCCAATGGCGGCGCCGCTCGCGCAGTTTGCAGGATCAAATCCAACGAAAATCCGGGCGCCAGCGCGTCCGCCAATTTCTCCAGGGTGGCCGGCGGAAGCCGGTCGGCATCGGCTGTAACCAAGCCCAAGTGTCGGCTGGGCAGTTCCGGCAACACGTTGCGCTGCACGGTTCCCATTAGCGGTGGCAGGGAGGCCAGGCGCAGCGAGTTCGCCAGGATGCGGCCGTGCCCCTCCGAGCCACAGTGATTGGCGATCACTCCGGCAACCGAGATGCTCGGCTCGAAGGTGGAGAATCCGTGCACCAGCGCCGCCAGGCTGCGCGCCATGCCATGTACATTGGCCACCAGCAGCACCGGAGCCGCCAGCCAGTTCGCAACTTGCGCCGTGCTGCCGCTCAACGATCCCTCGTCCGCACCGTCGAACAAGCCCATCACGCCTTCCACCACCGCGATGTCCACGTCCTGGCTGACGCGGCAGAACAGTTCGCGCACATAGGCTTCGCCGGTCATCCAACCATCCAGGTTGTAACAGGCGCGGCCAGAGGCAAGTGCTAGGTAGGTTGGATCGAGGTAGTCGGGGCCAACTTTGAATGTCTGTACCCGCAGGCCGCGCCTTCGCAGCAGCATGACCAATCCCAGCGTCAGCGAAGTCTTACCGACTCCACTCTCGGTTCCGGCGACGACGATGCGTGGAATTTGCACTTACAACTCCTACTCTTCAGACTGGACGAATTTCCCAACCGATCTTTCCCGAGATTGCTTCGCGTTTCTTCATCGCCCTAGCAACCGGTAGATTTGGTCCATCTTCAGGCTCTGCCGCACCACGCCGGCGAGACGGTCGAAGGCTTCCTGCAAGTCATAAACAGCCAGCACTTTTCCCACCGCGGGCAGGTGCCGTCGCACCCGCAGCCGATCGATGAACCAGCGCCGAAATTCATCGGCATCGAAAACGCCATGCAGATAAGTTCCCCACACTGGGAGGGTCGCAGCGGAAACTCCCAGGACCGAACCATCGTCGGCAACGAACAGCGGCTGCAATTGTCCCGCGATCACGCTCTGCCCATGATGGATTTCATAGCCTTGCACCTTGAAGCCGGACTCGCAGTGCCGTCCGTTAACCCGCTTCAGGCTTTTCTCTTTACCCATCGCGGTGGACAAGTTAAGGCATCCCAGTCCGCTGACCGCGTCGCTGTGGGATTCCACGCCATCGGGATCCTCAATTTTGTTGCCCAGCATCTGATAGCCGCCGCAAATGCCTACGATCTCGGTCTGCCCATCGTGGACCAACGATGCAATGGCCGTCGCCAGACAGGTTTGCCGCAGATGAGCGAGGTCGGCGATAACGTTCTTACTGCCCGGCAGGATCACGGCGTCGGGATGTCCCAACTCGGATGCATGGCGCACGATGCGCAGACGAACGTCTGGCTCAATGCGCAGCGCGTCGTAGTCGGTAAAGTTGGAGATGTGCGGTATGTCGATGACAGCGATATCGACGCATTCAGAGCCAACATCCGAATTGTCAGACTTGGCGGCTTTGAACGAAACCGAATCTTCTTCCGGCAATCCCAAATCTCGCAGAAACGGGACCACGCCAAAGACCGGGCGATTGGTGTGGCGCTGAGTATATTGCAACGCTTCGCTCAGCAGCGATTCCTGACCGCGAAAGCGATTGACCACGAAGCCGGCCACCAGGGCGCGCTCCCATTCCTCCATCACTTCCATGGTGCCGATGAAAGACGCAAAGACGCCGCCCCGGTCGATGTCTCCCACCAGCAGCACCGGCGCATTGGCATACTGCGCCATCGCCATGTTGACGATGTCGTGGCGCTTCAGGTTTACCTCGGCCGGACTGCCGGCGCCTTCCAGCACGACTACGTCGTTTTCGGCGCGAAGCTCATCCAGCGCCTGCTTGGCAACGGCAAAGGCTTGCGGCTTGAAGTCGATATACTCCGTCACATTCATGTTGCCCACAGGCTTGCCCAGCACGATTACCTGCGCGCCAGTGTCGGAATTCGGTTTGAGCAAGATGGGATTCATACGCGCATCCGGCTCAAGACGGCAGGCTTGCGCTTGCACCACCTGCGCTCTGCCCATCTCTTTGCCGTCACGGGTGACGAATGAGTTGAGCGACATATTTTGCGATTTGTAGGGAGCAACGCTAACGCCGTCCTGCTGCAGGATGCGGCACAGGGCTGCGGTCAGCACGCTCTTCCCGGCATTGGAGCTGGTGCCCTGAAACATGATCGTCGCCGCCGCTCGCTTCGCCGGGCTCGGCCGCGAAGCGCCGAGAACCCTTCGTAATGCCGCAACCAGCCGCTGGTTTTCTTCGCCAGTGCGCACCGCAACGCGGAAGTAATGCGCGTCCAACCCCTCAAAGCTGGTACACACGCGAATCGCAATGCCATGCGAGAGCATTCGCTCCGCCAGCGATGCAGCGTCCATGCCTGCACGATCGAGTCTCATCAACAGAAAGTTTGCTTGTCCGGGATCGACCGTGAGTCCGGGCAGCGAGCTCAGTTCGCCAAAGAGCTGCGCGCGCTCGCGGGTTACGTAAGCGCGGGTGCGCTGCACATATTCGTGGTCTTGCAACGCGGCTGTACTCACGGCTTGGGCGAAAGTGTTTACACTCCACGGCGGCTGCAACTCCAGCAGTCGCTGGATCAGGGCCACATCTCCGACGGCGCATCCCGTGCGTAATCCCGGAACCGCAAAAATCTTGGTGAGCGACAACAGCACAATCACGTTGGCGGGACGCTGCCGGGTCAGGCTGTCGAAATCTTCCACGAAGTCGCCGAACGCCTCATCCACCACAAAAAGTGCGGCAGGGTGTTCAGCCGCCGCGGTCCGCAACATTTCCGCTGAACAAACCGATCCCGTAGGATTGTTAGGCCGTCCCAGAAAGACCACGGTGTCCGACGTCAACAAATTGCCGGGAAGCTCCTGGCCTGCCGGCACGGCCTGAATGTGCATCCCCTGCTGCTTCGCCGCCTTAACGTAGTCTCCATAAGAAGGAACCGGAATCAAGGCCGTCGATTTTTCCACCACACGGGTCAGGAGGTAGAGAATTTCCGTCGAGCCGTTGCCGGCAATGACTTCCTCATTCTTTACTCCATAGCGCTCGGCAATCGCTTCCACCAGAGCGGTGCAATGCGGATCGGGATAGTGCTGCAGGGCACTGACCTGCGAGCTGATCAAAGGCCGCAGCCATTCCGGCGGGCCCAGGGGATTGATGTTGGCGGAGAAATCGAGTATTGACTGCTCCGCTATTCCAGCCCGCTGGGCCAGTCGCCTTACATCGCCGCCATGTTCAAAGTTCTTCATATCGCACCCACCCTGCGCACCGGCGCAGCTATCGTTCAGACCGGCACATCGGCAGACCTTGGGCGGCGGAGACTAGCTTCGGAACGACCAGCGGCTGGGGTAGAGACTTGGAGCGAAGACGGAATTCGACAGGACATGCTTTTCTCCCTTGAGCGAAGTTTCCTAGCTGGTCGCGCCGGCCGTTGTTCTGACTTCTGGCTTCGGACCTACACCTCACCTTCCCCGAACTTCCGGGTGGTTACTTGAGGTTTCGTAGCCAGTTACAGCAGCGCCACTGTCGCCGATTCTCACGGCATTCCCTGCGCCTGCGCGAGATACAACAAATCCGAGATACAACAAATCAAAGAACTACCTGCACCATAACGGGAAGTTTTCCCGCCTGTCTGTGATCTTCACACCCTACACTTGTGACTGTCGCCACAATCTCATTCCGCAAGACTCCGGCGCCGCCCCCTTTGACTCGTTAGTTGAACCAGTACCCGTCAGGCCAACGTGCTCTTGCCGCAAACTCGGCCAGGCGCAAACCGTATGCGGCCGGATTTTGGCTGATGAACCGGGCCGCACCTGGCGTTTGTTTGTCGCGGGCGCCGCATAAATCTGCCCTGTATACCCCGAGTACTATTTTTCGCCGCGCTGGAAACGATAGCGCACCTGCCCGATAATCTCTCGCGGGTTGTTGAAATGCGTTCCCGCGAAGGAACTGTTCACCGAAAATGGATAACGCGAGTTGGTGAGATTAAGCACGGTAAAGGTCAGCATCGTCCGTTCTCCCAGGGACTTGCCAAGCGAAACATCGGCCGTGGTGTGTTGGGGCAGATGATCCGGGCCATCAGCTTTCAGGACGCCGGACCCGTACACGACATTGTTGGAAAACCAGTAGTGTCGCGGAAGCTGAACATCGAAGCCCGTCGAAAGCGTGTTTCTCTGATCATGATCGAGATAGCACCAGGTGGTTAAACACCAGGATGGTACCGGCTCAATCAGTCCGCCATCGGGCGCACCCTTAAACTGCGCCATCATGTTGGAAAAAGCCAGATGCATTCCGAGGCGATGAGCGATTTGGGGCGAGCGCACCACCGCTTCCGTACCGTTGATGTGGGCATACGGGGTGGTCAGCGGCAGCAGGATGTTGGAATTGCCCAGCAAGTCATGATCGAGAAAGTTGCGAGCGCCGGTGTCAAAGTGATCGAAATCTAAGATCCAGGCGCGAATTGGAATGGTAAGCCCAAATTCTCTTTGAATATCGCGTTCGCCCTTCAGGGGCTCGAAACCGTACCCCTTCACCCCTTCATTCGCCAACTCAAATCCAAACACTCCACCGCCCACCGTGTACAGCGGAGGCGGCTGGTAATAGGTGCCATAGAAGCTGCGCACCACCCAGTTCAGCTTAGGGATCTGGACCGTGACGCCCACGCGTGGATTAGCGGCATTCTCGTCGGTAACACCGGAGAAATGCGTTAGTCGTATTCCGGCATTGAAGGTCAGCCATCTCCACGGTTTGTATTGATCGTTGAGGTACGCCGCTCCGACTCCGCCCGTTGGCCCCGCCGAGACCTGAGAAGAGGTGCTTCCCTCTGCCAAGCCGAACAACTGGTTATTGTGCTGGTAAAACCCGTACAATCCCGCCACCAGGTTGTTCGGTCCGTGCACATATTTATATTCTGTCTGGGCCCCGACATAGTTGGATGTGTTAAGAGCGGTGGCCTTAAACGGATCGCTTTCGCCGGGAATATATTGTGAATTGTTGTAGTGGAAAAACGGGGAAACGGTTAACAAGGCGTTCGAATTGATGATGTGCGTCCACGACATGGTAATGAAGGAATCCCGTTCCTGGTCGATGTCGCGGAGGTAGGCATAGTTCGTGTCGGTCGGATTCAAGTCGTTGGGATCGGTGGGAATCTGATCACGATCATTTCTCACCGTGGCCGTCCAGTCCAATTGGTCTCCAGAGGCGAGTTTGTACGACATAGTGGTAAAAATGCCTTCTCCGCTGGCCATGTCGTGGCTGATCTGGGCCGTGGGCGGCTCCAAGCCAAGATCGGTGCGATTGCCGATCAGGCTGGCATAAAGCGCGAATTTCTCGCTGTGGCCGCCGAAGCTCACCTGATCGTTGGTTTGGTTATCGCTACCATAACTTACGAGGGAGTCAGCCTCTTTGTTGAATTGAAACCCGTTGCGGGTGATGATGTTCACTTGCGCGAAGGTGCGATCGCCGTCCTGCGCGCCATACCCGCCGCGGTTGATTTGCACCTGCTGGATGTCCGTGGGATCGAGGGCACGGCCGACGTTGCTTGACATATTGGTATTCGGAACTGGTACGTTGTTGATCATCCAGTTGATCTGGTGTCCACCCCGCACGTGCAGGTGATCGTGCAAGACGAATGCCCCGGGAGTGGTTTCGGTGATGAACTGAAGGCTGCTCATCCGGTCGGCGCCGGGAAGCGCCTGCATAATATCGTGGCTGGTAACCATTATTGGAGCGCTGGCCGCCGACGGTGCCGTGGCTTCCAGCGGTGTGGTGGTCGCTGTGACTTCCACACTACTGGCCGTCGAGACCACCGACAACGTTAGTTCAACGTAGGGAGCGCTGCCGGCGATCATCTGGATCTGCTGACTCAAAACCGCAAAACCCGGGCTTTGCACCTCCAGCGTGTATTGCCCGAAGGAGATGGCGCTGATAATGAATGCGCCGTCTGAATTGGTCTGGGTAGTTTGTTCCCTCGACCAAGCCGTCGCCTTCAGGCTTACTGTCGCCTTGGGCACGACCGCACCACTGGGATCTTTGATCGTGCCTCGTAACGTACCAAGACCTTGCGCGTAAGCCGTGCCTGCGCCGACTATAAACATAATCGCGGTAAGAAAGACTTTCTTGAGGAACATCATTGCTCACTCCTTGCATGGCGCTTTTGTGGGGGCGATTCCCGCGCCATGAGGAGTGGCCTTCAGCCACGCCAACGCAGGATTCACGCGTAGGTGCTCGGTTCTCCCGCGGTTGAAACAAGAGGCGTTAGACGCCGCAATGCGGATCAACCGTTCAGGATGTAAGGGATTAAAATGCGGAAGATACTAAGGCGAACCACACATAACGCGATCTCCTTTGGAGCGAAGTTTCCGGGCCGGTCGCGCGGGCCGTTGTTCTGACTTCTGGCTTCGGACCTACACCTCGCCTTCCCCAAACTTCCGGGTGGGTACCTGAGGTTTCGTAGCCAGTTACAGCAGCGCCACTGTCGCCGATTTACACGGCGTTCCCTGCGCCTGCGCGAGATACAACAAATCAAAGAACTGTCGTGGACTATAACGGGAAAGTTTCCCGCCTGTCTGTGATGGTTAGACGCCATGCGTGTGATATTCATTTCAATCCTTATGTAGTTTTGATTAGCAAACTTTTCCTGGCGTCGGCGTTCTGAAACATCACGGAAACTTTCCACTTGCGCCGGCGCAAGTGGCCGGCAATCTGGAAGGCACGCCGCAATCTCCGTGCGTCGTTCCGGTTTGTATCGGAGCGCGGCTTCAGCCAAGCCGAAGGAAGGCGGCAAAGGTCAGGGCTTTAGCCACAAACCGGGTCCCTCAGCCGCTGAAGCCCGAATCATTGATGGTCCGGATCGCGGCACATTTATGAGATAGCTGATGGCTTGTAGAAAACCTGTCTGTGATGGTTAAACATTGCGAGCGTGATCGACGTAACTCGATTGTGTGTCTTGTCCACGAGCAACCATGGACCGTCAAGTTCCCCCGACATCAACCGGCATGCATACTTCTGTATCGCGCTTAATCGATGAGTGGCAACAGCTTGCGAGTGGAAAGTAGCGAGTGGGCGGGATGCGTCTTAACAGCATGGTTCATACTCCGCCAGCAGGGCGGACTGCGTTTTTCGTTTCGCAGAAGTCTTATTGGCAGGCATGGTGGGAGTTTGTCCTATTTTCCTCTGATAGAGTCAGGCGGGCGCTGTGAAGCTTAATAGGGAAAACGGTGTAAATCCGTTGCGGTCCCGCCGCTGTAACCGTTGACGAAAGCCGCGGTCTAGCCACTGTCCGGATTAAGGATGGGAAGGCGCGGCAAGTAGAACGACACGGAAGCCAGAAAACCTGCCCGCCCACGATGTAGCGATTGCCGTGACCTCGCGCTGCATGAGGTCGCTGCAAGTTGTTCCTGCATCCGACTGAGGATGAAATACGGCATCCCCGGCTCTCGTAAATAGGAGGGCGCGGGGCTTTGTTTTAGGAGGACATCATGTTCTTGCCGTTGCATCTGAAAGTCGAGGACCGGTTGTGCGTGGTGGTGGGTGGCGGAAAAGTCGCCGCCCGAAAGTGCCGGGCGTTACTCGATCACGGGGCGCGCGTTCGCGTGGTGGCAACAGCATTCAATGCAGATGACACCTGGAGCGCAGAGCCGGTGGAAGTGGCCCTGAGCAGCTATGAGGCCACGCTGCTGGAAGGCGCCTTCCTGGTGATCGCCGCCACCGACGACGGACAAACCAATGCCCGGGTGGAACGCGATGCGCGAGCGGCCGGCCGGCTGGTGATGCGCGTCGATTCTCCCGATGACAGCGACTTCATCTTCCCTGCCTGGTTGCGTCGCGGCGCCTTCACGGTCTCCTTCGGTACCGATGGTACTGCCCCTACTTTGGCGACCGTGCTCCGCGACGATGCCAAAGCGGGCTTCGGAGAAAAATATGCCGATCTGTGCCGTCTGGCATCCACGGCAAGGCATGAGCCGGGCTGGCGTGATCTCGACACGAATGGCCGGCGGGATGCAATTCGCCGCTTGGCTCGATCGACGGTGGCAAACTATCCCTGGGCTACGCAACCGGCTGACGTCGAAAGCGATTTTGCGGCGATGGAAACGCAGCCGTACTTTGCTCCCGGCCATGTCTATCTGGTAGGCGCCGGCCCGGGCGATCCTGGACTGATCACGGTCAAGGGCGTCGAGTGTTTGCGCGCTGCCACCGTGGTCATTCACGACGCACTGGCCAATCCCGTCTTGCTCGATATGTATTGTGCCGGCGCCGAGCGTCTCGATGTCAGCAAACGCAAAGGTATGTGCCAACACATGCAACCGGAAATCAACGCCATGATGATTGAATGCGCGCGCCGGGGAGAAGTGGTGGTGCGCTTGAAGGGCGGTGATCCTATGATTTTCGGCCGCGTCGGAGAGGAGGCGAGGGCGCTGGCCGGGGCGGGCATTCCCTTTGCAATCGTGCCCGGCATTAGCAGTCTTGCCTCCGTACCTGCTTATGCCGGAATTCCCGTTACCGATCGCGAATTCGGCGCCCACTCTTTGGGGATTTATAGCCTTCACCTGCGCAACGGCAAAGGATTGTCGGACGAGCAATGGCGAAAGATGGCCAACGGTCCGGACACGCTGGTATTGTTCATGGGCATGACCGTAATTGGGGAGGCGGTAAGAAACCTCACGGCAAATGGACTGCCGGGTTCCACGCCGATTGCCCTGATCACTCAGGGCACTACCGATCATCAACGCCAGGTCTTCGCCACGCTCGACACCATCGTGGCTGAAATCGACGGCATGGAGTTGGAAGGGCCAGGTTTGATTGTCATCGGCAACGTCGTGAAGGCGGCTCCAGCCATGACTTGGCGGCACGTCGCTCAGGAGGCCAAGGAACTCGCCACGGTCCGCTAACACGCGCAAACCTTGGGGCATATCGCTGCCGGGTTAGGATCGCTGAGGAAAGCGTCCTGAGTTTGCCGGGCGGCTATTTTGCGGGCCCTGCCAGCTGCGAAAGCAAAGGAGGCGGCCAGCCGCAAGTCAGTCGAAATGAATGCGCTGAAGGCCGGCATCATGGACGAAGCGGAGAAGCCTGAGCATGGGCTCGTAGTATTTGTAGGTACAGCCCAGCCCACGAAAATACTGGCTAATTGCCCAGGTTCACATACCGACCCGCAAGGCTCGTCACCCTCGCGCATCCCGCGAAACCATGTCCTTGACTTCGAGACGAGGCAACATAATTTCACGATGGCTGGCTGGTTTTCTCCTTGACAGCTTAGGATCTGCCCATTGCCCGCTTACCGAGCCGAAGATTCTGCGCGCAAACTGCTGGTTGATCACCGCTACGGGCGGAGCATTCTTATCGTCATGCCAGGTAAACGTTCTTCCCGACAGCGCGTTGCGCTGGAATCCACGTAGCCAGTAGCCCCAGCAACGAGATCAAACCGACTTTACAGGCTGCTGAAAAAGTCGGCAAAGCAGATTCCTCGCGGGCTGAAGCCCGCTCGGAATGGCGACAAGAAAGGGCCTAGGAAGGCGCACCTAAAGGTACGCCCCTTCAAGACATGTCGAACAAGACTTTTTCAGCAGCCTGTTTAGCCGGTGAAGGATCCGCTTTCCCGGGTTTCTCAGCAACCTGCTAAAGATTCAGAAGTACAGTAAGTCAACCCGCCGGGAACCGAGCGATTCAGACATCTACACCGGGTTCGATGGTCTGTATCGACGGCCCAGTGCGGCAGTAGGACACTACCTGGATTTCCGGGAGCGTCCTAATCTCAGGACACTACCTGGATTCCCAGTGCGCGAACTCCTGACCCCCGCTGTGTTAAGATAATTTTCGCATGAGGGCACAGACTTTTGTTAGCGGCTTATTGGTGGTTTTGGCAGGGACAGATGCCATTGTAAGCACGCCAAGCACAACGTGCGTTCTATGCAAAACCGGCAATACCCTTATTCGACTTGGGTTTGCGGTATCACGTTGATTTCAGACGTGGGGTCGTAGTTCAGTTGGTTAGAACGCNNGGCCGCGGGTTCGAGTCCCGTCGACCCCGCCATTCTTTGGAATGGCTTGCACTTACTTCTTGTTCGTCCTGTCCAGTTGATCGCTGCGGTCTCCGGCGAGATCTTATCCATTAGACCAACAGCTCTCCTGCGAGTACCTGCGGTCCACCCGCGACCTACAGGCTCATTCCGCCATCGATGAGCAACTCGCTGCCGACCGCGAAATGACACTCATCGGAGGCGAGAAACACCACAGCCTTGGCGATTTCGCTGGGATTACCGAAGCGTCCGGCGGGCACCTGGGCCTGAATCGAAGCCGACACCGCTTTGAGATCTGCCGCCGATAAACCCAGCTTGTCATAAAGCGGCGTTGTGATGGGGCCTGGGCTGACGGTGTTCAAGCGAATAGCGCGACTGATCAGTTCGCCGGAAAGAGTGCGCGCCATCGACAACAATGCCGCTTTGCTGGCGCCGTAGACGGTTGTGTTGGGCTGGCCGATATGGACGTTGACCGAGGTGTTCAGCACGATCGCCACGGGGCTAGCGAATACGGGCAGCAACGCCTGCACCAGAAAAAACGGGCCTTTCACGTTGGTATCAAACGAGCGGTGGAACTCGGCCTCGTTCCACTGTTCGATGGGCTTTAGAACGGCGATTCCGGCATTGACGAACAGATGTCGAGTTTGCCGAAGGCTTGAGCGACAGCTTCGGCCACGGTTTTCTGGCTGCTTGCATCGCTGGCATCGGCGGCGATCATCACCACGTCGCTGCCGAGACTTTTTCGCGCCGCATCGAGATCGGCTTGACTCCTGCCGGTGATCGCAACCGGCGCCCCTTCCTGCAGAAACTCGCGGGCCGTTTCCAGTCCGATGCCGCTGGTTGCGCCGGTGATAAGAGCGGGTTTTCCCCTAAGCCTGTCCGTCTCCTGTATCTGTGAATAGTGACTGCAACCCTGTCGAAAGAATGATAGTGAAACGGACTGCGCTGATGCAGACTCCCGACCCGCTACTCGTGCCGCAAGCACTCCACGGGATCAAGTTTGGCGGCATTGTTAGCCGGGGTGATACCAAAGGCCACTCCCACGGCGCAGGAAACCAGCAATGCGACCACTGCCGACAGCGCGGAGACGGGTATGTAATGGTTGGTGAAGATCTCGATGGAAAGCGGGATTCCCAAACCAACAATCATTCCCACTGATCCTCCCAGCAGGGCGATCAACACCGCTTCGAAAAGGAACTGCAAGAGAATCGCGCGCCGGGTGGCTCCCATCGCTTTGCGAACTCCAATTTCGTGAATTCGCGAGTGCACCGTAGCCAACATGATATTCATGATTCCCACCCCGGCCGCAATCAGCGTCACCGCCGTGAACAGCAGCAGGACCGAGGTAAAGGCAGTCGCGGTCTTGTTGGCGAGCCTCAACACTTCCGTCAGATTGCTGACGTTGTAGACGGATTCGGGCCGGTGCCGCACGGCGATGACGGAGTGGATGCTATCGGTGGCAACGGGTATGCTGGCGGCGTCGGACATGGAGAAATAAATCTGATTCACGGCGGTGGTGCCGGTCAGCGCCTGGGCAACCGTGTAAGGAATGAGGACGGTGTCGTCCTCGATCTCCGAGCGGCCAAAGGTGTCCACGCTTTCGCGAAAGGTGCCGATGATGACGAAGGGCACCTCCTGTATTTTGATGGTCTGTCCCAGCGCCAGATCGAGCGATCCAAACTGCCGCTTGGCCAGGCTTTCGGTTAGCAGCGCGACCTTGTTGCCCGACTGCGAATCCTGCTGATCGAAAAATCTGCCGGCGCTGACGACGATGCGCCGCACCGGCTGGTAGTCAGGATCGACTCCCAGGACCAGGATTTCGCGTTCCTTGCCTCCCCCAACTGCCATGCGCTGATGCATATTGAGCACCGGCGACGCCGCTTGAATGCCGGGAACTTGCTGTTGCGCAGCAGTCATGTCCTTGATGGTGAGGTAATCTGCCGCGGAGACACTGGATCCGGCGCTGGAGATTCCGGAATATTCAGCCCAGATAACGTTGGTACCGACGTTCTCGATCTGGGTCAGCACATAACGTTTGCCGGTGAGCGCAACTGTGACCACCAAAATGAGGGCTGTGGTGCCGACAGCCATACCCAGGGCGGTCATAGCGGCACGCAACTTGTCGGCACGCAGAGAGTCAATTCCCATCGACAGAATTTCCCGCAGAACCAACGCTCCCGAAACATTGAAGCGCGACAAGGTCGAGGGCGGGGTAGCGACTTCAGGCATAAGCTGCTATCTGTTACCGATGACTACCAGGGTCACTCCGACGCAAACCAGCGCTATGCCGATCCAGCGCTGCCCACTGACGCGCTCCCCCAAGAAGAAGATACCCCCTATGGCGCCAACCAGATAGCTCAGGGCGGTCACGGGTACAACGAAGCTGACGTCTTCCAAGGAAAGCAGCAGGAGCAGGGAAAAAAAGGCCACCGCCATCATGGCGACGCCAATCCAGATCCACTTGATCTGCAAAGCGCGATACAGCAGGCGGACCATTGCGGAGGGCCGGAATCGCTCCAGTTCGCCGGTTTGTTTCATCGCCCGGCCCAGGCAGAGTTCCCCCCAGGTCCCTACCACGATGATCAAGACAAATAAGACGAATTCCAGCATTAACGGGGAGCTTCCGTGGTCCGGGGATTGGTGCCGCGAATGAAGGATACACCCGCGCAAATGAAGGCAATGCCCACCCAGCGCAGCAGGGAAACGGCCTCGCGCAGGAAAATTGCGCCCAGAATTGCCACCACGGCATAGCCCAGCGCGGCGGCCGGCTGCACATAACTATAGTCGGCCAGGGACAGCGCCAGCATGTAGGCCACGATAAAAGCGATCAGACAGGCAATCCCGATCCAAATCGTGAGCGAGCCGAACACACGAAAGAAAACAGGCACCAGTTCCGACGGCGGCCAAATCTTGATTTCACCGACCTGCTTCATGCCCTTGGCGAGTAAGAGATTTCCCACCGGCCCGGCAACCACCATTACAGCAATGAGGAAGTAAGTTTTGGCGTGAAGTCGAGTGTGCATTGGCGTTGTCAGTGGCTGCTCGGAGCGAGACCCTGACCATGGTACACGAAGCTTTACTCGGGGCAGGACATCAATATGGAAGTCGGAGTTCGCAGCCGTGGGCCGGCAAGTAGGGGGCCCTAGTCACTTGTGGACCGGGGACGGGCGGGACGACCAATCGGGACCTGGTTCCGGCTACTGGATTGCCCCAAGAAAGGGGCATATCGCCCACTCCACTCTTCCAGTCAAATGCAGCATTTGTGTTAGTTTAGTAACATAAGTAATGAAAGCTTAATCATTGTGTGCGGTATAGTCGGATTCACTCATAAAGGCGGGTCCCCGCGGCCGGAAAGGATCGCGGCGGCGACGGCCACATTGGTCCATCGCGGACCAGACCAGCAAGGTGTCTACCACTCTTCGACTTGTTCTCTCGGCGCCACCCGCCTGAAAATCCTGGACCTTGAGTCGGGCGATCAACCGCTTCGCAGCGACGACGGCGACACGGTGATCGTCTTCAACGGCGAAATTTACAATCATCTCGACATCCGGGTTGAGCTGGAGAAATCGGGCCACCGCTTTCACACCCACTGCGACACCGAAACCGTCCTTCATGCCTTCATGGAGTGGGACACCGGGTGTTTCCAGAAGCTGCGGGGCATGTTTGCGGTTGCCCTCTGGACGGATTCCGCCCGGCGACTGGTTTTGGCGCGCGATCGGGTAGGCATCAAGCCGCTTTATATCGCCCACCAGGGCGAGGAGTTGTTCTTCGGCTCGGAGTTGAAGGCGATCCTGATTCACCCCGAGATTGACCGTCGTCTCAGCCTGCAGGCATTGGATTGCTACCTTGCCCTCAACTACATACCCGCTCCCTGGACCATGGTGGAAGGCATCTGCAAGGTCCTGCCGGGGACGTGGGTCGAATGGCGGAACGGAGCAACGCGCTCGGAAACCTATTGGACTCTGCCCGCTCCCCAGATCAGCCACCGATCGCTCGACTCGGCCAGCGAAGAACTTGACGGCCTTCTGCAGCAATCGCTGCGCGAGCATTTGATCTCCGACGTGCCACTGAGCGTCTGGCTCAGTGGAGGCTTGGACTCCTCGACCATCCTGCACTACGCTTCGCGGGCCACATCCGCCAAGCTGAAGACTTTCTCAATTTCGTTCCGCGGCCGCAGTTTCGACGAGAGCAGCTATATCCACCAGATGGTGGCGGAATACGGCACCGAGCACGAAGAGCTGGACCTGAATCCCGAGCAGGACCTCGAAGGCGCGATCCAGGAATTCGCCTACTACTCGGACGAGCCCAGTGCAGACGCCGGAGCATTGCCACTCTGGTTTCTGGCCAAGCTGAGCCGGACCCGGACTGAGGTCGCGCTCAGCGGCGAAGGCGCCGATGAACTGTTCGGCGGATATCTTACCTACCGTGCCAGCCGCGTCGCTTCTTACCTCCGGATGCTGCCCAGGAGTTCACTGCGATTAGGGCAGTGGATGATGCAGGCTTGGCCGGTTTCGGATGACAAGATTGGGTTGGAGTACAAGGTCAAGCGTCTGCTGGCCGGCAGCCTGATGTCTCCGGCGCGCGGCCATGTTTATTGGAATGGCACTTTCTCCGACTTGGAGAAGCGGCAACTGGTCGCCGAGCGCTTGCCCCGCACGCTCGACCAGATCCTGAGTGAGCCGGGGTCGAAGCTGGCGGCAGCTAATGGCAATCTGGATCCGTATTTGTGGTTCGATCAGAAGTACTACCTGGCAGACGACATCCTGGTGAAGTCGGACCGTATCAGCATGGCGCATTCGGTCGAGGTGCGACCTCCGTTTCTCGATCACCGCATTGTGGAATTCGCCAGCCGGATTCCGGCATCGCTGAAGATTTCGGGATCCCGCCAAAAAATCGTGCTGCAACATCTGATGAAAGACAAGCTTCCGAAATCAGTGTTGCAAAGGCCGAAGGTGGGCTTCGACATCCCGGCTCACGACTGGCTGCGCGGGCCTCTGCGCTCGCTGTTGGTCGAAACCTTGCGCGCCGGCGCCGCCGAATACTCTGACATCTTTCGTCCGGAAGTAATCGAGGGTCATCTGAATGACCATCTGGAAAGGCGAGTAAATATGGGCTATCACCTATGGGGATTAATGATTCTGTTTTTGTGGATGAAAAAGTGGAACATCCAGGCACCCAAGCCCCTGGCAACCAGCCAACTGGTCTCAACCGGAGTTGGGTCCTATACCTAGCTCTGCTGCTGATTGCGGCTGCGGTGTACCTGGTCGGGATCATCTCCCCCCCTTCGCTAGCTGACGACGTGGACGCAGTCCAGGCGCAAATCGCCCGAACCATGCTGGTGACCGGAGACTGGGTCACGGCCCGGCTCGACGGTGTCGCGTATCTGGAGAAGCCACCTCTGGTGTACTGGATGATGGCTTTCTCCTACAAAGTCTTCGGCGTCCACGACTGGGCGGCGCGCATTCCGATAGCTCTGTTCTGCATGGCTCTCGCCCTGCTCACAGCCGCGTTTGGCGTGTGGGCTTTCGGCAGGAAAGCCGGCTTCTATGCCGGACTGTGCATGGCCACCTGCGTGGGACTGTTTCTATTTACCCGCGTCCTGATTCCAGACGTCATCCTGACTTTCACCATTACCTTGGCGATGTGGGCGCTGCTGCGCATCACCGACGATGACGAGGCACATCCCCGCGCCTGGGCTTTCGCTCTGGCTGCCAGCCTGGGAACTGGGCTGCTGCTGAAGAGCTTGATTGGAGTGCTCTTTCCCGTTGCCGCCAGCCTCATCTATTTATTTCTCACCAAGCAATTGTTCGTGGCGAGAACATGGAAGCGGCTGCATCCCTTCAGCGGTCTGGCGATCATACTGCTGATTGCGGTTCCCTGGCACGTACTGGCCACGCTGCGCAATCCACCATATCTTTCGCTTTCCATGCACAGCGGACAGGGCGAATATCACGGCTTCCTTTGGTTCTTCTTTATCAATGAGCAACTGCTGCGCTTTCTGAATCTGCGCTATCCGCGGGACTACAACACTGTCCCGCGTCTGTATTTCTGGCTGTTCCATCTGATCTGGCTCTTCCCCTGGAGCGTCTACCTACCTGCGGTCGCGAAGTTGTCGTTCCGTCCGCTAGACCGGGCGGGGCGCGTGCGCCTGCTGGCCCTGTGCTGGATCGGATTCGTGCTGGTGTTCTTCACCTTCTCCACCACCCAGGAGTATTACTCGATGCCCTGCTATCCGGCGTTCGCGTTGCTGCTGGGCTCGGCGATGGCGATGGGCGGCAACTGGATCAGGCGTGGGACGATGGTGCTTACCGCGATTGCAGCCTGCTCGGCGACCGCAGTGATCGCGATCCTGATTGCAGTACGCAAGGTGCCGACTCCGGGCGACATCTTTAGCGCCCTCAGCGCGCATCCCGGGGCCTACACATTATCGCTGGGGCACTTCGAGGACCTGACGCTGCAGTCCTTCGCCTATTTGCGGCTGCCGCTGGCGTTGGCTGGCGTAGCTTTTCTGATTGGCGCCATTGGGACATTTCGCGCGGTGGGAAAACGCGCTTTCCTGAGTGCGGCGGTGATGATGGTGCTGTTCTACGGAGCGGCCCAGGTGGCGCTGGTAGTCTTCGATCCGTTCCTGTCATCGCGGCCTTTGGCGGACGCGATCTTGCATTCGCCGGACGGCCAACTCATCCTTGACCGTCACTATTATGCATTCTCGTCGGTTGCCTTCTACACCAACCGGCCGGCGCTGCTGTTGAATGGCCGCGTGCTCAATCTGTCTTACGGCTCCTACGCACCGGGCGCGGCGGATGTTTTCATTGACGATCCGCAACTGAAGAGCCTGTGGCTGACGCCGACGAGGTATTACCTGGTCGCCAGCGAATCCGCCATGCCGCGTTTGCAAAAACTTGTTGGACAGGAAAAGCTCAA
Source organism: Acidobacteriaceae bacterium (assembly GCA_003165795.1). Lineage (GTDB taxonomy): Bacteria > Acidobacteriota > Terriglobia > Terriglobales > Acidobacteriaceae > Bog-257. The sequence continues at coordinate 90,319 of PMWW01000183.1, forward strand.
CGTTGTGACGCAGAGTGGTGGCAAGTTTGTGCTCACCAATCTCCCGCTTCCCCAGCCGGCGACCTAGTTGTGGTCTTGTCCATCCCGACCGAGCCGCGGCGGGCGAGCGGAGTAATCCTTCCCACTCTTCTATTTCAGACTCCTTCAGGGACGGCGCCTCTTCGCCACCTCTTCAACCACGTCGCCCTGCATCGATCTCCAGTAGGGAACCCCTGCAAACCTGCCGTAAACCCGGTATATTTGTATACGGAGAATTGTGTTTAGCTACGCTGTATTAGCCCTAAGGAGAATGCATGAGAATTGCTGTGCTGGGCGGAGACGGTTACTGCGGATGGGCAACCGCGCTGTATTTGTCCAAACATGGACATGACGTTGCCATCGTCGACAACTACATTCGCAGGAAATGGGACATCGATCTGGGCGTGTCGACGCTGACCCCGATCCTCTCCCTGCGTAACCGTCTGCAGCTCTGGAAAGACCTTACCGGAAACGTCATCGAAGTGTTCGAGGGTGACATGCGCGACTACGCGTTCCTGTCGGCCCACATTCGTGAGTTCGAGCCGGATACCGTGATTCATTTCGCCGAGCAGCGGTCAGCGCCTTACTCCATGATCGACCGTGAGCACGCCACCTTCACCCAGGTAAACAACATTGTCGGAACGCTGAATTTGCTGTTTGCGTTGCGCGAGTTCAAGCCCGACTGCCACCTGGTGAAGCTGGGAACCATGGGCGAATATGGCACACCCAACATCGATATTGAAGAGGGATACATCCGCATCGAACATAACGGCCGCAGCGACGTGCTTCCCTATCCCAAGCAGGCCGGTTCGTTCTATCACCTCTCCAAGGTCCACGACAGCCACAACATCATGTTCTGTTGCCGGGCCTGGGGCCTGCGCGCCACCGACCTGAATCAGGGTGTGGTCTACGGCACCACCACCGACGAGACCGCCCTGGATGAGGGGTTGGTCAATCGCTTCGACTACGACGAGATCTTTGGCACCGCGCTCAATCGCTTCTGCATTGAGGCCGCCGCCGGCCACCCGATCACCGTCTACGGCAAAGGCGGGCAGACGCGCGGATTTCTCGATATCCGCGATACCATTCGCTGCGTAGAGATCGCCTGCCACCATCCGGCCAATCCTGGCGAATTCCGCGTATTCAACCAGTTCACCGAGCAGTTTTCTGTTCTAGAGCTGGCGCACATGGTCGAGGCCGCTGGTGAGAAATTTGGCCTGAGCGTGGTGATCGACCACATTCCCGATCCGCGCGTGGAAGCGGAAGCCCACTACTATAACGCGAAGAATTCAAAGCTGATCGATCTGGGCTTGCAGCCGCACATGCTTTCGGATTCGCTGATCGACTCGCTGATCAACATCGCGCTCAAGTATAAGAACCGCATCGACACCTCGGTGTTTATGCCCCAGGTGAACTGGAGAAACGCCAGCAACAATCGCAATGGCACGGTGCGCACTCCTTCGGGAGTCGTAATGGAACCGTCGGAAGTGTAGAAAGTATCTTCGGAGCAGACTTGCGCTGCGCGTTCCAGGGTACGACGTTTAGTTCTGGAACCTCTCCGCTCAGCGAGGCGCAATGCTTCTTCTCCTATCCTTTAGGACGACACTTTTCCGGGAGGAAACAGCGATGAAGTTCCGCATGTTGGGCGTTCTGCTAATGAGTTTGTTGGTTGCGCTCGGATCAGCCGCGGCAAAGGACGTCGGTAGCAACTCAGAGAGTTACCTGGCCCTCGGCGACAGCGTGCCGTTCGGTTACATCGAGGAGGCAGACTACGAATACTACTACCCTGCCAATTTCGTTTCCTACAGCGACTACCTGAGCGGCTACCTGGGCGGTGGCTGGGTGGTGGTCAACGCAAGCTGCCCGGGCGAAACCACCAGCAGCTTCCTTTCGCCCTTAGCGCCCGATAACGGCTGCCACCAGTATCGCAGCTATTTCCCGCTGCACGAGACCTACGCTTCCATCCACTCAACCCAATACACGTTTGCAACAGGATTCTTACGATTGAATCTCGCGACGACGCCATTGGTCACAATCATGCTGGGCGTCGACGACCTGCTTCTTCTGGAGGAGCAGTGCAATGGCAACCCGCAGTGCATCGAGAACGGCCTGCCAGAAGCGTACGCGACTGCTGAAGCCAACATGACGCAAATTCTTGCCGGTCTGCGCGGCACCGGATATATGGGGTCGATTGTGATCGTCAATTACTACTCGCCAGATTACTCCAACCAATTCGACACTCAGGCAATCCCGGGATTGAACCAGGCCATCACCGCGCCCGCCCAACAGTACGGCGCCGATGTGGCCGATGTGTTCACCGCATTCCAGTCTGCGGCTTCCAATCAATTTGCGCTGGGCAACACTTGCATGGCCGGATTGCTGGCCGCCGCCAACCCACAGACCAGTCCTCCGACCTGCGACATTCCTCCCAGCGTACTGGGGCATAGATTGATTGATTCAGCGATCGCTGAACTTCGACAATCGCCTCAACGCAAGGCCGGAAGGTAGTCCAGCGAGACCGACGGCTTCCCGAAACTCAGGAAAGCCGGACAAAATAACCTCCAGAAAAAAACGGTTGCTTGCGGCAGACCACTAGCGTTATTGTTCGCTTTCCCGCGCAAGACAACGTGCCCTAAGGCGCCGCACCCGCCGAGACTATCCTTGCGCTATCTTTTCGCTGACCAGCCGTGCCGCCTTCACCGCGCTCACCACTTTGCCGGAGAAGATGTGGATCACGCCCGGGGCCGTTTCCTGCACATACAGCGTCCGGCGGTCCTGCGGATCGTTCTCGACCACGCGGATGGTGAAGCGCGACCCCAGGTAAACCGCCTCGGCTGACGCCGGAACCCCGAGCGCCGAATCCTGCCGCATGGCCTCAAATCTGCCCCAGGAGATTGGCTCGAATCCCGGTCCGTTCAAGAGAGGCACGTACCGCTCAGGAATCGGCTCGCTGGGATCGGTGGTGGTCCAGTGATTGGAGTGCTTGGCCGAGCCCCACATCGACCGCTCCGAACTGCCATACGGATCGAACGCGGTAAACGGGCCGTCCACGACAACCAACGATACGCCTTGCAACTGTTTCGGTAGCTGAATCAGGACTTTCTCCGCCACCTGGTACTTCACGGATTTGAACAGGCCGCGCGAAGGCCCCAGTCCGTAGGTCGCCCACACCACGTAGTCGTACTCCGGACGCATCGAGGGAAGAAATTCTCGTTGATTGAAATGGATTCCCAGCGATCGGATCTGGTCGGTCAGCAAGTCGCGCAGGATTTCTGGATCATAGATCTGCTCCTCGACCTCATAGCATTTGTCGATGAAATCGAAGTTCATCCAGTCGGGCCGGCAGGGCTGCAAGCGAAATTTGTACTCCGCCATCACTTGTTCGAACAGCTCCGGCGGGGTTTGCGAGCCTTCATGAGGAATCGCATAGTAGTGGTGACTATTGCGAACAATGGCGGGCGCGAAGGTGTGCAGAAACTCCTCACGCGCTCCCATGGTCTCGCGAATGGTCTCCGGGCTGCGGGGATAGTGATATCCCGAATGAATGCGAAACTGATTGATTCCTGACGCCGCGTTCAGAATGCCGATGGGGTCAAACAGGTGGACATCGTGCCCTTGCTCCGCCAAACGGACCGCGGTTGTGGCGCCGTAGACTCCAGCGCCGGCAATGGCAACTTTCGCTTTGTGCTGCACCATGAGCTAGGTTCCTTAGGTCTTGGGTGACGGCCGAGCGCTGAACTCAGCGCGGCCCGTGCGATTTTGCCGGGTCCACAGGCACCAGAATCCCGTCGCGCAGGTAATATTCGAAGCCGCGCCAACGGATGGTTTTCCGGCCAAAGCTGAGAATCCAAATCAGAAATGCCATCGCGTCCCACAGCGGGACCAGCAGCATTTTCGGCCACATGCCGGGCTGACGCATTCCATGGATCCCGATCAGCCAGGTCAAGACTACTCGCAGCACCACGTAGCTGCCGAGGTAGCCGATCACGATGGGACGTGACGGATGGATCGCAACTGCGATCAGCGCCCAGACCAGTCCCCACGTGAAGATCAGACCAAAGTGGCCCTTGGCGCGCATCAGGCGCATGACGGTCATCCAGCGCACCCGTTTGTAGAACAAGTCTTTCAGGCCCTGAAAATCGGCGACTGTTTTCACTCTATAGGGCAGCAGCTTGACCTCGTAACCCTGGGCGGCAACCAGACGTCCGACGTTGAGATCGTCCGCCGGCCGGTTCTCGATGGCCTCATAACCTCCAAAGCCGGCTATATGTTCGCGCTTGGTGACGATCGACTGACCGAACATGAACTTGATGCCGTCGAGCTGCCAGGCGACTAGGATGCCGGCAAAAAAGTCGGAGATCATGCCCACTGATTGCAATTCCTGCACCAACGTCGTTTCCTCGGTCGACACGTACAACGTGGTAGCGCCACCGACTTTCGGATCGCGAAAGGGATGGGCCACGGCCCGCAGGTAGTCTGGCCCTACGCGAATATCGCCGTCGGTGATGACCAGCAGCTCATTCTGCGCTTCGCTCACCAGTCGCACCAGGCGCCCGACCTTATCGTTGATGGCATCTCGACCTGAGCCATAGAGCAGGCGAATCTTACGCTCGGGGAAATCGGCAATCAGTTTTTCCAGGACCGGCAAAGCCGGATCGTCACCATCGACGCAAAACAAGATCTCGTAATCGGGATAATCCTGGCGGCAGAAGCTGGCATAGTTTTCGTAGGCGTCGTCGTCCAGTCCGCGGATCGGTTTCAGGCAGCTTATGGGCGGAAAGAAATCGGTGTTAGGCGGGTTCTCGCGCCGCGCCACGCGGAAATAATGCGCGGAACTATAGATCGCCAGCAGGTAATAGATGCCGGGAATGGCAGCGACCATCAGGACTATGTAGCCTGCGATGGTCAACGTGTTGTCTCTCGAAGTGTGCGGCTAAACTGCTTCACGGGAGCGAAATCACGGATGCGCCGGGGCGGAACTGCTGGAACTCTCCAGCGCCATAAACTCGATCAGCAAGCGAAAGTGTAATCTAACATACGAGCAAAAGTCTGGTCGAGGACGCGCGCTACGTGTGAGTGTCGGCCGCAAGCGTGTACGCTCCTCGCTTGACGAGATCAAGCCCTATGGGCATCTGCGTAACCGGCGGTACCGGATTTCTGGGAACATTTCTGGTGCGAGATCTGCTCGCCAAAGGCGTACCGGTGCAGGTCCTGGCGCGACCGTCGCATCGCGCTGACGAGCTGGCAGCGGCCGGCGCCCAAATCATCCCGGGACACCTCGCCGATCCCGATTCCATCGCGCGGGCAATCAAAGGGGCGGATATTGTCTATCACCTCGCGGCCCAGCTCGGCTCGCCGGGCACTCGAGCGGATTACTTCGCCGCTAACGTGACGGGAACTGAGGGCGTTCTGGCAGCCTGTGCGCAGCAAGGTGTGAAGCAAATCGTCTATGTCAGTTCGCTGGCAGTTTATGGTCCGATCCCGGAAGGCGAGCGCATTGACGAAGACACGCCCTTCGACCAGCACCCTGATCTGCGGGACGCTTACGCAGAATCGAAGATCGCTGCCGACCGCAGGGTTGCGACGTTTGCACAGCAAACAGGGATACCGACCGTAATCCTCCGTCCGGGGATCGTCTTTGGACCGGGAAGGCCGCTGCCCAGCGGCATTCTAGGATTCAGCATGGGAAAAACTAACGTCGTGTTCGGCAATCCCAATCACCGCCTTCCGCTGAATTATGTCGAGAATCTGATCGATGCGATGCAGATGGCTGCCGCCAGCGGTGAAGGACTGCGGCAATTCAATGTGGTCGATGACGATGAGCTGACGCTGGGCCGCTATCACGAGGTCAGGCGATCCGTAGACGGCTCCGCGACCCGCTTCTGTTCCGCCTGGCCGATGCGCATCGCAAGCCCTTTCGCTGAAGCTTTGCGTCTTCTGCTGCCGATGGGAGACACCAGGCTATCGCAACATCAACTGCGTCGGGCCTGGCAAAATCGCTGGTACGACACCCACCGCATCCGCGAAGAAACTGGCTGGCGCCCGCGCGTGCCGCTGCTGGAGGCGGTGCAACGAACGGTGAACGCGCCGGCCGCCTCTAAGAGATGATTACGGACGGTAGAATGCCAAGCCGCCGGCAACCGCACCCGCCAAGACCAGGAAAGCAGGATTGATCTTGGAGCGAAGCAAGATCAAAAGCACCGCGCCCGCGATGGCTAGTGTGACCCAGCCACTCACTGCTCCCCGGGCCAGACTCAAGCAGCCGGCCAGAAGCAAACCGATGGCGACGGGGGAGAGTCCGCGCTGAATCGAGTTTCTCCATGGCCACTTTTCCAACTTCACCCACAGGCGTCCGACGTAAAAAGCAAGTAAGGCCGTGGGCCCGAAGAAAGCGATCAGGACAACAATTGCACCCGGAATGCCGGCCGCCCATTCGCCGATGGAGACAATCATCATCATGTTCGGCCCAGGAGCGATTTGCCCCATGCTGTACAGGTGAATGAGCTGGGGGAAGGTAAGCCACTTGTGGACGTCGACGGTGAGCACCTTCATTTCCGGAAAGGCAGCCAGACCGCCGCCGACGGTCAAGATCGACAGATAGGAAAACACGCGAATCAACGCGATGATCTGATTCATTGGCTCACCTCCCTGAATTTGCGGGGATGGTACCAAAGGATTGCCAGGATACCGACGGCGATCAGCACCCGCGGCACCGACTGGTGAAGGCGATCGACCCCGAAGACCGTCAGGCCGACGAATATCAGGTCGTAGACGTGGGCCAGCGACTTCTTGCCCAACTGAATCGTGGTCGCCAGAATAAGTCCCACAGCGGCCGCCGCCACGCCCCTGAGCATGGCGGTGACCAGCGGCTTGTCGCCGTGCGACTGGTACAAAGCTCCGGCAATCAGCATCAGCACCGCGCCCGGCAGGCAGATGGCAACAATCGCGGCCAACGCTCCGAAAAATCCGCGCAGCCGGTCACCTACCAGCACCGCCATATTGGTCGCGTTCAGGCCGGGTAGAGTTTGGCTGATGGCAAGATACTCGACGAATTTCTGGTCATCCACCCAGCCTCGCTTGATGACCAAGCCGCTGCGCAAGTAGGCCACTACACCGCCGCCGAAGCTGGTGGCTCCGATCAACAGGAATTCGAGAAATATGCTGACGACGGATATGTCCCCAGATGCGGGAGCAGCCGGGGACGAGGATTCAAGGGCCGGTTTTGCGCTGACGTCACTCATGGCTCTGCGGCGGATTGCCCTTGAGACGGTATACCATTCCCGTCTTAGTGGCACCCAGCGAGATCCAGTCCTTCACATCCTGTTGCAGGGTGATGAAGAACTGCTCGCACAGTTTTCTCGGCTTGACGTGCAGTTCATCTCCGCGATTGAACTTGACCTGGTAAGCAAATTCGCCCACCAGCGGAGTGTGCTCGCCACGGGTGCGCCACAACGCCACGTTGCAGTGGGCCGTCACTCCCTTGCCGAAATCGAGGTTCCCCAGCTCCAGCAGCACTTCCTCCACGATCGCCTCATTTACCAGCGAGACCTCTTCATCCTCCGACTTCTTCAGCACCGCGAGCGCGGGAAACACATTGGCCAGCGCCCACATGCCCAGGCGGTCGCCTTCGTGCATCTGGCTCAAGCCGAAGCCGCAGTTGTGGGAGTACAAAATGCGAAAACCGCCGAACTGGTCTTTCAGCGGGAGGGCCTCAGCTTTGAACTTAATCTGATAAGCGCCGGCGATGTTGGGGCGCACGTCCAAGGCCGCCGTTGTCTTCTCGTCCGGGTGGCGAAACTTAAAGACGATTTCCGGATCGCCCACGGGAAATCCATCGATGTAGACGATGCGCCGCCGCAGGATAAAAGCGTTGTTGTAGAGACGGAAGTCGGGCGTGTCCATAAACACGATTTCCCGAATGTCGGGCCGCCGGCCGACTTTGGGATCGGTAATGAAACCGACTTTCAGGTCCTTGGCCGTGCGCTGCACCAGCTTGCCGAAGTCGCGGAAACTGTCCACGGAAACGAAGCGGTCGGGCCTAAGGATGAGTTTGGCTTCCAGGTATTGCACCCGGTCCTGCGGATGGCCGTCGCTGTAGGTCGCGCCCGCGTTCTCAACTGCATCCCCAATAATTCCGCCCACCGCTGCCAGCTTTTCCGGCTTGGCCGGCTTGGTTGGTTTTTCCTTCTTCGCTTTTGGGTCCTTCTTGTCTTTGCCCTTGGCTTTCTTGTCTTTCTTGTCTTTCTTGTGGTTCTTTGACACTGGCGTCCTCCGGGAACATGAGTTTGAGCTGAAGAGGGAAGCTGTGATTGTCCAGTCCGGGCCCGCAGATAACCTGATCGCCGAGGCACCGCATGGCCATTCGGCAAGGTGGTGCGGGGCGGGTCTAGCGCACTGCTCTCTTTTTTGTGCTGTTCATATCTACTACTTGCAGGCGAAATTCGCTACTGGCAAAATGCCTAGTCGAGCTGGGGATGGACTTGGCGGCGGCAGATCGTCGCCCACCACTGGTTACCTTCAATTCTTGGTTTAGTGCCTCGGAGGAATAGGCGAATCATCCTCGCTCGATGACTCGCTGTCCGCGTCTTGCTGGGTCTGGCTACTGCCTGAGTTATCGCTGCTTTCCAGAGAAATCGTGACCGATTCACCTAGATTCAGACTCTCCAACCACCGCTCCAAATCCTGACGCAACTCTTTTTGGGGCGCGTTGTATCTAATGTTCAAGTTGGCGATCTTCTCGGCAGGCAAGTAAAAGTTCGCCCCAGGGATTTCTTTCCAATAGTCTTTAGGCGTGGGCTTGAGCCCAGCTTTTCGATCTTCCTCCATCTGTTGGAATCTGAAGCGCTTGATGTCTTTCAGCAGCAACCCGCTCAATTCGCCGTCTGCCCGCAGGAAGTAATCGGCCACCGTTCCTGCGTACAAGTGATCATCGGTAGTCATCGCATCAACCGCCTTGTGGTTGGGCCTTTCGAGGAAAAGCGAACCCGGTAAGAAGCACTTCCCAGTGAGACACGCGTCCAAGAAAAATCTTGCCAAAGGTCCATCGATAGAGGGAGTATTGGCTGAGAAAGCCAAACCCGTAGGTGAGCAGGACCACGCAAACGATTTCTACAGCTAGAGCGCAATACATCCAGAATAGAAAGCGAAATTGATCGAGTCGCACGTGCGATATAGCGAGCCAAGTCGCGGCAAGATGCTCCTGAAAATATTGATCGCTGGAAAGGGCAGTAATTACGGTTCGATAATCAGAATATTTGTTGGCCACGCTCTCCTCGAGAAGAAAAGGCCAGTGGCCAACAATCCACAGCGTCTTCGAAGCAAGAAGAGTGAAGAGAAAAGGTATAATCGAGACCCCAGCGCCTGAGAAGATCTCTTCAAAGCGGCCTTTCTGCGTCTGGGTGACGACGCGAAAGTTGAATGCCAATCTCTTGAAAAGAAACTCAGGAAGGAAAACATAAAGCCCAAGTAGTGCTGAGGCTATGATGGCGATCATGGGCCGGCTTTAGGCGGTCTTCTTGGTCGACCGGATCAAGATCGTCCCTTTAGGGGTCTGGACGCGATATTCACCCGAATCGCTGAGGGACCTGCGAATCTTTTCAGAATCTTGGTTGAGCTTTTCGCGAAATCGGCTGTCCTCACTGTCGCGGGTCAAAGCGTCTCGAAGTCGAAGGATGTCGTTTGTCATCAGGTTCACCCAGTTCAATCATTATAGACGCCTGAGAGGGAAATCTTGCTGCAAATTCATGTCTGGGGCACCTGCTCCGTAATCCGCAGTCCATGGCAATGCTTTCGAGTCTAACGCCCCTATTTCACATCCGATATTTGCGGACGGCCTGAAGGCCGTCTCCTTTGAAGGACCGGACTTAATCAGAGCTTCCCTCCAACAAAATGTCGGCCCTGATGCGAAGGTCACGTTCGAGTTCCACGGGCGTGCAGCCGGGATTTCTCTGCGGCGGACCAGGTGCAGCACCCAAGGGAATCTTTTCTGTTCGCCCGCCGAAAGAGACCCGGACAGAAGGCTGGCGGCGTTCTACCTGGGTTGCAAGCGTGAAGAAATCATACTGATCGTCATCCCTGAAATCGCATTCGTCATTAAAGAAAAACACACACTTCTCATCTCTCCAGCCTTGTCCGGCACTCCCTTGTTACCCAGTTCTGCATCCGCGAATTCCGTCCAGGACCTCGTCGGGCCGGAACATTCCTTCGCTCGGTCCGCGCGTTGCCCGCGCGGGCGCTACTTCTCGATCAAGCAATACTCGCCAATCTTCTGACTGGTGGCGGGATCCGCCGAACTCGGATAGAGATCGACGTTGGCGCAGTCGTACGCGCCCCAGTTCTTGGGCAAGCGCACCATGATGTACGATCCCGGTTCGGGGGCCTTGCAAGAAGTAACGCTCTGGTTGCACTGCAGGGCAAATGACGCTTTTCCCTGTTCCGGCGTTGCTGCTTGAGTAACTGTAGCTATCACGACCCCGTTGTTGACCTCGGCGCCCTTCACCGTGACACTGGATTTTTCCTGCGCTGCCAGTTGGGTCACCGTCATTAGAACGAGGAGCAAAATTGCCTGCTTCATAAGTGTAAGCCTCCTCTGGGAGTTCACCTAGGCAGCCTCATTCAGGGGGCCGAGTCGATCCTGGCATGACTGCTTCACAGGGCTGAAAGGCCCTCTGTAACCAGGCCGCCCACACCTCAATGATCGGACGGCAGACATCGGTTTGTCTGTGACGAGTGACGTATCGGTTGGTGAATTGAGGCGGCGAGGGCGGAATTGGTTCAAAAGGGGAAAGTGGTTAGAGAACGGTAGAAGATTTTCCCAAAAACGGCGATTTCCGCCTCGAACAGGCCCGGAATCTTCGCTAACCACGCCGGGCTGCTCCACGTCTTACGTAGTTACTCGCAGCATAGTAAGATAGCCTGCAACCCGTTCAACGATAGGAGATGGCCTCCGCGAACGATCGCAACATGCTGGACCGGAACGGGTTAACCCTGGTTAACGGGCCCCGGAATCTAGGAATGGTGGGACAATCAACGTGCATCGGCTCACATGGCTAGGCAGGCTTGGGGCAGGACTTCTCGCCGCTATCTTACTCAGCAGTTGCGGTGGGTTCTTTCCTTCCGCGAATACGATTGTGTCGATTTCGCTGTCGCCCGCCAGTGCTATTATCCTGCCCGGCAATACCCAACAGTTCACGGCAACGGGGACGCTCGGCAACAACACGGTGAGCAATGTCAGCTCCCATGTGACTTGGACATCTTCCGCCCCCAACATTGCCACCATCGACAGCTCTGGTCTGGCTACTGCCGTGGCTCTGGGGACCACGACCATCACCGCCACGTCGGGCAGCGTAAACGGTACCGCTTCGCTGACCGTCAGCAGTAAAACCATCACCTCCATCACCATAAGTCCCGCGAACCCGTCAATCTCGCTGTCCGCCGGTCTGCCCCAGCAATTCACCGCGACAGCCACTTTCTCCGATGGCTCGATTGGAAACGTCACGACGACTTCAGTTTGGAGCTCGAGCAGCACTTCGGTAGCGACCATCAGCGCCGCTGGGCTGGCAACTCCGGTGTCCATCGGAAGCACCACCATTGGCGCATCCGCCGGGGGCGTCGCCGCCACCACGTCGCTCACCGTGACCCAGTAGCGAGGCTACAGCCGAATATCGCTAGCTCGACGAGAAGCGAACGCAAGTGCGACCGGGTTCATGAATGGACATCCGAACCGAAGTATCCGAAAGATAAAGGCTTCATCAGCCCGTTCGATATCGTTAAATCCATTCTTGCTTGCTTCACGTAATCCCACTGAGCGATCAAAATTCAAAATCCACGCGCTCAGAGGATGAGGAATATGAAGAAGCAAATTCTGGTAGTGCTGTTCGCAATCACGGTGGCAGTTATGGCCATGGCCGCGCCGGGATCGAATGACCCGGTAGTGGGCGGCGCTCCGATGTACCCCACCAAGAACATCGTGCAAAACGCTTCCACGGCCGACAACCTGACCATCCTGGTCGCAGCCGTGAAGGCCGCCGACCTGGTGCAGACGCTGGAGACTCCCGGGCCGTTCACCGTATTTGCGCCCACCAACGACGCTTTCAACAAGCTGCCTGCGGGAACGGTCGAAATGCTGCTGAAGCCCGAGAACAAGGACCAGTTGGTGAAGGTCCTTACCTACCATGTAGTTCCCGGCAGGATCAATGCGGCTGACCTCATGAAGCAGATTAAGGAGGGCGGTGGAAAAGCCACGCTGAAGACGGCCAACGGCGAAACGCTCACCGCTTCCATGCAAGGTAAGCACATCGTTCTGACCGACGAAAAGGGCGGTATGTCGATGGTGACGACCGCGAACGTCTACCAATCAAATGGCGTAGTTCACGTGATTGACGCCGTGTTGATGCCCTAACCTGCTGTGAATCGCGAACGGGGCGCCGTGGTCTGGTGCTCCGTTTTCTTACCTCGAACGTCACCACTTTCGTCTTCGCACGAACTTCAGATTGCCGTCGATGGCGAACTGGCCGTTGGATTCCCCCGTCAGTCGATGAAAATTCCCCGGAATAACTCTTTAACTGCTTGTGTGCCACCAGGATGTGCCTGGGGTCGATTTGATCGTGGTGCCGCAACTACCCCTCAGCACGTGATCAGGGGACGTTAACGATCATTTCTTGGTGGGGATTGGGCAGGCCTCTCAGCTTACCTTTCTAGCGTGCATCCGTCTGATTCTTAGGGAGATAGTGAACGATTTACCACGTGTGATACAACTTTTGTGGCAACTAGCGGCCGGGCAAGCCGATTTTTCCTTGAAGTCGTCCCAGAATGGAGCTATAGTATTAAGTTCCTCCGGCTGACTTAGAACCCTTCTCTGGCGCGTCGATCCTGAAGAACGCTTGTGCGGTGGCTGCTGAATCGTTGTCAAAGCTTCGTGAATCCAATTAGTTACGCCGGGTCAGGGTATCGCCGGGAACACATCGGTCATCCAGGGTTAGATCTCTACGAATCAGGACGAAACACAAACATGGCAAAAAGACGTGGCAATCCTAACTGGGGCAAACCCGAGCCCATCGGGCCGGTGGTGCCCACCATCACCGAATTCGAGCAGGTGGTGAAAGAATTCAAACTGCAGCCGGACCAGTACATTCGGTCGACCCGGTTGCGCGAATGGGCGCGGAAGAACAAGAACTCGAAGTACATTCCTGAGCCGCTTCTGGAAGCTTGGGGCTTCGAGATCGAGTCCACGCTGTAATCAACCTTTTCTCTCTCGATCAGGGCCGCCGCGTGCGGCCCTTTTCTGCTGGATCGAACAAGCGCTTTTCGCTTTCAGAACGGCGGGGACTTTGTCGGCTGCACTTTCTCCGTTTGGTCGTGCGATAGGCGTCACAGACGAATCCCATCATCGGACTCTGGGCAATAAATTACGCCGCAGATGGATATTAGCTTGACTTAGGTTTTCGAACGAGGCAAACTAACTCGCATCTCCGACAGGATCATTAGTTAGATCAGAATCCGTCGCGCTCCCGCCTAATCCTGGCAAATTGTCCAGGTAGCAGTGCTTGGCCGACCAGGAAAGATGTTGTCTTTTCCCAAGCTTCAGCGTCGGCTATTGCAGCATTTTCATCGAGAACCCAAGATCCCAGTGTTCATAAGCAGCGGGCAAATCGACGTTAAAGTTTCAACCTAGTTAGACTGTGCCGCCAGAGTGGTGCTTTATGTCCGATTTGAACGTCGGGTATGTTTGTTCACAACGCCTGCGCGTGTCAGAATCAGCAGTTCACGCCTTCATCACACCTAGGGCGTTTCGGTCGCGGAGGGGGAGTGCTTCGGTGCTTCGAACTAGCTTTCCGGCAGTTATTTGCACGCTGGCGATTCTGTTTCTGGTCCGCCCCGCGTACACCGGTCACCATTTTCCCGACTATCCCGTGCGACCGGCGGTCGAATACGCCAACAAAGTGGCTGAGGCCAGCCTGGTCGTCGCCGTCGAACCGGTGGAAGACGCAGAACAGCAGAAGACATATTTCAATTTTCGCCTCAGCTCCAAAGGGATACTTCCGGTCTTCATCGTCATCCAGAATACCTCCGCAACGGACTCATATTTGTTCGACAGGTCAGCCGTCGGATTGGGAGATGCAGAAGGGCCTACTGGAAAAGGCGGACGCAAGACGGCGTCGCTGCGGACCTCCGGCGGGCTCGTCGATCTCTCCCTGATTAACGACGTTACGGACGTGCGGGACAACCTGATGAAGAAAGAAGTCCGAAGCAAAACGCTTTCTCCCGGCTCTTCCGAGTACGGATTTGTCTATGTTCCGGTGCCGAGCAACGCCCTCCGGGGAAGGATTCATCTGCAAGTGCCGCTGACCGACGCACAGAGCGGCGAAATCGAAGTCGTGAACCTGTTCTTCTAGAAGGGAACCTACATGTCAACCACTCACCGCTTCTTCCTCGCGATTGCCCTGTGCTGTCTGCTGGTGCTTACCCTCTTCGCTATCGCCGAAGAAAAAACGCGGACGGCTACGCCCACCCAAAAGCTCTCACTCACCGCTGCGCTAGTTCTCACGCCCGAGTTCTGTGCAACCGTAAACAAGAAGAAAAGCGAAAGGTTCCCCGTTGGCAAGACCGCCTGTGCTGAGTTGGAGCCTGCCCTCAAAGGCATCTTCACCACCCTCACACGGGTCGATGACTCCTCTAAGGCCGGCGACGCGCAGCTTGTGCTCGAGCCCAAGTTCGCCGATGTGGCCGCCACCGAAGCAGCTATCGCCTTTTCCAACCGCGAACTGGTTGTCCAGGTGGAGTGGACCGTACGCGACCAGTCGGGAAAGTCCGTTTGGATTGAAACCGTGCAGGGAGAAGCCAAGCGACACGTAGGCAATGCATTCACGTATGGCAGCAACTTGAAGCACATCGTGCAGGAATCGGTGGAGGACATGGCCCAGCAGTCAGCGGCCAAGATGTCATCCTCGCCGGAGCTGCTCAAGCTGAGCGCCGCGGCGGTCAAATAGTCTGAAATCGGGCGGGGTTCTGCTGGGTGCAATCGCCGTCCCATCGCTGGAGGACGCACGTCATGACTCGCCGGCTGCTTTCGTATGTATTGGTACCCCTCTTGTCGGTGGCGCTTGCCGCTCAGCAGGCGCCCCAGGTTGCCAGCCAGGCAACTCAAGCTCCCGCGCCGATGACGGCTGTTACCCCGGCACCCCAGCCGCCGGCAAGCGTTCTCCAGGACGGCACTCCGGTGAAGCTGCGGCTGCTGAACAAGCTCGATTCGCAGATCGCCAAGAACGGCAACGAAATCCCCTTCGATGTCGTTAACGACGTAGTGGTCGGCGGCGTCACTGTGCTGCGTCGCGGCTCGCTCGCGACTGGCGTCGTCACCCAGGCCAATGGCAGCCAGACCATGGGCCGCGCCGGCAGGCTGAGTTTCACCATCAACGACATCCAGCTCCGCAACGGAGACAAGGTTCCGGTGCGGGCCTTCAACCGGACGAGTGGAGAGAACCGCACCGGGGAAATGATCTACCTGATGCTGAACGCGCCGATGGCGGCGGCACCGTTTTTTCTGCTCATCCACGGCACAAATACGGTCTTCCCCCGAGGAACTGAAATTAACGCTTTTGTGAACGGGGACCTGCGTCTGAACCTGGCCAGCTTTAGCCCGGCCCCATCCGCCGATCCCAAAGGCGACGAACTCGAGACGGCCGTGCAGATCAAGTCCACCCCGGATGGCGCTGAGGTTCATATCGACGGCGCCGCCGCCGGCCGCACCCCGTTGAACATCACGCTGATGGCCGGAAGACATGAAATTGTCGTGAAGAAGGCAGGATACTCTGACTGGAGCGAAACTCTGCCGGTGAGTGGGGGCACAGTCCACGTTGACGCGGTGCTGCAGGCGTTGACAGCCAACTAGCCAGTTACTACAGTCCAAACTCACTCTTCTGCACGCGAAAAGAGCGGTTGATCCGTTCTGGCCCTTTTTTTTTTGGTAGGCCTGGATTAGTTCGCGCGGGTACCGGCCAGCCGCCTTCCTGCTAGAATCTCCTCAGGTTCCACATGTCCACCCAACCCGCATTTTGCGATGTCGAGACTGCGCTGGAGGAAATCCGCGCCGGCCGCATGATCGTGGTCATCGATGACGAAGACCGCGAGAATGAAGGCGACCTAACCATGGCCGCCGAGAGGGTCACGCCCGAGGCCATCAATTTCATGGCCAAGTACGGGCGCGGCCTGGTCTGCCTGGCCATGACCGAGGAGCGGCTGGAGTATTTGCGGCTCGGACAGATGTCGACCGAGAACACCTCCAACTTCGGCACCGCCTTCACGGAATCCATCGACGCCAAAGACGGCGTCAGCACCGGCATTTCGGCTTACGACCGCGCCCACACCATCCAAGTGGCTATCGATCCGGCAACTCGGCCCAACGATCTGGCGCGTCCCGGACACGTTTTCCCGCTGCGCGCCCGTAAAGGCGGCGTGCTGGTTCGCGCCGGACAGACGGAGGCTTCGGTCGATCTGGCGCGCCTGGCAGGCATGGTTCCCGCCGGCGTCATCTGCGAGATCATGAACGACGACGGCACCATGTCCCGCGTGCCCGAGTTGACCGAGTTCTGTGGTCAGCACGACATGAAGATGATCACCGTGGCCGAGGTCATCCGCTATCGCATGGCGCATGAGCGGTACGTNNGCGACGAGCCGGTGCTGGTGCGCATGCACTCCCACTGTTTGGTAGGCGATGTCTTCGGCGCCAGTTGGTGCGAGTGCCGCAACGTCATTGATGCTTCCATGCGGCGCATCGCCGAAGAAGGCCGGGGCGCGCTGATCTATCTGCACTCGACCTCGAAGGGTTATTCGGTGGAGCGGCTAGGCGAGCGCATGACCATCCAGTTCCATCACGAGCAGCGCCTGCCGACGCTGCCCGAGAGCCAGCGCAAGACCCAGCGCGAAATCGGCATCGGCGCGCAGATACTCTCGGACCTAAACCTCAAACGCATCCGCATTCTGACCAACCGTCCGCGCAAAGTCGCCGGCCTGGAAGGCTTCGGCATCGAGATCGTCGAGCAGGTCCCTATTTCGGCCGTGAGCAAAACCGCAGTACGGTAGGATGAGGTTGGGCTGATCAATCCCGGCCGCCGCCGAGCGCCAAATCTTCGGCGACATTCTCGTCAGTGTCCTCGAGTTCGGCCAGCAATCCGTCATCGGTCAAATCCAGCGGGCGCGAATTTTCCCAATCGCGGTGCACCACGGTGTGCAGACGATCCATGACCTCCTGGTCCCGAACTTCGATAGCCAGCTCGCGACGGCTATCGAAACTGCCGGGCGCAAGGTTAATCGACCCAATAATCGCCCGCACTCCGTCGGCGAACAGCAACTTGGCGTGCAGCTTCAGACCTTTCAGCTTGTGCACCTTGATCCCGACATCGTCCATGATCCGCATTCCGCCCACGGCTTCGACCAGTTTCTCTTTCTTCAGCTTGTGTGGAGGCCGTGCCAGTACATGCACCTTGACTCCGCGGCCGTTGGCCCGCACCAACCTCTCAATGATGACCGGATCCTGGTAGCGCTCATTCTGCACCCAAAGAGAATGCTTGGCCTCATCGATAAACTGCCCCATGCGCTGCCGTCCGTTGCCGATGCACCAGATCATGTGGGAATGTTCGCCGGGATTGAAGGCCTGCCGGTTCCAGTCGGCATCGAAGCACTCCATGACCTCACCTACTTCGTGAGGATGGGCCGTGACCACCGCGTAGTCCCGGGTTTCGGTAAGATTCTTGGTTTCCCAGTTCAGCGATTGGACGAACGCCACCTTTTCGTCCACCACCATTGACTTCTCGTGGGTCACGTCGAAGGTCGGATTACTGTCGATCACTTCGACGGCAGCTTCGGTCAGAATCTTTCGCGTCTCATCATTCTGCTTCTCCCCGCTGCGTCGCGAGGGATTCAGCATGACCCGCACCTTCACTCCTCGCCGATGGGCGGCGATCACGGCATGTAGGAGGCGGGGCGCGGAGAAGACGAACATCTTGATCCGTAGAGATTTTTCGGCATGATCGATTGCGTCGAGTATCGGCTGGGCGGAATCGTCGGGCAGAACAACTAGGTAACGGGACATGTGACGCCTTCCTCGGGAACCCCCACGCCGCGAACCGCTTGGGTTCGCCGGCACTTCGTCAGAGTTGAATCATGATGAGGCTTTCGCCGCCGAGGCGTCAAACTGGGTGCGATGAAGCCCAGCGTAGATTCCATTCAAGGCCATCAATTCGCCGTGCATGCCGCTTTCGGCTACCACTCCGCCGCTGATCACGATGATTTTGTCGGCATCGCGGATGGTGCTAAGCCGGTGGGCAATGGTGACCACGGTGCGCCCTTTCATCAGCCTCTCCAGCGCCTCGATCACCGCCTTCTCCGACTCGCTGTCGAGGGCCGCGGTAGGCTCGTCCAGCAACAGGATGGGACTATTGCGTACCATCACGCGGGCGATTCCGATCCGCTGACGCTGGCCACCGGAAAGGGTTGAACCCCGCTCACCTACCATGGTGTCGTAACCTTTTGGCATGCGTGCGATGAATTCGTCGGCGTTGGCCAGCTGCGCTGCCGCAACAATTTCGTCGCGCGTGGCGTTCGGCCGGCCAAAGGCAATGTTCTCCAGGATGGTGCCGCGGAACAGTACCGTGTCTTGCAGGACATAGCCGATCTGCTCACGCAGTGGGTTCACCTTGTATTCGCGAACATCCCGGCCGTCAATTTTGACGGCTCCGCTGGTGGGATCGTAGAAACGCGGAATCAGGCTCACCACAGTGGACTTGCCGCTCCCGGTCGGGCCAACCACACCAACCATCTGGCCGGGCTCAATCTTGAAGCTAACATCCGTAAGCACTGGCGTATCGGCACTGTAGCCAAAGGCCACGTGATCGAAGACAATTTCGCCCTTGAGGAATCGCGGCTCAGCTCCGTCGGAACGCTCTGGCAGGATAGTGTCGGTTTCCAGGATCGCGCGCACGCGTTCGACTCCTACAGTCGCTTGGGCAATCGCGTTGGTGGTCGTTGCCAGGTCCTTTACCGGCTTGAAGAACTTCGTGAGGTAGGAGAGATAAACGGTCAGCGCGCCGATCGTCATGACGTCCCTCAGGATGAGCGAGGCGCCGCGCCACAGTACGATGGCGGTGCAGAATGCGACGGTAATGGTGACGATGGGCGAGAGCAGAGATTTCACTTTGCGCGCCGACAACGCCGCGCTGACCGTGGCATGGCTGACTTGGTTCAGCGCTTCCTGCTCCATGTCCTGCCGCCCGAAGGCTTCGATGACTTGCATCGATTCCAGCCCCTGCTGGACGACAGCCACGATCTCGGATTCTTCCTTTCGCACTTGGTGCGTCGCTTTCTTCACCGCCTTCTTGAACCGGGAGATGAAGAACAGGAGAAACGGCGTCACTGCTACCGCGATCAAGGTGAAATCCCAGTTCAGCCAGAACATCAGGCCCAGCATCGACACGATGGTAAGCATGTCGATCAGGATGTTGAGGGTGGACGACGAAGCAAAGTCCTGGATGGTCTCAATGTCGGTGGTAATGGTACTGAGCAAAGTACCGGTCTGGTGCGTGTCGTAGTAGCCGAGCGAGAGCCGTTGCAGGTGATGGTAGGTCCGCATGCGCAGATCGTGCGCAACCCATTGGCCAACGCTTTCCGTGAAATAGTTGTCGATGTAGCTGGCCACCGCGCCCAGCAGCGCGATCAAAATGAAAGCCAGCGCCGCCAGTCCCGCGACTTGCAACTTGTTGCCATGATCCAGCATTGGCCTGACGAGTTCGTCGAGCGCATGCGGCAGTTTGTGGTTGCCCACCACGTTGTCGATAATGACTTTCAGCGGCCACGGGCTGGCCAGACTCATTGCCGTCTCCACCAGCATGGCCAGCAGGATGATCAGGAGCTTGAAACGGTAGGGACGAATTAGTTCGCCGATCAGGCGTAGCATAGCGTGGGCCCTTCTACTAGCGCTAATTCAGAACAGCGTGGCGCACCCCTACTGAAGCTGCGGAAAAAGCCGCTAATTCCCGCGGCCCGACGCCGCCGGATTCCGCAATGCGGCATCGGCGGGCCAGCCGGATTTCCTTCTACCGATGGGACAGCGTAACCGACTGTCGAGCTGCTCTAATGGCTGGCAAGCGGATAAGGGTATTTCTTGAACATCTTGTCAACCGCATCATCTACAAGCTTTAGATTCCTTGCGTTGTTGGTACTTTGCTAGAGTAAGTCTGGCGCCCGGCGGCTGCGCAAGCCAAGGCTAGCCTACAACCTTGCCGGGATACTGCTTAAACATCTTGGAAATTGCGGTGTTGACCTGGCTTACCAGCTTGTTCGGATCGTGGGCGGCCAGGTTCTGCTGAGACATGCCGCGCCACACCAGCTTCTTGTTAGCTCCGTCAATCAGATCGACCACCAACTGACCCTTGTGGATCGTCACCGTCGTGTTGCCGTAATAGCCCGACCATAGCGATCCGGAAAAGCTCGGATCGAAGGGTGGAATGCCGCCGGTCGCGTTATAGAGCGGATCATTGGAATACAAGGTGGAGTCCTGTTCAATCGATCCGTAAACCTGAATAACCAGCCCGGGATGGTTACTGATCTCAACCTTCTGCAACCCGCGCTGCTGCAGTTCGTCTTCGATGGCGCCCACGATGTTGGCGGCGAGCATGGGATGCGCGACTGCACCATGCGGGGCCCAGGCGAAGGTCTTGAACTGCGAGAAGTTGAGCTGCTTGTCATAGACGACATGGATCTTCTGCGCCTGCACGCCGAGGGAACAACCCACGACTAGCAGGAAAGAAAGCAGCGCATGAAAGGGGGTTCTGGTGCTCGACCTAGACATCGTGGGCTCCTTTACGAATCAGCCGTTATTCCTTCGAGGCTCACAGATACTGCTGGAATATCCGGGTGAGCGCCTCGCTCAACTTCGGTTGGCTGGTTGCTACTGTACAGCGGTCGGCGGTAGCAGAAGCCACTCGGCCTACCGTCTTCCTCCCCAACCGCCGCCGCCTCCGCTCCGCCCTGCCCAGCCACCACCGCCGGAGCGTTGCGCCTGCGAGAAGCGCTGGCTCTGCTGCGCACCGCGCTGCCGGTCCTGGGCTTCCTGGTTCAGGTCGCCATATGATGAACCGCCGCTCGGCTTACTCCCACTGGTCCCGGAGGGATGTTGCTGGTTATAGCTTTGCGCCTTCTGCTGGTCAGCCGAATAATTCGGGTTGCTTTGCGCCTTCTGCTGGGCCGACGCGTAGTTTGGATTGCTGCTCGCGGGATGTTGCTGGTCGTAGCTCTGGGCCGAACTTGTGGTTGGCTTTTGCACGTTGTTCCAGCTTCCGTTGTTGTACGTCTGCCAACCTGAGCCGGTGTTCTTGTAAACGTTGCCGTCGTGGCCGGCATACATGTCGCCATTGGCGGTTTTCCCTGCCGCAGTATTGCCATAGGCAGTACTGGTGGCTGCACCCTTACCCCCCGCCGACGTTTGCACGGTTGCTGCCGAGCCGTAGGCGTTTGAGGCATGTTGCGTGTAGGCCGTATTGCCATTCTTGCTGACTACCGATTGTCCCCATGATCCATAGGCATTGGAACCCTGGTGGGTCGCGGCCGCGGCACCGGTGTACGGGTTGTAGGCCTCACCAACGGCTTGCTTGCCGTATGCGGTGGAGGTGGTCGCGCCGCGAGCGTAGGTCCCAGTATTTGGGTTGTAGGACGTTCCCCAATGAGCGCTGCCGTATGGTCCGTAGGCTGCGCCCCTATAACCATAGGCCCCAGTATAGGAATTGTAGGTGTGATAGCCGTAGGTGGATGCGTAAGGATAGTAGTACCCGTGATAGGCGTAAGGCGGATAGTAATAACCTGTGCCACTGCACACGATGGCCCCCACCGTGGCACCCATGATGAATGCTCCCATATAACCGGCGGTATAGCTCGATTGCACATAGCCATCGGAAGCCACTACCTGAGTTACATAGGTGACGTTGTAAACCGGCGAGCTGGATGGGATGGTATAGATAACCTGAGGTACGGTTTGTGCTACCTGCCAAGGCCCCTGCGGAGCGGAGGAAAGGAACCACACGCCCTGATAACACAAGTAGTATTGGGCACCGACCTGGATAACTTTGTTGGGAGTGTTGGTGGCGTACTGCATGGTCGTGCCTTCGATCGGCTGGAACTGCGGTTCGCCCACGTAGGACACTTTGACCGCGGCGGCTGCTTGCGCTGCATTGACCGTGGCCGTGGTCGGAATCTGCGCGATCAGTACCGCGTCTTCCGCCTCCGCCGTCCCCGGTACCGAGGCCAAAACTTCTGCGGCAGGACTGTTGGCGGGAATCCGGGCAAAATCAGGAGGTAAGCTGTAAGTCGCAAACGTCCACGGGCCAACCAGTGGGCGGCTGGCGGTAAACCAACGTCCCGAGGTCAAGAAATAAAAGGCGCCCGTCGGCGTGTACTTGAACACCGGGCTGTCGGTATTCGATCCGTATGCCAACTGCGTGCCGGGAATCGGAGTCCACTGCGGCTGCCCGCCGAAGACGATGATTTCCGCCGGAGTGGCGCTGTAGTAGACCGCGGGGAAACTGGCGGCGCTGCCCGGGGGCGGCGGGATGAAGGCTTTCAGGTCGGTGAAATTCGCATTCTCCGGCACTTTGGCCATCTGCTTGGGCAGCTGATTCGTGGGCGTCCAAGTGCCTTGCAGACGGTTCGATGTCAGCCAGCCCTTGCCATCGAACAGGTAGTAATTGGAACTTGACTGCTCCACGAACACCGGCCAGTTGGCATTCACGATGAACTGCAAATTGGAGCTTGCGATCGGCTCCATAATCGGCGCGCCATTCACCAAAAGCAGGATCGCCGGCTTCATGCTGATAAAGATTTGCGGCGGAACGTTGTTGACGGACGCCAGCGGCGGAGTCTGTCCCTTCTTCACGCTGGCCACCAGCCGGTCCAGCGAAATAGTCATAGTGGCCGATGGATTGAGGAAGGTCTTCATCAGCTCGTTCATCTGGGCTGTAGTCGCTGGATCGAGCGACGGAAACGAAACGCTCGTGACCTGGGGATTGCTGAGGAAGACGGTGTGATCGTCCATGTTCACGGTGGACTGCATCTGCAGGGTCACCACCCCGACGTGGCTCTGGCCGTTAGCGGGCGTCAGGGTGAACGCCAGGCGCGCGTCGAGTTCCTGGTAATTCTTCCAGTCGTCAACCTGCGGCTGGTAGAGAATCAGCTTTCCGCCGGGCTTGGTAAGCTGCCGAGGCCATCGCGCGTCTTGCGCCCAGGCTATGAGTGTCGATAACAGAATTAATACAAAACTTACAATGGTTGTTCTTGAGGCTCTTGATAGCACGAGTGTTTCCTCATCAGACTACTAGAATCAATGACTTTCTCTTCCAGGGCCGTTCTTGCGGAGTCTCTTGCACGGTGACACCGATCCTACGTCTTTCGCCGACACACCACCAGGGACCCACCCATCGGCAAATCCCCGCCGGCAGCCGTTCGTCATCCGCAGTCGTCCCTAGGTGGGCGTTGGCCAGCATACTACACCGCCCGCGCCATGCGCACACCCGATTTGACGGGACTATGAACTGTGTTAGCGAAACCTGGAAAACTTGCCGGACCGCCCCACCAACGCCCAGAGGTCCCCGATGTGCTCACCGCTCCCGGGAAGCCTGCACACCCACCTACTGCGCCAAAGGCAATTCCCCGGAACTGAAGTGCCCGCCTTCGCAGGCTTTATTGATTGCGTCAACCAGGTCGGAACTTATGCGCGACTTGAAAACGTAACCGGCGGCGTCGAGATCGAAGGCGGCGCGGACAAAATCGATGTTTTCGTGGACCGTCAGGAAAATAATCTTCGCCGGACACCCCGACTTTTTCAACCGCCGAGCCACCTCGAAGCCGGTCATGTCCCCGAGCGAGATATCCAGAATGACAAGATCAGGATTGAGTACGGCGACCTGCTGCAGGACAGATGTGCCATCCGAAAAAGCACCCGCGATGTCGTAAGTCGGCTCCAGCAGGTCGATCAACGTTTCCAATACTTCCGGATTATCGTCTGCTAGTAAGAGCCGTATCGAACGCACGAAGGAATCTCCACTTGCTGCTGCTGGAAAGCCGCGGGCCGCACGGAGGCAGCCTGTGCCTAACGCTACCAACATCGCGCCTGACTGCCTACTGGCAAAACTACTATTTTCTGGATGGAAAAAGCGGGTGGGTTCAGGAAGAGGTCATCTGGCGCTTGATGGCGTATTGCAGGAGTTCCGCATTGCTCTTGACCCCCAAAGCTTCCATCATGCGGTATTTGTGAAACGCGACAGTACCTGGCTTGAGCTCCAAGACACTGGCGACTTCCTTCATTGACATACCTTCGGCGAGCAATTGCAGGATCTCGCTTTGACGTTTAGTTATGTGCTTCTCTTCCGTGCGTGACTTACCTTGGTTGAGCAGGAAGGTGACCGTCTCTCTGGCAATCAACGGCGAGAGGTACGAATCGCCCTGCACTACTTTACGGATGGCAATGACCAGCTCCTCGGCCGCCGAATGTTTCAAAACATATCCCGAAGCGCCGCGCCGGAAAGCTTCGGCCGCCACGTCGGCAGCGGCATTCATGGTTAAATACACCAGCTTCACCGCCGGCAACTTCTGCTTGATTTGCTCACCAGCATCCAAGCCGTTCAGGCGGGGCATGGTAATGTCGAGAATGATGATGTCGGGCTTGAGCAACCATGCAGCTTTCACCAGGCTGCGACCGTCGGTAACGATGTCAACTACCTGAAATTCTGGCTCCAGGAGACTCTTGCAGGCATCCGCCAGCAGTCTGTGATCGTCGGCAATGAGTAAACGCGTCACTGGTTTGCGTTCCATCGAGATGCCTCGGGACTAGGCGTTCTGCTCCAGTGTACCTCCTACAAAGTAGGCACCCGTAGTGAAAAGCGCACTCTTGATTTCGTCGGACTAGCGGTCGGGCATCGGTCCGGCAATACGGAAAGCTGGTTTCCCCAGGTTGGTTGCGCTGGGCCTACGGCTTGATGGCCGGCAGTTGCGAAGCGATCTGCACGTTGAAGAGGCTGTCCAATCGCCGGTCCAGTTGCATAAACAAGGCCGCTTTGGTGCCCGGCAGCACCTGCTCGAACTGGGGGAGATACTGCAAGCGCAGACTGATAATTGTCTGATCGGACTCCGCCAACAATCGCGTCATGCTGTCAGCTTGGTCCGCAGTCATCGTCTTATAAATCTTCGCGTATTGCTTAATCATCCCGAAACGAGTGTCGTTCACCTTGCGGACTTCGGCCGAGTATTGGTCATACAGTGGCCAGAAAGCGGCAGCTTCACTGTCGGTGAACTGCATGTTCTTGGTGATAAGTTGCTTGGCCTCAGCCTGTAGGTTCTTTCTCAGCAGGGCCACGTCCTTGTCGTTCACCGTCGGCAAAGGCGTGCTGTAGGTTTGCGCCAATAAAAAGGCCTGTGACATCACCCACAAACCGAATAGCAACACCGGGAGCCTATTCTTAATCGTGGCAATCTTACCCTTCAGCATTACTTCTCCTTGGTGGCGTTGGTCGCGCGCTTGGGGACGTGAATGGGACCCGGCTTCATACCGGTCGAACCACCCTACTGCCGATCTGAGTTCTGATTCGACTTCTCCTGCCAGGTGATCACTTCCATCGCCACTAATCGCGCCAGCATCACGGCCAGATAAAGCTGCCCCGCCAGAGCTTCCGTGATGGCGAGGTTGCGCGCGACCTGGCGCACCGGGACGATGTCTCCGTATCCCAGGGTCGTCAAGGTCACGAAGCTGTAATAAGCCCAATCCTGCACTGTAGACAACTCTGC
This sequence comes from Acidobacteriaceae bacterium, assembly GCA_003165795.1. Taxonomy (GTDB): domain Bacteria; phylum Acidobacteriota; class Terriglobia; order Terriglobales; family Acidobacteriaceae; genus Bog-257. The sequence goes on from PMWW01000183.1 coordinate 116,158, forward strand.
GGCAGAATTGTTAAACGACCCCGGCTGCAGAGTCGCCGCGATGTGATAGGCGTGGGCCCAGCCAATTCCAAACAGCAGATAAACCGCGATTGCGCCCTGGATTCGCAAATGCGTCACCGGCCCGGTGCGGAAAACCTGCACTAGCAGCACCAGCGCGATGATCGCAATTGCCAACAGCGTCCAACTGTCGCCCCACAGCTCTAAGCTTCGAGTCTCCTTCCACAGAGCCAGCCAACGGACGACTAGCGCAACGCTGGCGACGAAGCCCGCCAACAGGAACAACTTGCCTTGTCCCCATGCGATCGCAACTCCTGAGACCAGCATCAGCGAAAACACGAGGTCGTTGTACAGGCGAAAATCGCGTTTGCCGAAGCCCAGGCACGGGAGGAGAAAACCGGTAAGTACCAGCAGCCCCAGGAAGAACGAGAGATTGGCTTGCGATTGCCAGCTGTCGCTGATGAACCCCCGGGCCTTCTTACCCATAGCGCCGGGTTTCAGGTCCATGGTGCGCTCCTGCACTTGCGTTGGCTTCAGACTACGGCCACACCATCAGCGCTGAGACAAAAACAGAATTCCGCTCGTCTGAAGATCGTCGCGATTATGCCATCGCCGGCAGATGCCGCCTGCCATTACCGGATCTCGTAAGGGACAAACCGGGGGCGTAGGCGACTTGAGTGCGTCGCCGCCTCGCCCCTCGATGGCGCGTACTGCTATGTGCCGGCGATGCCTTTGTTCTGCAGGACCCTGACTACCACGCGCCGGTTTTCGGCCTGGCCCTCAACCGTATTGTCAGCAGCTACCTGCTTGCTGGTGCCCATCGCTCCGGGAGCCAAGACATTCGTCAGAGGGATGTGGCACTGCTGGTCCAGGAAGTCGGTTACATTGGCTGCCCGCTCCTGGCTCAGCTTCTGGTTCAGGGCAGCCGAGCCCACGGCCGATGCGTACCCCTTTACCTGAATCACGTATCCGGTAACCGTCGTCGCCTTCTTGCACAGCGCCAGCAGTTTAGCATCGTACTGTGGGTCAACCGCGACCTGGTCGTTGCCGAATAGCACCGTGACCTCAGCCCAAATGTTGTAATCGGCCAGCTCGCCAAAGCGTTTGTTGACCGCGGCAATGGCCGCCTGGTTGGCGGCGATCTTGGCCTGTGCCGCAGCCATGTCCCGCTGCTGCTGCGTCATGGCTGCCTGTTCCTTCTTGATTTGCGCTTCCTGCTTGGCCTGCTGCGCCTTCTGCGCCTGCTCCTGCTGTTCCACCGGGGTTACGCCAGCTTGAATGTCGGTAGCGGTTTGCAGGTTCTTGCCATTGAACTTGATGGTATTTGCCACCAACTGGTTCTGCGCGTTGTAGTCTCCTTGCACCTGGACCTGCAGGCCGGGCACCAGAACGGTCATACCCATCTGCTTCTTGCGAGCATGGAATAGGCCCGATACGTCTTCCACGCTGGTGAAGTCGTTAAGAACGACCACCACGTTGCCAGAGTCCTGGGTCTGAACGGTCATGGTGGCACCGCTCCGTCCGTTGATGACTCCCTGGATTTGGGCGCTTTGCGCGCCGGCAACGCCGCTTACAAGCACCAGCATTGCCAGGGTCAGGGCCATGAAAAACGCGATCTCTGTAGTCCTGCTCTTGTTCATGATTCTCCTCTTAATTAGTTTCCCCATACTTCCGGTAACGGAAAGCCGGCGGCTCGATCAGCCGGCGGCGGTTAGCAAACTTAACACAGTAGACAGTCGCCATCGGAATGGAATTTTTGGCCGGCGAAGCGAATTCTTTTTTCGCATCCGGCCGCGGGCGTGTCGCCCTTTGATGTTAGGAACTCCAGCTCGTCTGGGATACTGGCAAAAGTAATAGACTGGCCGCAAAGTTTTGCAGGGCCTTTGTGTACTGGTTTGACATCGCCTCTTTAATTGTTGTGTCAGACGAGTATTTCTGCTAGTTATCCTCGAGTGGCCGTCCGCCGTAGGATTGGCCTACGTTTGCAAACCGTCTCTGCCCAGCTTGCAGTGACAAGGAGATTGAGCCGTGCGTACAAAGTCAGGTATTGCCAAAGCCGCCTTTAGCGCCGTACTTCTAACTGGTCTGCTGGTGTTAGGCGCCGTTCCCGGGTTCTCGCGGGACAAGAATGAAACTATCGATGCCACCGCGTGGGGCACCAGTACTCAACTAGGAAGAAACGTTGGGATCACGATTATCATCTACCAGTATTCGACTCCGCAAGACGAGGATATCCTGGTCGACGCTTTCCAGAAGGGCCAAAACCAGGGGTTGGTGAATGCCCTGGAGAAAATGAAGGCGGTCGGCCGCATCTCGATTACCGGGACCCTCGGCTACGACCTCAGCTTTATCAAGTTGATTCAGACACCAACCGGCAGGACGATCCGCTTCGCCACCAACCGGCCCATCCGCTTCGGCGAAGCCTACTACGACACGCAGAGTCAGTATTACAACCTGACCGCCGGCGAGATCAATATCGACAACCAGGATAAGAGCAAGAGTAGCGGTGTCCTGTATCCGGCAGCCCAGTTGACGATCGGTTCGGACGGTCAGTTTACCCTGGACCTGAACAAGAACCCGTGGCGACTGGGTAACATCATCGATTGGGCGGGTACTCCTGGAGAGAACTAGCGGCGGCGCCTCAGGCCTGCCGCGAGGGCCTTTCGCCGGCGGCCGGGGCTCCAGTTCTATCGGAAGAGTTCAATTGCCGTTTGGCCAGGACTCAGCAGCTCACTACTGTCATTCCAAGTGAGGATCTTATGAAGATGCACCGTGCGGTTGCGGTCTCTATGTTGCTTTCACTATCGATGTTCGTGCTGGACAACGTTACGACGGCCCAGTCAAAAGGCAAATACATTTGCGATGAACCCAATCCCCAAAGCCTATGCACGGCGGACAATACCTGCCCGGCATCCGGTCCCTGCACCGTAGACATCAAGCGCACCGGGATGAACGGCGCCACGGCCACTCCCGGCTTTCCCCAGGCCAAGGGAAATTCCCTTTTCTGCGTAAAGCCAGGCACTACGATAACGTGGCAATCGTCGGCAAGAAATACCGGGTTCGTCATCGACTTCGGGCCGTCCTCGCCGTTCGATCCGCCGGATGCGATTATCGGCGGGGCTAACAAACCGGTGCCGGTGGTAGCCAAACGGCCGGGATGCTTCAAGTATTCGGCTGGGGCTTGTGTTTCCGGAGCCATCTACGGCATGTGCGGATCAGGCGCGGCGGAAGCCATCGTGATCGGAGGCGCAGGGGGATCAAACTAGCGCTGGGTGCCGCGTGAACCTTGGACCAGTTTCAGAGTGGTGTAGACCGGGTAGAGCCAGCCTTCAGGCTGGCGTCCAAGATCGCCCAATACCTATAGAAAGCTAGAGCGATTCATCCCTCAGCTGTGGACGCGGCGCTGAAGCGCCGCTCTGCCCGCACTCGCCGGCAACTTCACTTAGCGCTGAGCGCTAGCGGCGCCTTCGCCTGTATTTTCGTCCCGCCACCCGGCTGGGACGAGATGGTAAACTCTCCGCCGATCAGATGCATCCTCTCGCGCATGCTCACCATGCCGAGCCCCGCGGTCTTGCCGATCTTGCTGGTCTCGAAACCCACCCCATCGTCGGCAATGGCCAGCGAGAGATGGTTGGCGGCGCCGCACATCTCCACATAGACGATTGACGCACGGCTATGCTTGGCCACGTTGTGCAAAGCTTCCTGCACAATTCTGAGAAAACACAGGGCGACATCGTTGTCCAATTCTTCTGGAATCTCGGTGCAGACACACTCGACCTTGATGCGATATTGCTCGGAGAACTCCCGGCACAGACTCTTCACCGCGACGGCCAGACCAAGGAATTCCAACTCCGAGGAATGCAATTGATGAGAAAGTCGGCTTACTTGAGTACCAATTTCCTTCAGTTTCCCGCAGAGTTCCTGCAGTCCCGGACTTTTCTTCCCTAAGCGCAAAGTCGCAGGCTGGCTGGCTCTTTGCATCTGGATCCCGAGCAACGCCAGAGATTGGCCGATGCCATCATGGAGTTCTCTGGCGATACGGGTACGTTCCGCTTCCTGGGCGGTCATCAGCCGGCGGGACAGGTCGGTATGCGCCAGCTCGACCTGCTTCTGGTCATCCACGTCAATGCAGCAGCCGATATAACCGACGAAGCTCCCGTCCCAAAGAAATCTCGGGATCCCGGTGTTGGTGACCCATCGATAGTTGCCGTCATGACGCCGCAAGCGGTATTCCATGGTGAACGGCTGCCTTTGATCGAAAGCCGCATGGTAGCTCTCCACACATTTTCTTAGGTCCGATGGATGGACTCCTGCGATCCAGCCCTCAGCCCTCTCCTGCGGCAAAGTGCGCCCGGTGAACTCCAGCCAGCCCCGATTAAAGTCGGTGCACCCTTTGTCCGTTCCCGCCATCCACATCATGATGGGAGCGCAGTCGGCCATCACCCGGAAGCGCTCTTCGCTCTCGCGCAAGGCGTCTTCCGCCAACTTGCGTTCCGTGATGTCCTCCGCCACCGTCAGCACACAGGACTGGCCGTCGAATTCAATGACCTCGGCCGATAGAAGCACAACTAGAGAGCCGCCACTCTTGGTGCGTAACCGGGCTTCCATGTTCCGCACGCTTCCCTGGACCAGGACTTTCTCGAAGGCCTGGTTGAGGCTGCGAAGGTCCGACCAGCGCCCCACCTCGGCTATCGATCGGCCCAGAACTTCGTGGCGCAGGAACCCGGTGTGCTGTTCGAAGGCGCGGTTGACTTCCAGATAGCGCCGGTCCTTAATGCGAATGATGGTGATGATTGTCGGACTGGCTTCGAAGGCTTTGGAAAACTTCTCCTCCGAGTTGCGCAGGGCTTCTTCGGCCCGCTTACGCTCCAAGACAGTGGCGATCGCATCACCCACCATTTTGCAATGCGCCACATCGTCGTCCGACCAGGTGACCGGTCGGGCGTGGGAATCGAAGCCGACCGCGCCGGCAATCACTCCCGCCGCACCGTGAATGGGAACCAGCAGGATGGATTGCATTCCCGCCTCCGAAAGTTGCCGCTCCGCGACAGCTACAGCGGGATAGTCACCAGGCGTATTGATTCTGATGACTTGTCCCGCCAGAAGTCTCGATTCGCTCCAGGGTATGGAACCGAACGGCACATTCTGATAAGCACTGGTTCGCGGCTCAACCTTGGGGCCGCACCATTCGTGGGTCGCGGTCCAGGTGGTTCGCTCCGGCGAAAATATTAGGACGTGGGCGTGGTCAACTCCCAAAAACTCCGCCGTCTGTTGCAGGGCCGCGATCACGCTGGAACCTACTTGCGGGAACCTGCAGGTGGTGAAGCGAATCAGGACCCGGGTCATGAGCTCGTTAAACATCACCTGCCGTTTGAGCGCCGCCTCGCTGCGCTTGCGCTCAGAAATGTCGCGCGCAATAAGCGATATGGCTATGATGGAGCCGCTGGCATCGCGAAGCGGAGAGATCGACAGCGACACCTCTACCGGCGTCCCATCCTTTCTGAGCCGTTGCGTCTCATGTCCCTGGATTCCCTTGCCGGCAAAGCCGCTTTGCCAAATGGATTGCGCTTCGCCGTGCAGGTGGGGCGGGACAAGAAGAGCCACTTCCTTACCCAGGACCTGGGCGGCGGAATAATCGAAAAGCCTTTCCGCACCCCGGTTCCAACTGGCGATCCGGCCTTCCGGAGTGACGCTTAAGATCGCGTCATCGCTGGACTGGACGATGGCCGCCAACCGTTGCAGCATCTCCTCCGACCGCCGGCGTTCCGCTATGTCCCGGGCGACCACCGAGATCCCACTCTGCGAAGGACAGGCAGTAACTTCCAACAGAAACTGCTTTTCACCAATTGTGTACGAACTGGTAAAACAGCGTATTTGTTGCACCGCGAGCACTTCCCGGTAGAGCTTTTCGACCCTCCCGCCGTCGGCTCCGGCGAAAAAAATTTCGCCTACCACCTTTCCAATGGCGTCCCCCGCGCCCTGGCCGCTGAGGCTTTCGGCGGCCTTGTTCCAATAAGTGCATCTCAATTCTCTATCGAGCGTGAAGAACACCTCGCTGATACTGTCGGCCAGGACCCGGAAACGCTTATCGCCATCAACCCGGACTTGCTGGACCTGCTTCTTGTGCGGCGTGAGGTCTTCGACCACCGCCAGATAGCTGGCAGGACCACCGGAAACATGGTCGCGAACCAGCGTTATGGTCGCCTTGAGCCAGGCCACCCGCCCATCGCCCCGGAGATGCCTTTTCTCACTCGAAAAACTTTGAATATGGCTGTCTAGTAGACGGCGGCAATCACCCAGTTCGGTTTCGACATCATCAAAGCGGGTCAGCTGCGGCAAGCTTCTGGAGAGTAATTCCTGGCGCGAATATCCGAGTATGTTGCACAGCGCTTGGTTTACCGCCAGCCACTGTCCATCCAGCGACACCTGGGCCACGCCGAAACCGGCCTGCTCAAACATGACGCGGAAGGCTTGCTGCCCGTGCAGCGGCGAAATGCATTCGTCCGTTAGCTTTTCCATCGGCTGGAATCCGGTCGTCACCACCAGAGCTAGCCGAAGTATAGGACCGACGGCATCCATCCGCGAAGAAAAATCGCTAAAGCGGTCCTTGGCGGCTATATGCCACAAAGTAGGAGTTACTGAATCGAGACCAACAACAGGCCGCGATCGCGCTGCGAACATCGGGCGCGGCTTACTTCAGGCTGATGGTTACTCCCGGCGGCGCGCCGCTCGGGTCAGCATGGTAAACGAAAAGCCTGGATGGGTTGGTACGATAGTTCACGTCCAGATAGCGCCAGCCCGACGGGGCCATGCACTTCTTCCCCGCGCAGTAGCCGAGCCAACCGGCGACCGGGTAGTCCGGCTACGCTTGGCCTCCCGCTCCCTCGCCAAGACCGTGATCAGCCCCAGTGCGGACAACGCCATGTCAATTTTGCAGTCTGCCCTGCCATTGACCTGGTTTCCCGATTGCCGGGAATTACTCGGAATGCTGGACACTGAGCCAATATCTCCGTCTGAGCTGACGCCGATCCCCGCGCCATCATTACACTTTCTCATAGAGACCCCTAGTAGTTTTGGCAGTATCCAGCGCTATCTGGTTCCCTTACAATTTCAATTGTGTAACGCTCGCCTCTTTGCCAAAATATCATTAAAGCGTTAAAGCGTTACCGCACTTCTCAAGATTGAGCGCCGTGGCGGCGCCAAACGAAAACGATCCCGGGAATGTGACATTGCGATGTAGCGGTGAGCCGCAGTCGTCCTTAAATTCAAGTAAATGAGGGGATGAGATTCATGAAGAAAGCGTTTCTGTTGTGCATAGGATTAACGTTAGCGTTGGGATTGACAGCTTGGGCGCAGGATGTGCCCACGGTGGAAATTCCGCTTGGTTTTTCGATGATTAACGTGCACCCCAACCTGAACCCTATCACCAGCTTCAACGTCTTCGGTGGTGGCGGCCAGATTGACTTCAACTTCGGCAACTACTTCGGCATTAAAGCCGATCTCATGGGTTACACCCAGGGAAGTGGCCTGAGGGTGTCTCAAAACGGGCAATTCTTGGGAAACCTGAAGGGCAACGTCTTCACCTATATGTTTGGTCCCCAGATCAAGAAACACACTGGGGTGTTTCAGCCGTTTGCAGAGGCCCTGTTTGGGGCCGCACATACCAATCTCTATGGAAACATCTGCAGGTTGGAGGTTGGATGTCTCTCAGGCAGCGGAGACAACAACGGATTTGCCATGGCGTTTGGCGGCGGTATTGATCTTCGCGTGTCCAGACATTTCGCCATCCGGCCGGTCGAAGCGGATTACCTCTTCACTCGCTTCACCGCCAATCACGTTGCCAACTACACGGCCAACCAGAACAACTTCCGCTATTTTGGCGGAATAGAATTCATGTTCGGCGGCGCGCCGCCGGTACCGGTAACCGCGAGCTGTTCAGCGTCCCCGGCTGAGGTTTGGTCTGGCGACCCAGTGACCGTCACCGGCACTGGCGCCAACTTCAAGCCGAAGCACACCCTGACCTATGCCTGGACCGCGACAGGCGGCAAGCCATCGGCCACCAATGCTCAGAGCACCAAGATTGACACCACTGGCTTGGCGCCGGGAAGCTACTCCGCCACTGCGACCATCGCCGATCCCAAAGAGAAGAAGAACAACACCGCGACCTGCTCGGCTAGTTTCACTATCAAGCAGCCGCAACCTCCAGTCGTAAGCTGCTCGGCGACTCTCACCACCATTGCGATTGGCGAGACCGCGACTATCACCATGACGGCGAGCGATCCTCAGGGATGGCCGTTGACTTATAGCTGGACGAATAGTGGCGGCACCATGAGCGGCAGCGGCACCTCAGTCACGGTAACCGCGACCAATGCGGACGCAGGCAACACCATAACCGCATCGGGTACGGCGACTGACGCACACGCCAATCTGTCTGCCAGTTGCTCAGCCAGCATCAACGTGCCTGGCGTGAAGTCATGCACCACGATCGAGGATTGGGGCGAGTGCACCTTCGAGAAGAACCCCAAGAAACCGTGGCGCGTGGACAACGACTGCAAGGACACGCTGGACAAACTCTCTCTGCGGTTGCAGCAGATGCCCAATGGCAAGCTGGACATCGTGGGCTACACCAACCAGGAAGAGTCCGTCAACGTGCAGACGTTGGGCGCGCAGCGCTCCGTTAACGTCAAGTACTACCTGACCACCGACGGTCCCAACAAGGTTGACGCCAGCCGCGTTACGCCTCGTCAGGGCGATGTCAAGGGTCAGGCCACTCACTTCTACTTTGTCCCCGAAGGCACCCTGTGCGGTGGGCAATTGGAAGAAGGTACCGTGGTTGACGAAACCCAGGTGCAGCCGCAGTCGCGTGCCTCGTCTGGGCCCACCAAGAAGAGCCACCACAAGGCCAAAGCAGCGCCTGCAGCGCCTGCAGCGGCTCCCGCTGCGGCTCCACAGCAGTAGCTGAGGGGACGTAGCTCGACTCAAGCCGGTGAGAGGCACGCCTCTTGCCGGCTTTTTCTGGGCCAGCCGACGCGTTCTCCGCGGAGCGCTTAAGATTGTTTTGCCTGCGTATTGAGATGTGTGCGCCGGGGTACCGCGAGTTATCATTCCTAAGAGGCTGCTCTCTCATTCCACCTCCACAAAGCAACTCACACGGGGCCTTTCTTTATGCGTAGTACAGCAGGATTTGTTGCAACGTTATTTCTCTGCGTCGGGATGCTGTTCAACCCTGGTGCGTCAGCGTCCGACTGGCAATTGATCGGGCCGGAAGGCGGCAACGTGCGCAGCCTGGCCTACGATCCCGGCGATCCCAACCGCATCCTGTTGGGAACCAGTGCCGGACAACTTTTCCTGTCGCAAGATGGAGGAAATTCGTGGACGATTTTTGCTCATCTCGGCCCGGGTGACGACTACGTTTTCGACCACATCGTCTTCGACCCCACCAACCCGGCAATTGTGTATGCGGCGGCTTGGGGACTGTTCAACGACGATGCCGGCGGGGTCTTCCGCTCTGATGACGGGGGCCGTACCTGGCGCGAGCTAATGGGGGTACACGGCAAGTCGATCCGCGCCCTGGCCATGGCGCCCAGCGACCACAACACCCTGGTGATTGGCGCCCTGGATGGAGTGTTTCGCACCCGTGACGGGGGCGCGACCTGGGAGCGTATCTCGCCGGAGAACCACATGGCCATCGAGAACCATTCTTCGCTGAGAAATTTTGTTTCTGTCGCCATCGATCCCCAAAATCCCGAGACTATTTATGCCGGCACGCGCCACCTGCCGTGGAAGACCACGGACGGAGGCGCAACCTGGCACAACCTCAAGGAAGGCATCCTGGACGATTCCGATGTGTTCAGCATCATTGTCGATCCCAAGGTCCCATCGCGGGTTTATGCCAGTGCCTGCTCGGGCATCTACAAGAGCGACAATGGCGCCGAGGTGTTTCACCGGGTACAGGGACTGCCCCATTCCGCAATTCGCACCCGTGTACTGAAGCAGGATCCGCAGCGTCCGTCGATTGTTTACGCCGGCACCACCGGCGGCCTTTGGAAGACAGTGGACGGCGGTACCAAGTGGGCGTTGGTTTCCTCACCTGATGTCATCGTCAATGATGTTCTGATCGATCCTCGCAACTCGAATCGTGTGCTGGTGGCGACCGACCTGCGGGGAGTGCTGGTTAGCAACGACGGTTTTGCGCACTACACCACCTCGAACCAGGGATTCTCCCATCGCGTGGTTGGCGCCGTGGTGGTGGACCGCAAGGACCCGAACCGGCTCTATGTGGGAGTGGCCAATGACAAGGAGCAGGGCGGCTTGTTCCTGTCCGACGATGCCGGCAAGAGCTGGCGGCAATCCAGCCGCGGACTGGCGGGGCGCGACATCCTAAGCCTGCAACAGGCGGAGAACGGAGCGCTGTTGGCGGGCACCAATCACGGTATCTTCCAGCTGGCATCCGTAGGCGGCTCCTGGATGCCAATGAAGATGATTCGGGGGCCCGTGCCGGAAGAGCAGCCGAAGGCGGCGGAAGCGGGGCCTTCAACCGCGGTCTCCAAGGGGAAGTCCTCTAAAGCGGGTGCGGCCAGTAAGCGTAAAGCTGCCGTTGCTAAGACAAAGGTCGCGGCTGAGGCAGTGATTCCCGTCGCCAATGCACCGCGGGTGCGATCGCTGCAGATAGGCGAGAAGGCCTGGTTTGCTGCCACCGATGACGGTCTGTTCATCAGCGTGGACCAGGGAGAACGGTGGTACGTCCAGCCGGTCGAGGAAGAGCAAGAGTTCAGTGTCGTCAACAGCTACGATGACGGGACGGTGACGCTGGCCGGCCTCAAGGGCGCCTACCTCTCACGCGACGGAGGCAAGACGTGGACTAGCGTGGCGCTGCCGAAATATGTGAGCGGAGTTTACAGCCTGACGTCGACACCCGGAGCACTTTGGCTGGGCACTGCTCAGGGCGCGCTGCGCTCCGCCGACGGAGGACAGACCTGGCAATATATGCTGGGCGGCCTTCCCAAGAGCGATGTTCTGGCGGTTTATTACGACTCCAGCGGCCAGCGGCTGCTGGCTACGGCGCTGCATTCGCATGCCGTGTTCCAGAGCAAGGATGGCGGACAGAGCTGGCAAAGCACACCCGAAGCCGGGGTCTCAATCCGTACCGCCCAGAATTACCAAGGTCGCCTGCTGGTCGCATCTTTCCATAACGGCCTGCTGCTTGAGCAAGCGAGTGACCCCGCGTCGAAATTCTGACTCCATGCGAGGCGGGATAGGAAAGGGTCAACCCTCCAAGGGCCAATCGGAACATCGATTGGCCTTTGCATTTAGCCGTGGTCTATTCGGTTTTGAAGAGGCGCACCTTTAGCAGCCCGTGGCAAAAGTGNNGGGCATTGCACCACGGGCTGTTAGGTACGCCGTATAAGTTCTTTAATTTTGTCATTTCTCTTGGGCTTCAGCCCGCGAGGAATCCGCTTTAATGATTTTTGTCGCGGCCTCTGCAAGTCCTGCCCTGATACAAACCGGACCGACGGCGATTTATGTCATGCGGTCTAGTAATATGGTCGCTCGGTCGCGCAACCGGTGGGCCGGGATGCTCCGTTTCCGCTCCCATTGTCCGGCGTGCCTGAGCTTCCGCTTGGGCGTCTCTACGACGGAACCAAGCGGCGGCCAAAGCGGCGATTTACCCATCGTCATCCGGTAGCAACGGTTGAAGATGTGCGATCAGGCTGAACAATAATCAGGCTGAACAATAAATGACGGGACCCTCGATGACATCTAGTTTGGGGCGGTTGGGAGCTAACCGAAAAATTCGTTTCTTTTACTCGCCGAGTTGGATGGTGTTAGTCGGGTTGGTAGCGCGAGTACTCTACATTCTCATCGCGCACACGTATTGCTTTAGCGCCGCCCACTGGTCCACCTGGGAAATGGCCAATCTTGCCCATTCCCTTGCCAGCGGCCGCGGCTTTAGCTCTCCATTTGGCGGCGACACCGGCCCTTCCGCCTGGACTGCTCCACTCTATCCCTGGCTGATTTCGCTGGCGTTTCGCGCCTTCGGTATTTTTTCGACCGGCGCCGCTCTCACCATGCTGCTGTTCAACAGCGTCTTTGCCGCGCTCACCAGTTGGACCGTTTATCGCATTGCACGCCGCGTCTTCACCGAGAGCGTTGCGGTCTGGTCAGGATGGGTTTGGGCGGTGTTGCCCTACAGCATCTACTGGTCCGTAAGCTGGATTTGGGAAACCAGCCTGTCGGCGTTTCTGCTCAGCCTGCTATTCCTGCTCACGCTGGAGATGGAAGCCGACAATCGCCTCTCTTCATGGTTCAGCTATGGACTGCTGTGGGGCCTTGTCGGGCTGACCAATACTTCCACGATTGCGTGGCTTCCTTTCTCCGGATGCTGGCTCGCTTACCAGTTGCACCGTCGCGGCAAGCGCTTCCTAGTGCCGGTGGTATTTAGCGCGGTGGTCTTTTGGGCAGTACTGACGCCCTGGCTGGTGCGCAATTACTCGGAGTTCGGCAAGCTGATCTTCGTCCGCGGCGACCTCGGCGTGGAGCTCCGCAGCGGCAACAATCCGCAGGCCGATGGAGGGTGGATTATGGCCTACCACCCCGGCAACAATGGCGTTCTCTATGCGCAATACAAGCACATGGGCGAAGCGGCGTTCGACGCCGAGCAAGCTCGCCTGGCCAGAGAATGGATCGGTCAAAATCCGAAGACGTTTCTGACGCTGAGCTTCCGCCGGTTCCTTTTCTTTTGGGCCGGGTTGCCTCGCAAGGGGCTGGAGCAAGCGAAGAACCTGCTCTTCCTGACGTCGTCGCTCCTGGCGATCGGGGGACTCTGGCTGGCCGCCAAACGGCGCGTGCATGGCGTTTTTCTGTTCGCCACGCTGGTGGCGTTTTATCCACTGATTTACTACTTTACGTTTCCGACACCGCGGTACCGGCACGCCATCGATCCGCAACTAGTGATACTCGCAGTGTTCTTGATTTCACAGTGCCGGCTGATCTCGGGCCGAGATGCCGCCTCCGGCACCATTGCCGCCGGCGCGCCGCAACCTGGAGCGCGGGTCCTGGTGCACCGCTTTTTGCGCGGGATGGCAGTTGCGATGGCGGCGTTTGTGCTAATCGTCGGGTTCGCCCTGTTCAACAATAATTTCTCGCTCATTCACCGTTCGCGGGCGGCATTCGATGCGCAATTGGACCGCGAGCTCGACCAGGCCATTGCCTGGATTGCCGCCCATCCGGAGGTCTCAGGCACCAATCCGCCGCTCATGTACATGGTCGCCGATATCGAAAAGATGACCGGCGATCCTCGCCTGCGTTCCGTGCTCGCCGCCAATAAGGAAACCCTGAACGCTCGCTATGCGGACAATCCACTCACTCCCTTCTGGATGCGGTTCGCCGACCCCCATGCTCGGCTGCCATTTATGGCAACCTACGAGTTGCGCCGCGAGGGTTTCGACCAGCGCTGGTTTGCTTATGCCATCGACCCCAACAACGTTTACCTATCGCCAGACGACTTGGCAGACTTGTTCTCGCTCACCAAGTACAACTGGGGGGCCCGGCATCATCAGGTGCTGGGACTGATCATGTATCGCGATTTCAATGGCGACAGCCCGCGAGTTGACGACACGCTCCGTCGGCTTTGCCAGAAGGAAGCCCGAGACCAGACTTACGATTTCCGGGTCACCGATGCTTACGTGCAGCGCAACGCCTTTATGATTGCCGCCGGTCAGGCTGGCTTGGTTCGGGGCCGCTGGATTGAACGTATTCTCGACAATCAAAATGCCGATGGCTCATGGAACTATTGCTGGTATGGATGGTGTCGCGGAGTAGCCGAGTTTGGCACGGTTTATCCCGGCCATACGACCATCCAGGGAGCTTGGGCGCTGGCCTTGTTGAAGTACCGCTGTTCGCAATGGATCCAAGAACACTATCATTGAGATCTCCGAACCCCATAACGTTGTACCTGTAACCCGGGTCGGTGGTTCCTCCCGTTGGCAGGGAATATAACCTGCAGTTCGTTAGCCTTCGGGGACCGCCAGAACTTGCGGAATTCACCAACCGTACGCCGGACTTTAATCCCTCGCCCTTCACTTGGTGACGGTGACGCTGTCGGCGATCTTGGTATATTCCTCGCGGGAGATGGTCCGCCGCTCCAGCAGTTGGTGCTCGCTGGAATAAGGCCGGCCTGCGATCACGCGGTCCGCGGCGGCGTCGTCCATTCCAGGAAGGCCCATTAACTGGGCTTTCGACGCGGAGTTCAAGTTGAGCGGCTTGTCCGGACTGGGACGGCTCAGCCCTTCGCGCACGCCCTGAGCTACAGCCTGTGCGTCTTGCTTGAGCTCCGCCGTGGCTTGCGCGGTCTTGGCTCGCACCTGATCCGGACTAGATGGTTGGGAATTGCAGGCGGTAAAGCCGATTGGAATTGCACTGATGGCAAGCGCCAGCAAAATCGATCTTGCGTGCATATCCTATGGGATGCGAATCCGGAGTCTGGGGTTGAAGCAGAAATCAATTAAGGCGAAGGAAAAAGGCACAGAGTGGAACTGTGCCCTTTGTCTTTCGAGCAGTGAGCGCTACCCTGAACCGGTGTCAACCCACGATCCGGCGATGTAGCGCTTGTCGACTTCGCGGCACAGGTCACCAGGCGCCGCAACTGCGTGGCCACGGGGGCTAGGCAGCCGGTAGTCGACAACATTCGTCGCCCAAGTTATTTGGCGTAGTGGTCGGCGTTCTTGGCGATGAATTCCTGCTTGTCGGCGGGAACCTCGTCCACCAGAAACATCGAATTGCTGGGGCAAACCGGAACGCAGGCGCCACAATCGATGCAACCTTCAGGATCGACATAAAGCTGGGGCGCGGCCTCGAAAGTCTCTTCATCTTTCTTGGGGTGAATGCAGTCGGTCGGACAGGCTTCGACGCAGAGTTCATCTTTGGTACAGGTATCAGTGATGACGTATGCCATGATTGCGATCTCCCTTTTGATGTGCTTGCTGCCGCTCTCACCATCCGGCAGTCTCGGCGAAACCGCTGTCCCCGGCATACCTCGTTCGAATACCGCCAGGTCCTAAGCTCTTTCGCCTATATCCAATGTACAAATACTTCGACCAGCGAAGCGGTGACGGCGGTCACTGCCCGGTTGTGAGCGAACGCACAGACAGTCGATTTAGCCGAACCCCTCTACGGGCGGACGTCGCCCGCCGGCCGGTATCTGCAAGTGCGCGAAAATCGCCAGCTAACCACTTTAGAAAGAGTACCGGCGTCCAATAGGCGCCTCAGTTGCCCGCCGGTTGGTTGCGTACGGCTCCCCGCCCGCTTGCAACAAACGCCCCCCTCGCGCATCCTATCGATATGCCTACAAATGAAACCGCAATCCTCGGCGGCGGATGCTTCTGGTGCGTGGAAGCCGCCATCAAGCAGCTCCAGGGCGTGGAAGCCGTCCGCTCCGGTTACATGGGCGGGCGGGCTGCCAATCCCACCTATCAGCAAGTTTGTTCCGGCACGACCGGGCACGTCGAAGTCGCCGAAGTCACCTTCGATCCGTCGGTGATCACGTTCAGCGATCTGCTGCACGTCTTCTTCACGCTGCACGATCCTACCACGCTCAACCGCCAAGGTAGTGACGTCGGCGAGCAATATCGCTCGGTGATCTTTTACCGCGACGAAGCGCAGAAAAAGGCGACGCAGGAAGTCATTGCCGAACTGACGCGCGACAAGGTTTTTTCCGGTCCCATCGTCACCGCCGTCGAGCCCGCTTCCACGTTTTACGTCGCCGAGGATTATCACCAGGACTATCTCGCCAACAATCCCATGCAGCCGTACTGCATGTTCGTGGTCGCACCTAAGGTGCAGAAGATCCGCGAGAAATACGCGAGCCGGCTGAAGGCGTGAAGAAGCTTTCAGCCATCCGCTGTCAGCCGTCAGTTGTCAGCCACGGCTCTCAATCCGCGTCCTGAATCCTTCAGCGTCTGGTTCGACCACATCCTTCTCACACTTATGCTTCAAGGACATTCGGCGGATGGCTGACGGCTGCCTCCCCGCATCTCCTTCATTCCGCGCCAAATCCAGTTCTTGACAATTACAGATTGCAATAGCATAATTGCAAATTGTAATATGAAACTCGGCGAGAAATTACGTTACCTCCGCCTGGTCGAGGGCACCCTCCGCGGCATGGACCGCGAGATGACCCAGCAGGACCTGGTCCGCGCGCTCAAAAAGGAAACCGGGCGCGGCCTGAGCCAGTCGTACCTGTCGCAGATCGAGAGCGGAGCGCGGCCGCACCTGACCAACGCCTCGCGCATGTTGCTGGCGCGCTTCTTCAAGGTGCATCCCGGTTACCTGGTCGACGATCCCGAGGGTTATCACACTGAGCTGACCAGCGACTTGCGCGCCACCGAGGACCGTCTTGACCTATGGCTGGTCAATGGAGCCGAGCAGTTCACGCACGATCCCGAGTTGAGTTATGCCTTGCTGCAAGTGGCCAAGCATCGTGACACCCGCAAGTGCCTGGTGCTGCTGGGCGCCATTCTGGAAACGCCGGAACTGGTGGAGCGCCTGGCGGAAGTTCTGAAGCCGGGTCTGGCGGCGTCTTCGCATCGCGGCCACGACGGCAAGAAGTCGGCGGGGGCAAGATTATGACGTGGGCAATCTTCTATCTCGTGTGCTTTCTGGTGGGAGTAACGCTGAGCGTGTTGTCGTTCGTCGGCGGAAGCTGGCATCTGCCGCATGTGCATCTTCACGTGCCGCATAGCGGGCACGTAGCCGCGCCCCACGCCGGCGGGAGCGGACATGCCGGCACATCGAACAGCGCGGACATGCCATTCTTCAACTTCGCCACCATCACGGCGTTTCTCGCCTGGTTCGGCGGGGCCGGCTATCTGCTGACACGTTATTCGACCTGGGTAGTCACTCTTGTCCTGGTAGTCTCCGTCGTCCTCGGACTGACGGGAGCGAGCGTGGTCTTCCTGTTCATCGCCAAGGTCCTACTGGCCCACTCCCGCGAGCTTGACCCGGCTGACTATGAGCGGGTGGGCGCGCTGGGCCGGGTCATCAGTTCGATTCGCGAGGGCGGTACCGGCGAAATCAGCTTTTCATTGGACGGCACACGCCAGGTTTGCGGTGCTCGCAGCGAAAGTGGCGAAGCACTCTCGCGCGAAACCGAGGTTGTTATCACCCGCTATGAACGCGGTATTGCCTACGTGAGGAAATATGAGGACTTGGCCGGAGAGAAGCCATAGATGGGGTGGCTGTGCTGCCAGGCTGCGGGTTCGTTCGAAAGGTTTCTTGCAGTAACTGCGAGCTAACGGGAACGTCAATGGCTCGCCTTAAGGAGGCATATGGGTTTTCACATTCCAACCGACGCCTTGATCGTCGTGTGGTCAGTCGTTATCGCCACAGTTTTGCTGATGGCGTTCTTCACCAAGCTTTATCGCAAAGCCGGCCCTAACGAAGCCCTGGTGGTATACGGCATCCGGGGGCCGCGCATTATCAAGGGACACGGCACCATCATTCTGCCGATGGTTGAGAACTGCCGCGAACTCTCGCTGGAGCTGATGTCGTTCGATGTGGCGCCACAACAAGATCTTTACACCCGACAAGGTGTCGCGGTCACGGTGGAAGCAGTGGCGCAGATCAAGGTCAAGTCCGATCCTGAATCGATCATGACGGCTGCCGAGCAGTTTCTGACGAAGACGCCGCCGGACCGCGAGGCGCTGATCCGCCTGGTGATGGAAGGTCACTTGCGCGGCATCATCGGCCAACTCACGGTGGAAGAGATCGTGAAGCAGCCGGAGATGGTTGCCGACCGCATGCGCACCACTTGCGCCGACGACATAAACAAGATGGGCCTGGAAGTGATCTCGTTCACCATCAAGGAAGTCCGCGATAAGAACGAGTACATCACCAACATGGGCCGTCCCGATATTGCCCGCATTAAGCGCGATGCCGACGTAGCCACTGCCGAGGCCGACCGCGACACCGCAATTAAACGCGCTATCGCGCTACGCGAATCGGCGACCGCCAAGGCGCAGGCTGACCAGGAGCGCGTCGCAGCTGAAACTGCTTCCCTGGCACGACAGGCTGAAGCACAACGCGATCTGGAAGTGAAGCGGGCAACCTACACGGAACTGGTGAAGCGCCAACAGGCCCAAGCTGACAAAGCCTACGAGATCCAGACCAACGTGATGCAGCAGCAGGTCATCGTCGAGTCAGTGAAGGTGCAGCAGGTGGAGAAAGAACAGCAGGTAAAGGTGCAAGAGGCCGAAATCCTGCGCCGCGAGAAAGAGCTCATCGCCACTGTGCTGAAGGGTGCCGAGATCGAGCGTCAGCGCATCGAGACGCTGGCTAACGCCGAGCGGTCGAGAACGATGATCGAAGCCGAGGGCCGCGCCAGCGCCATCCGCGCCCAGGGCGAAGCCGAAGCGGAAATCATCTTTAAGAAGGGCGACGCCGAAGCCCGCGCCATGAACCTCAAGGCCGGGGCCTTTCAGGAGTACAACCAGGCCGCGGTCATGGACAAGCTGCTGACTGGATTGCCGGAGGTGGTCAAAGCACTGGCCAGCCCGCTGTCGAATATCGACAAGATCACCATCGTCTCAACCGGTAACGGCAGTTCCGCCGGCATGCATAAGATCACCGGCGACATTACCGAGATGGCGGCGCAAGTGCCAGCATTGTTCGAGGCGCTCTCGGGCATGAAGATGTCGGACCTGCTGGGCAAGATCAGGACCATCGGCGACAAGTCGCCCAGGCCTGATCAGCTTCCGCCGGCCGATGAAGAAGGCAAAGCGAAAGCCGCGGGCGCAGGCCAGTGACTGGTTCGGTGGAGCTGGCCTTTAGGCAAGCGTGCAGGCGCCCCGATACGAACCAAAATCCGGGTGCAAGATACCAGAACGGGTTTGAAGGGGCACGGCTTTGAAGGGGCACGGCTTTAGCCGTGCCGCACCCGGGCCACAAAAACGGGGGCTTTAGCCCCGATTGCGCGGCGCTCTCGCTCCGCACTTTACAGGATTGCTTATGTACTCCGAAAACGACAGTACGCGGTTCCTGGTGAATTTTGGATTGATCGGCACGTTGCTGGGCGTGATGGTGCGCTTCATCACGCATTACGACATCGCAGTTCTGATAGGCGCCGTGGGAGGCTTGCTCGTCGCCTTCCTGTTGGCTGCGGTTCGCGGCGAGCAGTTCTAGCGAAGAAGAGTTCTTTGTCCCTTTGCCGGAGAACAGCTTGTCTTGCTTTCCGGCGAAGGACGAAAGCGATTAGCGAAGTTAAGTTGAGGGCTGACAGCTGAAGGCTGACAGCTTATAAGGAGTCCGTTATGGCATTACTCGATCGTGTAGCAACCCTGGTTCGGGCAAACCTGAATGACCTGGTGGACAAAGCCGAGAATCCGGAGAAGATGTTGAAGCAGGTGATCCTCGACATGGAAAACCAGTTCATACAGGTGAAGACGCAAGTGGCCATCGCGCTGGCTGACCTCCATCTGCTGGAGAAGAAGAAGAACGAGAACGCGGAGAAGCATTCCAATTGGATGCGCAAGGCGGAGTTGGCCGTGGACAAGAAAGATGATGAACTGGCGCGCGCTGCGCTGGAACGCGCCATGAGCTTTCAGCAACTGACCGACAGTTTCGATCAGCAGATTGCCGACCAGCAGATCCAGGTCGAGTCATTGAAATCGGCGCTGAAGAGGCTGGAGTTGAAGCTCTCTGAGGCGAAAGGCAAGGCCGACCTGCTGATCGCGCAGCATCGCCGCTCGCGGGCCGTGAGCCGCGCGGCCGATGCTCAACTAACGCCTGGCGGCGAACACCGCACCTTCGAGCGTATGCGTACTAAAGTCGCCCGCGAGGAAGCGTTGGGCCGGGCCAAGGGCGAGATCATGGGCGACGACGTTGATGGGAGACTCGACGCCCTGGAGCGCGAGCAGAAGATCGACACGCTGCTGGAGGAGATCAAGGCCAAGAAGCGGCTGAGCGCGTAGCCAGATTGCTGTGTCGAGACGGCTCGACTGTCTCTGTCTTTGGCCGGCCAGCTCTGGTCAACCCGTGCTCCTGTCCCCACAGCGGGGTGAGACCGAAAATGGCGATCGAACCGTAGTAAGTTAATATGGTGTGGAGGTGAACGATGCTTTTTCACGTCTCACTGGAAGCCGCCGAAGACGGTTGGATCGTGGCGGAGTGCCCCGCTCTTCCCGGCTGTGTTTCTCAAGGCCAGGACGAGAATGAGGCCCTTGAGAACATCAAGGAAGCCGTACTACCCAAGCTTCGCGTTACAATATCGCGATGGCCGACTCGCTCTATCTCAGCATCTGGTTCCCGACCTTCCGCGAAGGCGAGATGATGCCGCGCACGGTCGGGGTCTTGCGGCAGTTCCCCTTCTCGGCGTTGCATGAAGGTATCACCTATCTCTCGGTGCATCCCGTGGCTTGGTCGGAGCCGACGGTGCTGGAGCGCCGTTTTAATCCCGGCATCTCGCCGGAAGAAGCCGCCGATGTGGCCAGCGAGTTCGCCCATGACGACTTCGCTTTTGTCTTCGAGGCGTTTTGGGACATCTCGGTTCCAAACGACGACGCGCAGGGCGAGACTTGGGTGCAGCGTCCGGTCGCAGTCCGCTTCCTGGTCCACGGCCTGCAATTTGACGAAGGGATTTACACCGACGACGGCCACATCGAGGTCGACTTTGGACTCGACTCCTCGTTCGTCTACGAAGGACCGCACGTCTCCCCGGCAATCGAGAATCACATGCGCGCCAACATTGCCAAACTGGTGGCCTTCTCCGCCGCGGTCGAGAAGAACTGCGCCGTCAGCGGACGCGTCCTGTGGTCAGAATCAGAGGCAAACCTGGCACAGAAACTGATTGCCAAGCTGCAACAAACGCAATAAAACAGTTGTCAGTGGCCAGTTGCCGGTAGTCAGTTGGTCAGTTGCTAGAAGCTATCTCATAAATCGGGTTTGAAAGGGCACGGCTTCAGCCGTGCCGTACGAGTCGTTTGAATGTCGGGCTTCAGCCCCTGAGGCTACTCGGGGTGGAAGCGTTTCGGACTTATGAGATGGAGTCTAGTTAACGATTCGACGAGCGGCTTACGACACGGCATAGGTTTCCGCCTGACGGAGAGTGGATTCGCGGCTCCGTCTTAAGCAGCGAATCATCTTCTCGAAAGCCGTCCAGCGCACTGACACACAGTTTCGGTTTGTGTAAGCTATGGCTATGACAAACGCAAAAGTTAACCTTGACGACTTGACGGCTCGAAAAACCTTATTAGAGCAGCGAATCGCGGGCTACGAGGCCAGCTTGAACACCGTCTCGGGGCCGTGCAGTAAATCGTCCCTGCGCCGGCAATTAGTAGAGTGCGAGATGGCACTCGAGCAGGTTCGCGCGGAGCTGGGAGAAATCTAGTCCGGAACCTCAAGCATGCCGCTGGGGATTCGTCTGGGCCAGGATGGATCGCGACGATGTAAGAAGCAAAGGCCCGGCCATGACCGAGCCCTCGCTGGCAACTAACTGCCGGTGACTCACGCTACTTTGTCCGCCCGCCTTCCATCTTCAATTCGGCGCTGGCGCCTGCCTGGGCTGCGGCTAGTCGTGCCGTGAGAACTCGGAACGGCGAGCACGACACATAATTGAACCCAAGCTGCGCGCAGAACTCGACCGACGACGGTTCGCCGCCGTGTTCGCCGCAGATGCCGATCTTGATGGTGGGACGAGCGGCGCGACCTTTTTCCACCGCGATCTTGATCAGCTGGCCAACGCCCTCCCGATCCAGCACTGCAAAGGGGTCTTGCTTCAGAATGCCTTCAGCCAGGTACGCTGTCAGGATCTTGCCGACATCGTCGCGCGAGAAGCCAAATGTGGTCTGCGTCAGATCGTTGGTGCCGAAGCTGAAGAACTCAGCTTCCTTGGCTATCTCGTCCGCCACCAAAGCCGCGCGCGGCAGTTCAATCATCGTGCCGACCAGGTACTCGACCCTCTGCTCTTTCTCGGCGAACACCTCTTCGGCTACGCGGCGAACGATGGCCGCCTGATTGGCCATCTCTTTCAGACCGCTGGTGAGCGGAATCATGACTTCAGGTTTGACCTTGACGCCTTCTTTCGCGACCTTGACCGCGGCCTCGAAGATGGCACGCACCTGCATCTCGGTGATTTCGGGATAGGTGATGCCTAGCCGGCATCCGCGCAAGCCGAGCATGGGATTCACTTCATGCAACTGCTCGACCCGGTTTAACAGGGTGCGCAGTTCTTTCAGCTTGGGCGATTTTGGTTTGGTGAGTTCAAGTTTGGCGATGTCGACCATCAGTTCTTCGCGCCGGGGCAGGAATTCGTGCAGCGGTGGATCGAGGGTGCGGATCGTTACCGGAAATCCGTCCATGGAGCGGAAGATGCCGACAAAATCGTTGCGCTGATAAGGCAGCAGCTTGCGCAACGCGGTGCGGCGATCTTTCTCGTTGTTCGCCAGGATCATGGCGCGCATGTGCGGCAGCCGGTCTTCGGCAAAGAACATGTGCTCGGTGCGGCACAGTCCGATGCCTTCTGCACCAAACGCCCGCGCCTGCAGAGCGTCGCGGGGAATGTCGGCATT